>NZ_JAHWXK010000001.1:1806250-2107291 GCF_023091155.1 Microbacterium sufflavum | reverse complement strand
TCATGATCGACACCGCGAACATCGTCTGGTACTTCGTGGCGCTGTTCGTGATGACGTTCGCCCTCGGGCTGTCGTACGGCCCGCAGGCAGCGCTGTACGCCGAGATGTTCCCGGCGAACGTGCGCTACTCGGGCGTCTCGATCGGCTACGCGCTGGGCGCGATCCTCGGCGGGGCGTTCGCGCCGATGATCGCGGAGTCGCTACTGAACCAGTTCCACGCGGCGTGGACGATCGGCCTCTACATCGCCATCGCCTCGGTCATCTCGCTCATCGGGGTGTCGCTGGTGAAGGAGACAAAGGGCGTGGACCTCTCCGTCTGACGCGCGGGATCCGGGATCGCGGTCGGCCGTGCGCCTGTGCCATAATTACCTTACGATCGGTCAGTAATTCACGGCCGGCCGCTCCCCGGACCACCCGCAGGACGACGATGTCAGGAGATCCGCATGCCAGAGGCCTATCTCGTCGGAGGCGTGCGCACGCCGGTCGGGCGCTACGGCGGCACCCTCGCCACGGTCCGCCCCGACGATCTGGCCGCCCTCGTCGTCGGCGAGGCCGTGCGGCGCGCCGGGCTCGACCCCGCGACGGCGGAGCTCGACGAGGTCATCCTCGGCGCGGCGAACCAGGCCGGTGAGGACAACCGCAACGTCGCCCGGATGGCGGTGCTGCTCGCGGGGCTCCCCGACACCGTGCCCGGCATCACCGTCAACCGGCTCTGCGCCTCGGGCATGTCGGCCGTGACCATGGCCGCCCAGGCGATCCGCGCCGGCGACGCCGACCTCATCGTGGCGGGCGGCGTGGAGTCGATGACCCGCGCGCCCTGGGTGCAGGCGAAGCCCGAGAAGGCCTGGGCCAAGCCCGGAGCCGCGTTCGACACCTCGATCGGCTGGCGCTTCCCCAACCCGCGACTGCTCGCGCGCGACAAGGCCACGTTCACGATGCCGGAGACCGCGGAAGAGGTCGCCCGCGTCGACGGCATCACGCGCGCGGAGGCCGACGCGTTCGCCGTGCGGTCGCAGCAGCGCGCCGCCGCCGCGATCAGCGCCGGCCGCTTCGCCCCCGAGATCGTCGGCGTGCCCGTGCGCGACGGCGAGGTGCTCGTCGACGAGGGCCCCCGCCCCGACACGACCCTCGAGGTCCTGGCCCGGCTGCGCCCGGTGGTCGCGGGCGGCGAGGTCGTGACCGCGGGCAACTCCAGCGCCCTCAACGACGGCGCGTCCGCGGTGCTGGTGGCGAGCGCCGCGGCCGTGGAGCGCTACGGCCTCACGCCCCGCGCGCGCATCGTGGTGGGCACCTCGGCCGGACTCGCCCCCGAGGTCATGGGGCTCGGGCCGGTGCCCGCGACCGAGAAGGCGCTGCACCGTTCGGGGCTGTCGCTGGACGACCTGGGGTCGATCGAGCTGAACGAGGCCTTCGCATCGCAGTCGCTCGCGTGCATCCGCCGCCTCGGGCTCGACGAAGATCGAGTGAACGCCGACGGCGGAGCCATCGCGCTGGGCCACCCCCTCGGCTCCTCGGGCTCGCGGCTGCTGGTCACGCTGATGGGCCGGATGGAGCGTGAGGGCTCGCAGTACGGCCTGGCGACGATGTGCGTCGGCGTCGGGCAGGGGGCGGCCACGATCCTGGAGGCCGTGCGATGACCGCGGCCCCGACCGCCGAGACCCCGCCCGCGACGCCGCTGCTGGTCGAGCACCGCGGGGACCGGGTGATCGCGACCCTGAATCGTCCGCACAAGCGCAACGCGATCGACCAGGCCACGATCGACGCGCTGCACGCCCTGTGCGCGGAGCTGGAGGAGACGCCGAAGACGCTGATCCTCACCGGGGCCGAGGGCGTATTCGCCGCGGGTGCCGACATCGCCCAGCTGCGGGAGCGCCGCGCCGCCGACGCGCTGCGCGGCATCAACGCCCACGCGTTCGTGCGCCTCGCGGAGCTGCCGATGCCCGTGATCGCCGCGATCGACGGCTACGCCCTGGGCGGTGGGGCCGAGCTCGCCTACGCCGCGGACATCCGCCTCGCCACGCCCGCGCTCCGCATCGGCAACCCCGAGACCGGGCTCGGGATCATCGCCGCGGCCGGGGCATCGTGGCGGCTGAAGGAGATCGTGGGTGAGGCCAGGGCCGCCGAACTGCTGCTCACCGGTCGCACGGTGCTCGCTGACGAGGCGCTGCGCCTCGGGATCGTCTCCGCTCTGCACGAGCCGGACGAGCTGCTCGACGCCGCCCACGCCGTGGCCGACCGCATCGCCCGCAACGACCCCGCGGCCACGATGGCGACCAAGCGCGTGCTGCGCGCCCCGCGCGACCGGCACCCCGCCGTCGACCTGGAGGAGCAGTCCGTGCTCTTCGAGAGCCCGGAGAAGTTCCGCCGCATGACCGCCTTCCTGGAGCGGAGAGACCGATGACGACCACCTCACCTTCCCCCTCCGCGGCCGCCGCGACGGCCCCGCCCACCGCCCCGGCGCGCGTCGGCGTGCTCGGCGGCGGGCGCATGGGCGCCGGCATCGCGCACGCCTTCCTGCTCGCGGGTTCCCGCGTGACCGTGGTGGAACGCGATGACGCGGCGGCGGAGACGGCGTCCGCGCGCGTGCTCGGCTCCGTCGACGCCTCGATCGCCCGCGGCTCCGCCACCGACACGGTCGCGTCGTATCGGGCACGCTTCGCGACCGGCACCGACGCGGCCCTCTTCGCCGACTGCGACCTCGTCGTCGAGGCCGTGCCGGAGGACCTGAGCCTGAAGATCGAGGCGCTCACCCGCGTGGAGGCGCAGCTCTCCCCCGCCGCCGCCTTGGCCTCCAACACATCCTCCATCGCGATCGACGAGCTCGCCGCCGTGCTCGACCGCCCGGCGCGCTTCCTCGGCCTGCACTTCTTCAACCCGGTGCCCGCCTCGACCCTGGTGGAGATCGTGCGCGGCGCGGCGACCGACGCGGCCCTGACCGACGCGGCCCGCGGCTGGGTGCACGCCCTCGGCAAGACGCCGATCGTGGTCGCCGACGCGCCGGGCTTCGCCTCCTCACGACTGGGCGTCGCGCTCGGCCTGGAGGCGATCCGGATGCTGGAGGACGGCGTCGCCTCGGCGGCCGACATCGACGCCGCCATGACCCTCGGCTACAAGCATCCGGTGGGCCCGCTCCGGCTCACCGACCTCGTGGGGCTCGACGTGCGGCTCGGCATCGCCGAGTACCTGGCCGCGCACCTGGGCCCGCGCTTCGAACCCCCCGCTCTGCTGCGCCGTCTCGTCGCCGAGGGCCACCTCGGCCGCAAGAGCGGACGCGGCTTCTACGACTGGGACGACTGATGAAGGGAACCCCCATGACCGAGATCCTCCCCAGCTACGTGCAGGGTGCGTGGTGGACCCCGTCCGCCGACACCGAGGCCACCGAGGTGCGCGACGCCTCCACGGGCGAGGTGGTCACGCGCGTCTCCACGACCGGGCTCGACCTGGGCGCCACCCTGGACCACGCGCGCACGGTCGGGCAGGCGTCTCTCGGCGCGCTCACCTTCCACCAGCGGGCCGTGCTGCTGAAGAAGCTCGCGCTCGCCCTCACGGCGCGCAAGGAGGAGCTGTACGCGCTGTCGAGCCGCACGGGCGCCACGGCGCAGGACTCCTGGGTCGACATCGACGGCGGCATCGGCGTGCTCTTCGCCTACTCCAGCAAGGGCCGCCGTGAGCTGCCCAACGCGAAGGTCTACGTCGACGGCGCCGTCGAGAACCTCTCGCGCGACGGCTCGTTCCTCGGCCGCCACATCTACACGCGCCTGCCCGGGGTGGCCGTGCAGATCAACGCCTTCAACTTCCCGGTGTGGGGGTCGCTGGAGAAGTTCGCGCCCGCCTTCCTCGCCGGGGTGCCCACGGTCGTGAAGCCCGCGACGCCCACCGGCTACCTCACCGAGGCGATGGTGCGCGTGATGGTCGAGTCCGGGCTGCTGCCCGACGGCTCGCTGCAGCTGGTGTCGGGCAGTGTGCCTGACCTGTTCGACCATCTGCGCCTGGGCGACCTCGTGGCGTTCACCGGCTCGGCCTCGACCGCGGAGCGCCTGCGCGCGCACGACGCGGTGCAGACCGGCGGTGTGCGCTTCACGAGCGAGACCGACTCGATCAACGCGTCGATCCTCGGCACCGACGCCGTGAGCGGCACCCCCGAGTTCGACGCCTACGTGAAGCAGCTCGTGACCGAGATGACCTCGAAGGCCGGGCAGAAGTGCACCGCGATCCGCCGCGCCATCGTGCCTGAGGACGCGGTTGACGACGTGATCGCCGCCGTGCGCGCGCGCCTGGAGCAGCGGATCGTCGTGGGCGACCCGCGGGCCGAGGGCGTCACGATGGGCCCGCTCGCCTCCCTCGCACAGCGCGACGAGGTGCGCCGCCAGGTGCGACGGCTGCAGGAGGGGGGCGGCGAGCTCGTGATCGGCTCGACCGACGACCCCGCGGTGCGTCACGCCGACGGCAGCGAGGCGACCGCCCCCGACGGCGCCTTCGTCGCCCCGATGCTGCTGCGCTTCGCCGACGCGACCAGCCCCGCCGTGAACGAGATCGAGGCGTTCGGCCCGGTGTCGAGCATCGTCGGGTACCGGTCGCTGGCCGAGGCGTCGGAACTCGTGGCCCGCGGCGGCGGCTCCCTCGTCACCAGTGTCGCGACCCACGACCCCGAGGTCGCGACGACCCTGGCGGCCGGCATCGCCGCCTACAACGGCCGGGTGCTGTTCCTCGACCGCGACGACGCGCGCAGCTCGACCGGTCACGGCTCCCCCCTGCCCAACCTCGTGCACGGCGGGCCGGGCAGGGCGGGCGGCGGCGAGGAGCTGGGCGGCATCCGCGCGGTGCTGCACCACATGCAGCGGACGGCCGTGCAGGGCTCCCCCGAGATGATGACCGCGCTCACCGGCGTGTGGCATCAGGGCGCGACGGCCCGCCCCTTTGAGGCGAACGACGGCGTGCATCCGTTCCGCAAGTCGCTGTCCGAGCTGCGGATCGGCGATCAGGTCGCAAGCCCCTCGCGCACCGTGACCCTCGACGACATCGAGACGTTCGCGGCGTTCACGGGCGACACCTTCTACGCGCACATGGACGAGGCCTCCGCGGCCGCGAACCCGTTCTTCCCCGGACGGGTCGCGCACGGCTACCTGCTGGTGTCGTGGGCCGCTGGGCTGTTCGTCGACCCGGCGCCGGGACCCGTGCTGGCCAACTCCGGCCTGGAGAACCTGCGCTTCGTGACGCCCGTGTCACCCGGCGACGAGATCCGGGTCGAGCTCACCGCCAAGCAGATCACCCCGCGCGAGACCGACGAGTACGGCGAGGTGCGGTGGGATGCGGTGCTGAAGAACCAGGACGACGAGATCGTCGCGACCTACGACGTGCTCACACTCGTCGCCAAGGAGCTCGCCGCCGTGTGAAAGCGCGGGGCGCCGGGCGGGCGGGGTGTCCGGCGCCTCAGCGGCGGCGCAGGCCGTCGAGGGCGATGGCGACCACGTCGTCGGCGAGCCGGTCCGCGCCCTCACGCCCGCCGGGGCGGTACCACTCGACGATCGAGTTGATCATGCCGAACGTGAGGCGGGCCACGACGGCCGCGTCGATGTCGGAGCGCAGCGACCCCTCCGCCTGCGCCTCTCCGACGAGCGCGGTGATGCGCCGGTCGAACGCGCGACGGCGAGTGAGCGCACGCCGCTCCACGTCGGTGTTCCCGCGGACCCGCAGCAGCAGGGTCACGGCGGGCAGCTGCGACACGAGCACGTGCACGGCGCCGCGCAGCACGTGCTCCAGGCGCGCGACGGCGTCGGGCGCCTGGCCGCCGTCCGTGAGCGGCAGCGGGTCGTCGACAACGGCCTCCAGGCCGCTCAGGGCAGCGTCGAGCGCCCGGTCGAGGATGTCGTCCTTCGAGGCGAAGTGGTGGTAGATCGCCGACTTCGACAGGCCAAGGCGCTCGGCCAGCTTGCCGATCGAGGTCGCGTCGTAGCCGTGCTCGTTGAACGCGGCGACCGCGACGTCGAGGATCCCCTGCTGGTCGTACCCGGGGCGGCCGCGCCGCGTGGTCTGCATCTCGGACATCCCCCACAGTCTCCCATCGCGGCGCCCCCGCGCCGTGCAGGCCGCGCGATCTCGGCGCCGTGTCAGCGCAGGTCGTAGACGCGCTTGTACTTGCCCTCGCTGCGGGGCAGGGCACCCGGCTCCTCCAGCCGCACCGCGACCGTCGACCCGACGAACACCTTGATGCGCTGTGCCAGCACCTTCGCCGCCGCCGCGCACGTGTCCACCGAGAGGTCGGGGTGACGCTCGATGCGCACGGTCAGCGCGTCCATCCGCCCCTCCTTCGTCAGCTCCAGGATGAAGTGCGGGGTCAGCTGCTCGATGCCCAGCACCAGCTCCTCGATCTGCGTCGGGAACAGGTTCACGCCGCGCAGGATGATCATGTCGTCGTTGCGACCCGTCACCTTCTCCATGCGCCGCATGCCCGGCCGCGCGGTGCCCGGCAGCAGGCGCGTGATGTCACGCGTGCGGTAGCGGATCACCGGGAAGGCCTCCTTGGTGAGCGAGGTGAACACGAGCTCGCCGCGTTCCCCGTCGGGGAGCGCCTCGAGCGTGTCGCCGTCGATCACCTCGGGCAGGAAGTGGTCCTCCCACAGGTGCGGCCCGTCCTTGGTCTCCAGGCACTCGTTCCCGACCCCGGGCCCCATCACCTCGCTGAGCCCGAAGATGTCGAGCGCGTCGAGGTCCAGGCGCTGCTCGAGCTCGTGCCGCATCTCGTTCGTCCACGGCTCGGCACCGAGCACCGCCACCTTCAGCGACGTCGACCGGGGGTCGATGCCCTGCGCGGCCATCGCGTCCGCGATCGTGAGCAGGTAACTGGGCGTGCACAGGATGGCGTCCGGCTCGAAGTCGCGGATCAGCTGCACCTGCCGTGCCGTCTGCCCGCCCGACATCGGGATCACCGTGGCACCCAGGGCCTCGATGCCCGCGTGCGCTCCGAGGCCGCCCGTGAACAGGCCGTAGCCGTAGGCGTTGTGCACCTTCATGCCCCGCCGGATGCCGCTGGCCCGCAGCGACCGCGCCACGAGCGAACCCCAGCGGTCGAGGTCGCCCCGGGTGTAGCCGACCACGGTCGGGCGGCCCGTGGTGCCGCTGGAGGCGTGGATGCGGGCGACCTCGTCCATCGGCACCGCGAACATCCCGAACGGGTAGGTCTCGCGCAGGTCGTCCTTCGTCGTGAAGGGCAGGCGGCGCACGTCGTCGAGCGACCGGATGTCGTCGGGGTGCACGCCCGCCTCGTCGAACTTGCGGGTGTAGAGCGGCACGTGCGCGTAGGCGTGGCGCACGGTCCGTTGCAGCCGCTCCAGTTGAAGGGCCTCGAGCTCCGCACGGCTCAGGCGCTCCTCGGGATCGAGTTCCTCGGCGGCGGGCGGGCGGAGGGCGGAAGCGGGGGCGGTCGTCGTCGACACGGGGGCTCCTCGGGTTTCGGCGGGTCAGTGGGTCTGGGGCGTGGTGCGGGAGCGGCCGCGGAACTCGGCGACGGTGTCGCCCTGCTCGTCGACCACGGTGACGTCGTAGATGCCGGAGCGCCCGGTGCGGGTGCGTCGCACGGCCGTGGCCGTGAGGGTCTGCCCGGCGACGGTCGGCTTGAGGAAGGCGATGTCGGCTCCGGCCGCGACCGTGACCCGGTCGTCCTCATTGCAGGCGATCGCGAAGGCCGTGTCGGCGAGCGCGAACACGAACCCGCCGTGGGTGATGCCGAAGCCGTTGGTCATGTCATCGCGCACGCGCATCGAGACGACCGCATGACCGGGGTCGTCGCGCTCGACCGTGAGCCCGAGCATCGCGGACGCGCGGTCGCGCTGCATCATGGCGCGATTGGGCTGCACGGCCTCCGCCGTCTCCGTCGTCACATCCGTCATCGCCGACCTCCTCGTCGCGCTGGGGACGGGACGCCGCGGTCCCGCTCGGCCCATACTAACTGAACGATCGGTCAGTAAGACAGGGCGGGACCGCGGCCCGACGCAGAGCGTGCGTCAGTCGACGGTGAGGGGCGGGGTCAGCGTCGCGTCCTCCACCGTGATCCCGGTGATGACGGCCGCCGGATCAGCGGCGTCGCGGTCCGCGCGGAAGCGAACCACGCCGCCCTCCCTCGTCGCCCACTGATAGAAGTCCTCGCCGGACGAGACGATCTGCAGGAACGTGCCATCGGGGAATGCGGCGACGGCGTCAGCGAGCGGCGCCCCGATGCGCACGCCCTGGGCCGCCGGGAGCAGGTCGCCGTTCGGCTCGACGTCACCGTCCAGGTTCGCGATGCCGGCGGTCACGCCGCTGAGCCGCGCCCCGTCTTCGGTGAAGTGCAGGATGAGCGAGGACTGTCCGTCCGGACTCACCAGGCGCGCGGCCGTGTCCGTCCAGGTGAACTCCTCGGCCGTCGCGCCGGGGACCGCGGCGAGCGCGGCGGCGCGGTCGGCACCGAAGATCAGAGGACCGACGCCCGTCGGCGTCAGCTCCCACGTGCTCCAGTCGGCGGAGGGATCCTGCGCGGACGGCGTCGGCGTGACGGGCGGCTGCGCGGTGAGCTCGTCCACGAGCGCGGTCTTCGCCTCCACCGCACGGTCGCGCAGCAGGAGCGCAGCGGCCTCCGCGTCGAACGCGGAACCGTCCTGTGCCGGCTGCCACGCGTGCACGATCACGTTGCCGACCGCGGCGAACGCGTGGTGTGCACGCCACGGGCTCCCCGAGGAGTCGAGTTCCAGCGTCCCGGCGAAGGCGCGGACACCATCGCCGTCGGGAGCCACGGAGGCCGTGAAGGACCCCGGCCCCTGGGCGTCGAACTGCGCGCAGCTCTCGACCGTCGACACGAGGTCGTCCATCCGAGCGGACGCGTTCTCCTCCGAGGCGAACTGCAGGATCTCCTGCCTTCCGCTGTTCCCGGCGTCTGCGCCATCGACCCACGGCACCGTGCGCGCGCCGACGCTGCGCATCGACGTCTCGCTGATCAGGAGCCTGCAGACGGCCGGAGCGAAGTCGGGACCGCCGCCGTCGGCGTACTGCACGAGCGTGTCCGTGATCGCGGTCGCGGGCGGTGCCCCCGGGAAGAGGCCGGCGACCTCCTGCGGAGTCAGTGCGAACGACTCCAGCTCGTCGCCGACGAAGAGCAGCGGCCCGTCGTACGGCTCCGGCGCCGAGGTCGACGGCGCGGCCGAAGGACTCGACGCGGGCTCGGGAGTCGGTGCGCACGCGGACACCCCCGCGAGCGCCCCCACGAGGACGGCCGCGAGGCCGCCTCGCGCGATCGATCTCTTCACGAACGACATGCTGGACATTCGACCCTCCGGTGGTCTCTCACGCGCCGACGGCGCGTCCCCTGCCGCGAGCGTAGTGGTCCGGCCCACCAAAATACTGGCCAGCCGACCACCGTGACGAGAACGATACGGATCGCATGCCCGCATCGGCATACACCCCCGCCGCGACCGCAGAAGCCCGCGTCGGGCGCCGTCACCCGGCGTGCGTCACGGCCGCCCGCGCCTCGGCCGCCGTGGGGGCACCGGCCGCGGCCTCGGCCATCCGACGGCAGTCCTCGACGGTCACCGCGTCCAGCGCCGCGGCCACCCGGCCGAGCGCACGCGGGGTCATCGACAGGGAGGTCACGCCGAGCCCGACCAGCACGGGAGCGAGGGCCGGATCGCCCCCGGCCTCACCGCACACCCCGACCGGCTTCCCCGCCGCGCGACCCGCCGCGCCCACCATGCCGATCAGGCGCAGGACTGCGGGCTGCCACGGGTCGTTCAGCTCGCCGAGGTCGCTCAGCAGGCGGTCGGCCGCCAGCGTGTACTGGGCGAGGTCGTTCGTCCCGAGGCTCACGAAGTCCACGACCTCGAACAGCTCGGCCGCCAGCAGGGCGGCAGCGGGCGTCTCGATCATGATCCCGACGCGGTCCAGCCCGGCGGCGTGACACCGCTCCGCGAACTCCCGCGCCTCCTCGACGGTCGCGACCATCGGCGCCATCACCTCGACCTCGGCCGACTCCGCATCCGCCGCGCGCGCGAGGGCCCGCAGCTGATCGTCGAGCAGGGCGGGGTTCCGCCGGGCGATGCGCAGTCCGCGCACACCGAGGGCCGGGTTGTCCTCGTGATCGGCGTTCGCGAAGGGCAGCGGCTTGTCGCTGCCCGCATCGAGCGTGCGCACCACCACCTTGCGGCCGGGGAACGCGGCGAGCACTCCGCGATACGCCTCGACCTGCTCGTCGATCGTCGGCGCATCGACACGGCCGAGGAAGCAGAACTCGGTGCGGAACAGGCCGACGCCCTCCGCCTGCGCGGCCGCCGCCGACGCGGCATCGCTCGCACCGCCGACGTTGGCGAGCAGCGGGAGGCGCGTCCCGTCCGCCAGGCGCCCGCGACCGTCGAAGGTCACGACGGTGGACGCTGCGCGCGCGGACGCCACGTCGACCTCATCCGGATCGACCGTGACGGTGCCGCGTTCTCCATCCACCAGCACGGTGGTGCCCTCGGAGATCGCGAGGGCGCCGGCGAGCCCCACCACCGCGGGGAGCCCGAGCGACCGCGCGATGATCGCGGTGTGCGAGGTCGGGCCGCCCTGCTCCGTCACCAGCGCCACGCACCGCCCCCCGTCCAGGGTGGCGGTGTCGGCCGGCGACAGGTCGGTCGCCACCAGCACGAACGGCTCGTCGCGCTCCGGCACACCCGGCAGGTCGACCCGCAGGATCTCCGCGATGATGCGATCGCGCACGTCGCGGATGTCGGCGGCGCGCTCGGCCATCCGGCCGCCGAGCGCGAGGAGGGCCTTCTCGTGCGTCGCGGACGTCTCCCAGACGGCGCGCGCGGCCGTGCGTCCCTGCGCGCGCACGAGCTCCGTCGCCTCCGACACCAGCTCCGGGTCGGACGCGAGGAGCCGGGACGCATCGAGGATCGCGCGGGCCTCGCCGGTCGCCTGAGCCGTGCGCGAGCGCAGCTGGTCGGCCACGGCCACCGCGGCCCACTCGATCGCCGACACCTCGGCCTCGCGCTCGTCCGGCGCGACCACCGTCTCGGCGTCGGGCTCCGGCAGCGGCGGCGCCACGTGCACCACCGGCGCCGCGACCCTCCCCGGGCTCACACCGCGCCCCCGCAGCACGGCCCCGGGCTCGATCGGCACCGGTCCGTCCGCATCGCCGTCCACACCCGCTGCGTCCGCAGCCGAACCCGCTCTCTCCCCGTGGGCGTCGTTCGTCTCCGCGCCGGCGCCACGGCTCCCGGTCTCCGCGGCGGCGGCAACACCCGGGCCGTCCGCCGCGACGGACGCATCCGGACCCCCGACGGTGGCGCGAGCGCCCTCTCCGCCGGCACCGTCCGCGGCTCGGGTGTCGTCGCGCTGTGCGTCCTCCGTGCCCTCGGCGAAGCCGTCGTCGAACAGGGCGACCAGCCGGTCGAGGGCGGCCCCGGCATCGGGACCACGGCCGATCAGCTCGAACTCCGTGCCCTGCCGCGCTCCGAGCGCGAGCAGGCGCGTGAGGCTGCGCGCCGCCGCCTCGATCCCGTCGGGCAGCCGTCGCAGGCGCACGTCCGCGCCACCGGCGGCCTCCGCGATCAGGGCGGCCGGGCGCGCGTGGATGCCCAGCGGGTTGCGCACCCGCACGCGACGCACACTCACGCCCTCCTCATGCGCGCCCGGCTCCGGCGGGTCCGCCGGAGTCCCGCCCGTCGCCGCGGATCCTGACCCGCTCGGCGAGTCCCCCCGCGTCCCTGGCTCCGACTCCGGCACGGTCGCGGACCCGGTCGTCGTACCCGCTCCCACCCCCGTGCTCCCGGCGGCGCCCGCCTCCGCCTCGGGCTCCCCGAGCTGTCCGCTCTTCGCCACCAGCGCTCCGGTCGCCTCCGCGGCCACGGCGTCGAGGTCGGCCCCGGCCGCGGCGGCGACCACCGCGGCGAGCAGCCCCTCCACGAACGGCGCGGGCGCCAGTCGCACCGGCACGTCGCTCGCCCGCAGCTCCAGCGCGAGCTCGGCGCTCAGCACCGCGGACCCGAGGTCCATCAGCACCAGCACCCCGTCGCAGTCCGCGGCGAGCACATCGATCGCGGTCGCGACGGCCACGGCGTCGGTCCCGAGTACCGGGGCACCGTCGGCGTCGACCCCCGCGCCCGCCGCCACCTCGACGCGCACGCCTCCCCCCGGCACCATCTGGAGGGCGAGCTCGAGCGCCGCCTCCCCGAGCCGGGCGCTGTGGGAGACGGCGACGATGCCGATCATCAGGCGCTGTCCGCGATCGCGGCGGCGAGCGTGTCGAACAGGATCGCGGTGGAGGCCGCGCCCGGGTCGAGGTGCCCCGCGCTGCGTTCGCCCAGGTAGCTGGCGCGCCCCTTGCGCGCCACCAGGTCGAGGGTGGCGTCGCGCCCCGCGGCCGCCGCGTCGGCCGCCGCCCGGGCGGCGTCGCCCACCGAGGACCCGTCGGCGAGCGCCGCGTCGAACGCATCGACCGCCGGCGCCATCGCGTCGTACATGGTCTTGTCCCCCGCCTCGGGCTTGCCGCGGGCGACGATGCCCTCGAGTCCGGCACGCAGGGCCGCGGCGAGCGCGGGGCCGTCCAGCTCCGAGACCGCTCCGGCGGACATGCCCATGCGCAGGAAGAAGGTGCCGTACAGCGGGCCGCTCGCTCCGCCCACCGAGCTCACGAGCGTCATGCCGACCGTCTTCAGCAGCTCGTCGACCGTGGCCGGGGTCCCCGCGGCCAGCTTGTCTCCCACGGCCGCGAAGCCGCGGGCCATGTTGGCGCCGTGGTCGGCGTCGCCGATCGCGGAGTCCAGCTCAGTGAGCCAGTCGCGCTGCGCGGTGACCGCGTCGCGGTAGCGGGTGATCCAGTCCGCGAGCTGCGCGGTGCCGACGGCCGCCATCAGGCGCCCCACCGCAGGCCGGGGGTGACCACGGGTGCGTCCCACAGCCGCAGCAGCTCGTCGTCGGCCTTCAGCACCGTGACCGAGCAGCCGGCCATGTCGAGCGAGGTGATGTAGTTGCCGACGAGGTTGCGGGCGATCTGCACGCCCGACTTCTCCAGGATCGCGGCGACCTCGCCGTACATGAGGTAGAGCTCGATGAGCGGGGTCGCACCCATGCCGTTGAGCATCACGATCGCGGGACCGGCCGCGTCGATGTCGCCCAGGATGGGTTCGACGAGCTGGCGGGCGATGTCGGACGCGGGCGCGAGCGGCTCGCGGTGCCGGCCCGGCTCGCCGTGGATGCCGATGCCGATTTCCATCTGGTCGTCCGGGAGGTCGAACGTGGGCTTGCCCGCGGCGGGCACGGTGCAGCTCGTGAGCGCCATGCCCATCGAGCGCCCCTGTCCGTTGATGCGCTTCGCCAGCTCGACGACGGACGCGAGGTCGCGGCCCTCCTCGGCGGCGGCGCCCACGAGCTTCTCCAGCAGCACCGTGAGCCCGACCCCGCGGCGTCCCGCCGTGTACAGCGAGTCCTGCACCGCGACGTCGTCGTCGACCACGACCGTGCCCACCTCGATGCCCTCCATCGACGCGAGCTCAGCGGCCATCTCGAAGTTGAGCACGTCGCCGGTGTAGTTCTTCACGATGTGCAGCACGCCGGCGCCACGGTCGACGGCCTGGGTCGCCACCTGCACGCGGTCGGGGGTGGGCGAGGTGAAGACCTCCCCGGCGACGGCCGCATCGAGCATGCCCGTGCCCACGTAGCCGCCGTGCAGGGGCTCGTGTCCCGACCCGCCACCGGACACGACGGCGACCTTGCCCTGCGCCTTGGGCGTGGCCCGCGTGATGACGTGGTTCTCCAGATCCACCGACAGCTCCGGATGAGCGGCGGCGACGCCCCGCAGGGATTCGACGAGGACGTCTTCCGGGGCGTTGATGAGCTTCTTCATCGTGCGATCTCCTTTGATGCATCGTGCGCTGTCCCGAAAATCCGAAAGGAATTCGTTAATGTCGAATATGCTCGGAGCCTGCCGGCTTGTCAAGATCGTTCAGGCGACCGGCGCGACCGGGTCGACGACGACCGGAAGGAGACGCGGATGATCCAGGCGATCGACCGTGCGGCGAAGATCCTCGACCTGCTGCAGGGGGCGCGCCACCTCGGCATCACCGACCTGTCGAGCGCGCTCGGCCTGCCGCCGTCGACCGTGCACGGCATCGTGAAGTCGCTGCGCGCGCACGGCCTGGTCGCCAAGGAGCGCGGAGGGCAGCGCTACATGCTCGGCCCCACCCTGCTGCGCCTCAGCAACGTGTACCTCGACAGCCTCGACGTGCGGGCGCGGTCCATGCGCTGGACCCAGGAGCTCGCCCGCCGCACGCACCTCTCCGTGCGCCTGGGAGCGCCGCACTTCACCGACGTGCTGGTGATCCATCACAACCTGCGCCCCGACGACAGCCAGCAGATGCTCGAGACCGGTATGGCGATCCCCGCGCACGCCTCCGCGATGGGCAAGGTGCTGCTCGCGTACGACCAGGGGTTCCAGCGGACGGTGTTCGACGCACCGCTGCGCAGCCTCACCGGCGACACGGTCACCGACGTCGCGCGGTTGACGCTGGAGCTGCCCGCGATCGCCGAGCGGGGCATGGCGGGCGAGTTCGACGAGGCCGTGCTCGGTGAGTCGTCGCTCGCGGCGCCCGTCGCCGATGCCTCCGACGCGATCGTCGCCGCGGTCGCCGTGGTCCTGCCGACCTCGCAGACCCCCGCCTCGGACGCCGTCGTGAACGCTCTGCGCGAGACCGCGAGGAACATCTCCCGCGAGCTCGGCGCGACCTCCTGGCCCCCGCGCATCTCCCCCGCCGACGACTGAGCCCGGGGCCCCGGGCTCAGCCGCGCAGGGCGGACATCGCCCCGCGGATCTGTCACCCGCCTGCCTTGCACCAGGGCCACGAGACCGTGAAGTGCTCCAACGACGAGTGCCAGCACGTGCTGAACCCGGTCGGATACGAAGAACTGGAGAAGACCGCGACCCGCATGTCCACTGCCAACCGCGGCCCGTGTGAAGCCCCGGCGGCTGGCGGGCAACACTCTCGCTTAGCGATCCGTGGCTGTGGGCGCGACTATCTGCTCTGCCTCTCTTGTGCGTTCGATCATCGCGGTCGAATGCTCCCGGCGCCGTCGCTGTTCTGCGAACCATCGCCCTATGAGGCCGCGGGAAGCATCGAATGCCCGGCGGTTTATCGCCTGTGCGTCCGCGCGAAGTCCGCCGTACGCCACGAAGAATGCACGCCGAAAGCGCTCGAGTCGCCATCTCTCGGCGAGGTACTGATTGACGTCCTCCCTGAATGCGTAGTCGTCTTCAAGGGTCCCGGCCACCGGATTGAGAGCCGCAGTGGCGCTGGTGCCATCTCCCCACCTATCCAGAAACGGAGGCTCGGTAATCGGAAAGGGCGCATACTTCTCGTTGATGTCCGCGATAACAGCGATGCGATTGAACAGTGCGTCAGCGATCCCACCGCCCGCGTCCCATCCGTCGTACTTATTGACCTGCGCCGTGATGCTGTCGGCGAGGACTTCCACGCGCTCGAAGGCCTCGACCGCACCCTCAACCCACCGGTATCCGAAAACAGGTCGGGCGGTGGGTCCGGGGGCAACCGCTTGGACAGCAGCGCGCAAGCGGTCCATGTTTTCGCCGGCGGGCAACAGCGACGCGGCGCCGCTGCTCGGGAACAGGTGCACCCCACGGAGCGCCAGTTGAGCTACCTCAATTGCGTTCTCCTGCTGCCGACCGACCGCCTCCGCGGCTGCTCGGCGTACAGATCGCTTCTCCGCACACAGCACTGCGGCGGCCACGAGGGCACCAGTTACCACACCGACGATGAGATCCGGCCAGAAAGAAGACATGTCCCACCATCCCGAATCCGACGTAATCGATGCGTGCAACGAGACGAGAGGGCTAAGCCACATGGAAGAACCCAATCACAGAACGGGCGTCGAGCGCCCTCAGCAGTCTTGAAGGTGCAGCTGAAGCACGACGAAGCACGCGATAGGCGAGTCGAAGAAGTTGATGACCGCGAAGAAAGTCGCAGCGCTCGGATCCATGCCTCTGGAAATCCGAACCACTCGCAGCCCGACTCTGCTAACTGGCCGGCAGGCCAATCGTGCATCAAGTCCCGAAGCCGCCAACCCAGAGCATAGATAGTGGGCCAGTCCGCCCAACGAAGCCCCGGTCGCGCCGAGAGGGCCACCGGGGCTTCGATCAGGAGTGATCTATTTCTCCAGGCTGAAGCCGCCTGGCTGCGCCCCGCCGCGCAGATGACGGTACGCAGCTGCCAGATCGCGCAGTGCCGCAGCCTTGGCATTGACGTTCAAATGTTCGGACGTCTTCACCTCCTCGGCCTGCTCCTTGATCGCGTCCATGACCGCCTTGAATGCTTCCTCGTGAGCTATCGCCATGACGCTCCCCCTCTCTCTCTACCCGAGTTCAATGCACGGGTGGCGATTAGCCTAGGGACAGCCGCCGACACCGCGTCGACTGCTAGTCGAGGAAGGACTGCCAATCCTGCGAACTCCATGACCCACTGAACGCTGGCTTCCCGTGAACGCCCCCATACCAGGCGTTCCCGGAACCGCAGAGAGCGCGGGCACGGCAGGAACATCGGAGAGTTCCGGCTTCGACGGGCCGCTCGTCGCGTTCTGCGCGAAGGTCACTACGTGTCCCTTCAGATCCCAGAACTGTCCTTCCTCGAACCAACCAACGTGCTGCCCTCGAAGCGAGTAAACGAGCTCATCAGATACCAGCCAGCCAATCACTCGCCCGTCAAGCGAGCGCAGTCGGTCATCGTCAATCCATCCCACGACACGTCCATTCCGGTCCCAAAGCGTTTCCATGGGTTGAGCCAATCACCGCGGAGCAACGCCGTGCAACGTCCCGCGTCCGATTTATGCATCCCGCACAGCGCGAGAGGCCCGAACCGAGCCCGGGGCCCCGGCGTCAGCCGCGGAGGGCGAGCGCGAACGGGAGCACCGCGGTGGCCCCGGCACGACGGAGGGTGCGCGCGGCGACCGTCATGGTCCAGCGACTGTCGACGAGGTCGTCGACCAGCAGCACGGGGCCCGCTGGCACCTCGAGGTGCGACGCGTCGAAGCGGTCCCACACGCCCGCGAGCCGGAACACGCTGTTCCCTCCCGACTGGCCGGACGGTCCCCCGCCGCGCAGCTCCAGAGCGCCCAGGTACGGCAGTCGCCCGATGTCGGCCAGTCCTCGCGCCAGCGAGTCCACCAGCAGCGGCCGCGACCGCGAGGGCAGGGCGACCACGGCGACGGGCCGCTCCGCCCACCCCCACCCGGCGAGCACGCGCACGCACGCCTGCACCAGCTGCGGGGTCACCGCGGCATCGGGGGCGCCCGCGGCGAAGGTGTCGCGCAGCGCGCCGCCCCAGCCCAGATCGGTGAGCCGCGCCAGCGCACGCCCCTCCTCGGCCTGCTCGTCCGCGGGGATGCGGCCCTTGACGGGCACGTCGAGGCGGTCGGCGCCGGTCGGCCAGGCGCGCCGCGGCTCGATCGGCACGCCCACGCGGTCGAGCGACTCCGCCGCCTGCGCGCTGGCCGTCGACGCCACCTCGGTCGGGAACCAGACGCCCGCGCAGGTGTCGCAGCGACCGCAGGGCGCGGCGGTCTCGTCGTCGAGCGCCCGCTGCAGGAACTCCATGCGGCAGCCGTCGGTCCGCTCGTAGTCGAGCATGTGCTGCTGCTCGGCGACCCGCTCGGCGGCGATGCGCTCGTAGCGCTCGGCGTCGTAGATCCACGGCGCTCCCGTCGCGATCCAGCCGCCCTGCACGCGCCGCACGGCTCCGTCGACGTCGAGCACCTTGAGCAGCAACTCCAGCGGCGTGCGGCGGATGTCGACCCGGGCCTCCAGCGCCGGGGTCGAGATCGGAGCGTCGCCGAGCGCGGCGATCACCCGTTCGGCGCGCTCACGGTCGGGCATCGACGCGGTCGCGAAGTAGTGCCAGATGTCGCGGTCCTCGACCCCGGGCAGCAGCAGCACGTCGGCGTTGTCGCTCGCTCGGCCCGCACGGCCCACCTGCTGGTAGTACGCGACGGGCGACGACGGCGCGCCGAGGTGCACGACGAAGCCGAGGTCGGGCTTGTCGAAGCCCATGCCCAGGGCGCTGGTGGCCACGAGCGCCTTGACCTCGTTGCGCTTGAGCATGCCCTCCGACTCGGCGCGCTCCTCGGCATCGGTCTGCCCGGTATAGGCGCGCACCTCATGCCCGTGCTCACGCAGCAGTCGCGCGGTGTCGACGGCCGCGGCGACCGTGAGCGTGTAGATGATGCCGGAGCCCGGAAGGTCGTCGAGGTGGCTCAGCAGCCAGGCCAGGCGGCTGGCCGAGTCGCGCAGGCGCAGCACGCCGAGCCGCAGCGACGTGCGGGCCAGGGGTCCGCGGATCGTCAGCACCGGCACGGCTCCCGCACCCGCACCCGCACCCGGTGCAGCGGACGCCACAGCCCCACCGGCCTCCCCGGTCGGCAGCGCTCCGAGCTGCTCGGCGACGTCGGCCACGACGCGGCTGTTGGCGGTCGCGGTCGTGGCCAGGACCGGCACGTCGGTCGGGAGCTGGCCGATCAGGTCGCGCAGGCGGCGGTAGTCGGGCCGGAAGTCGTGCCCCCAGTCGCTGATGCAGTGCGCCTCGTCGATGACGAGCATGCCGAGGCGGGCCACGAGCGCGGGCAGCTGCTGCTCGCGGAAGGCGGGGTTGTTGAGCCGCTCGGGCGACACCAGCAGCACGTCGACCTCGTCGCGCGCGAGCCGCCCCTCCACCTCCGCCCACTCGTGCGCGTTCGTGGAGTTGATCGCCACCGCCCGCACGCCCGCGCGCTCGGCGGCCGCGATCTGGTCGCGCATGAGGGCGAGCAGCGGCGACACCAGCACGGTGGGGCCCGCGCCCTGCCGTCGGCGCAGCAGCGTCGCGACGAAGTACACCGCGGACTTGCCCCAGCCGGTGCGCTGCACCACGAGCGCGCGGCGGCGCCCCTCCACCAGGGCCTCGATCGCCTCGTACTGCCCGTCGTGGAAGTCGACGTCGGCGCGCCCGACCAGCTCGGCGAGGGCGGCGCGGGCGGTGTCGCGGGCGGTGTCGGCGGGTGCGGAGGTCATGTCCTCCACTCTGCCGCACACCGCCGACAGCCCGGTCGTCGCGGCCCGCGATCGGGGGACGGCTGCCGCATGGCGTCTAGCGTGGAGGGATGATCACGCGCGAACTCGCCGTCGCCCTGCGCGATGCGGGACTCACCTGGCACCCCGCGGAGGGCGACCGTTTCCAGCTGGACCTCCCCGACGAGGTGGAGCTGGAGGCCGAGGCCGACGTGTTCACCGTGAGCGGGATGACGATCGAGGCGCGGCAGACCCCCAGCGGCACCGACCTGGCGTTCAACGGCACGACCGAGTGGGCGCTCGATGCGGTGACCCTGGCTGATGCGGTGTGGTTGCCCCGCGAGGATCAGCTGCGCGAACTTCTCCGCGGTACGTTCCGCGCCCTCGTCCGGCTGCCAGACACGTTCCGCGTGGAGATCGAGATCGCCGGGGAGCCGCTGACGTTCGAGCACCCCGACCCCGCAGAGGCCTACGGCCGGGCCCTGCTCGCGCTCGTGTCGCGCTCGCTCTGATCCGGCGCCGGTTGAATACCGACGATCGCTGTGTCAGAATTACCTAACGATCGGTCAGTAAAGAAGGCCGGATGGCGAGGAGTCGACGATGACCAGTCCTGCAGACCTGTCCCTCGTGACGGACGAGGCCTCCGCGGAGGAGCGCCTGTTCGAGGAGCTCATCGCGAACGAGCAGCGCATCGAGCCGCGCGACTGGATGCCGGAGGCGTACCGCAAGACGCTCATCCGGCAGATCTCCCAGCACGCGCACTCCGAGATCATCGGCATGCAGCCGGAGGGCAACTGGATCACGCGCGCGCCCAGCCTCAAGCGCAAGGCCATCCTGATGGCGAAGGTGCAGGACGAGGCCGGACACGGGCTCTACCTCTACTCCGCCGCGCAGACCCTCGGCATCACGCGCGACGAGATGATGGACCAGCTCATCTCCGGCAAGGCCAAGTACTCGTCGATCTTCAACTACCCCACCCCCACCTGGGCCGACATGGGGGCGATCGGCTGGCTGGTCGACGGCGCCGCTATCTGCAACCAGGTGCCGCTGTGCCGCGCCTCCTACGGCCCCTACGGCCGGGCGATGGTGCGCATCTGCAAGGAGGAGTCGTTCCACCAGCGGCAGGGCTTCGAGATCCTCCTCACCCTCATGCGCGGCACGGAGGAGCAGCGGCAGATGGCGCAGGACGCCGTGGACCGCTGGTACTGGCCGAGCCTGGCGATGTTCGGCCCGCCCGACGACCAGTCCCCCAACTCCGCACAGTCGATGGCCTGGAAGATCAAGCGCTTCTCCAACGACGAGCTGCGCCAGCGCTTCGTGAGCATGCTCGTGCCCCAGGCCGAGATCCTCGGCGTCACCCTGCCCGACCCCGACCTGCGCTTCGACGAGGAGACCGGCCGCTACGAGATGGGCGAGATCGACTGGGACGAGTTCTTCCAGGTGCTGCGCGGCAACGGACCGTGCAACGCGGAACGGCTGGAGCGCCGCCGCACCGCCCACGAGGAGGGCGCCTGGGTGCGCGAGGCCGCCGCCGAGTACGCCCGCAAGCAGGCCCTCAAGACGAAGGCGGTCGCGTGATGGCCACCCCCGGCGCCGACGAGCGCGAGCCCTGGCCCCTGTGGGAGATCTTCGTGCGCGCGAACCGCGGCCTGAGCCACGTGCACGTCGGCTCGCTGCACGCGCCAGACGCCGACATGGCGATCCGCAACGCCCGCGACCTCTACACCCGGCGCGGCGAGGGCGTGTCGATCTGGGCCGTGCCGGCCGACGCCATCGCCACCAGCGACCCCGACGCCAAGGGCGCCTACTTCGAGAGCCCGGCCGGCAAGAACTACCGGCACGCGGTGTACTACACCGCCTCCGAGGGGGTGCCGCACCTGTGAGCGCGCAGCAGCACGGGCACACCGACGTGCACGGAACCGACGTGCACGGAGACGTCTCGGTCGACGAGCTGCGGCTGAGCGAGGAGCTGGCGGGCGCCGGCACCACCGCGACCAGCGCCGACCTCGCCGAGTACGCGCTCTGGCTGGGCGACGACGCCCTGATCCTGTCGCAGCAGCTCGGCGCGTGGATCTCCCGCGCGCCGGAGCTGGAGGAGGACGTGGCGCTCGGCAACATCGCGCTCGACCTGCTCGGGCATGCCCGCTCGTTCCTGCACTTCGCCGGATCCTGGGACGGCCGCTCCGAGGACGACCTGGCCTACTTCCGCGACGAGCCCGAGTTCCGCAGCGCCTGGATCGTGGAGCAGCCCAACGGCGATTTCGCCCAGACCATCGCGCGGCAGTTCGTCGTGTCGGTGTACCTCGTGGAACTGTACGCCGTTCTGCGCGCGAGCTCGGAGCCCACGTTGGCGGCGATCGCGGAAAAGGCCCTCAAGGAGGTCGACTACCACCGCGACCACGCCGTGCAGTGGGTGCTGCGGCTCGCGGGCGGCACGGACGAGTCTCGCGCGCGGATGATCCGGGCCCTGACCGACGTGTGGCCGTATGTCGACGAGCTGTTCCGCGACGAGCCGCTCATCGATCGACTCGGCGACGCGGCCGTGCGCCCCTCCGCGCTGCGCCCGGGGTTCGACGCGGTCGTGGACACCGTGTTCGCCGAGGCCGACCTCGCCGTCCCCGCGGTGTCGGCGTCGTCGGCGGGCGGCCGCCGCGGCGCTCATGCGACCCCGCTGGGCCACCTCCTCGCCGAGATGCAGGTGCTGGCGCGACGGCACCCGGGGGCGTCGTGGTGACCGGCACAGCGGCCGGGTCGCGGGCCGAGGCGTGGCGGATCGCCGCGGCCGTGCCCGATCCCGAGGTGCCCGTGCTCACGATCGAGGACCTCGGCGTGCTGCGCGCGGTCGAGGTGCACGGCGACACGGTGCGGGTCGACATCACCCCGACGTACAGCGGCTGCCCGGCGATGGACACCATCCGCGACGACGTCGTGCTGGCGCTCACCGCGGCGGGCTGGGCGCAGGTCGAGGTGCGGCTCGTGCTGTCCCCCGCGTGGACCACCGACTGGATGAGCGACGCCGGCGCGCAGAAGCTCCGGGAGTACGGCATCGCCCCGCCCAGCGGCCGCGCCGCGGTGTCGTCGGGGCCCATCCGGCTCGCGCTGAGCGTGCGGTGCCCGCGCTGCGGCTCGCTCGACACCCGTGAGGTGTCGCGCTTCGGCTCGACCTCGTGCAAGGCGCTGTACGAGTGCCGCGCGTGCCTGGAACCCTTCGACCACTTCAAGGTGCACTGATGTCGCTGTTCTCCCCCGCGCGGGCGACGCCGCCCGCGGCCGCCGCACCCGCCTCCCGCGAGCGCACGCGCGCGCGGTTCCACACGCTCGAGGTCGAGGACGTGCGTCCGCTGACCGAGGATTCCGTCGAGGTCACCTTCACGGTGCCGCCCGAGCTCGCCGACGACTACGACCATCTGCCGGGCCAGTATGTGGCGCTGCGCACGACCCTCGACGGCGAGGAGGTGCGGCGTTCGTACTCGCTGTGCCGCGCTCCCGAGCACCGCACCGACGGACGGCCGACGCGCCTGAGCGTGGCGGTCAAGCGCGACGAGGGCGGGCTCTTCTCCACGTGGGCGCAGACGGGTCTGCACCCCGGCTTCCGCATCGACGTGATGAGCCCGCAGGGCACCTTCACCTCGGGGCTCGACGACCTCGACCAGAAGCACGTGGTGGGCATCGCGGCCGGATCGGGCATCACTCCGCTGATGGCTCTCGCGCACACCGTGCTGACGCGGTCGCGGACCTCGCGGTTCACGCTGCTGTTCACGAACCGCTCGACCCTCGACGTGATGTTCCTGGAGGACCTCGCCGACCTGAAGGACCGCTACCCCACCCGGCTCACGCTGCATCACGTGCTGTCGCGCGAGCAGCGCACGGCCCCCGTGCTGTCCGGCCGCCTCGACGAGCCCAAGCTGCGCACGATCCTCGGATCGCTGATCGACCCCTCCGATGTGGACGAGTGGTTCCTGTGCGGGCCGCTCGCGCTCGTCGACCTGTGCCGCGCGGTGCTCGCCGACGTGGGCGTGCCGCGTGAGCACATCCGGTTCGAGCTGTTCACCACGGGTGACGAGCCGGTGCGGGCCGCGCGCCCCGTGACGGTGAGCGCCGGGGAGAAGACGGTGCGCATCGAGGTGAACCTCGACGGCGTCTCCTCGACGGTGGAGAGCCCCGTGGCGGCACGCGAGTCGGTGCTCAACGCGGCCCTGCGGGTGCGCCCCGACGCCCCGTTCGCGTGTGCGGGCGGCGTGTGCGGCACGTGTCGCGCGCGGGTGATCGAGGGCAGCGTCACCATGACGGAGAACTACGCGCTGGAACCCGACGAGCTCGAGCGCGGCTACGTGCTGACGTGCCAGTCCCACCCCACGAGCGACCGCCTGGTCGTCGACTACGACGTCTGATCCGGAGGGCCCCATGATCGACCTCACCGTCGCCGACGACGTCGCCACGGTCGTCCTGAACGCGCCCGCGAAGCTCAACGCCCTCGACGAGACCGCGCTCGACGAGCTCGATGCCGCCTACGACGCCGCGGAGGACGCCGGGGTGCGGGCGCTCGTCCTGCGCGGCGAGGGCAGGGCGTTCTGCGCCGGTCGCGACATCTCGGCGGTCGACCCGCGCGACGACGACGTGCTCGGCTACCTCGGCGGCGCGGTGACCCCGCTGCTGCAGCGCATGGCGCGGTTCCCCGCACCGACGTTCGCGGTCGCGCACGGGGCCTGTCTGGGCGTCGGACTCGGACTGCTGATCGCGACCGACGTGGTGTACGTGGGCGAGTCCGCGAAGATCGGCTCCCCGTTCGCGGCCCTGGGGGCCACGCTCGACTCCGGTGGTCACGCGCTGTTCCTCGACCGGCTCGGCGCGCACAAGACGCTCGACCTCATCTATACCGGGCGCCTGATGAGCGGAACCGAGGCCGTGCAGTCGGGCCTGTTCTCCCGCGTGTTCCCCGACGACGAGGTGGTGTCGGCGACCGCGGAGGCCGCCGCCGCTGCCGCCCGGGGCGCGACGGCAGCGTTCCTGGCGAGCAAGGAGCTCGTGGCGCGGATCCGCGACGAGAGGCTGACGCTGTGGGACGCGGTCGGCATCGAGAACGCGGCGCAGGCCGCCCTGTGCGACACCGACGACTACCGCGAGGGCTTCGCCGCGTTCCAGGAGAAGCGCAGGCCGCAGTTCCGCGGGCGCTGAACGAGCACCCCCGCCCCAGGGCGGGCGGTGTCAAGCTCCATCCGCGGTGTCCGCGGCCGGTGGCATGATGCGGGGATGCTGCTCTCCGAGCTCGTCACCACGACCGAGAAGGTCGCGTCCACCTCGTCGCGCCTCGCCAAGATCGACGCGATCGCCGAGCTGCTGCGCGGTGCGGACGAGGCCGTCGTGCCCGCGCTCGTGGGTCTCCTGCTCGCCTCCCCGCGGCAGGGGCGACTGGGGGTGGGCTGGCGCGGGCTGTCGTCGCTCGACATCGCCCATGCCGCGGAGTCGAGTCTCACGATCGCCGAGGTCGACCACGCGTTCGAGGAGCTGTCCACCGCGTCGGGCGCCGGCTCCGCCGGCGTCCGCAGCGACCTCCTGCGCGCCCTGGCCACGCGGTCCACCGCCGCGGAGTGGGACTTCCTCGCCAGGGCCATGCTGGGCGAGCTGCGCACGGGGGCGCTCGGCGGCGTGCTGCTCGACGCGATCGCCCGGGCGTCCGATCAGCCCATCGCCCTCGTGCGACGCGCGGCGATGCTCTCGGGCGACCTCGGCGAGACCGCCCGTCTGGCGCTGACCGGAGACGAGGGCGCGCTGGAGGAGGTCGGGCTGCGGGTGGGCCGCCCGGTGCTGCCCATGCTGGCGGCGACCGCGGCCACGCCCACCGCCGCGCTCGAGATCACGGGCCGCGCCTCCGTGGAGTACAAGCTCGACGGCGCCCGCATCCAGGTGCACCGGCACGGCGACGACGTGGGCATCTACACCCGCAGCCTCGCCGACGTCACGCACCGCCTGCCCGAGATCGTCGAGATCGTGCGGGCGCTTCCCGCACACGACGTGATCCTCGACGGCGAGACGCTGTCGCTCGACGAAGACGGCGGGCCACGACCGTTCCAGGAGACCATGTCGCGGTTCGGGGCCGACGCCGCGCGCGAACTCGCCCTGCGACCGTGGTTCTTCGACGTGCTGCACCTCGACGGCCGCGACCTGCTCGACGAGCCGCTGTCCGTGCGCCAGGAGGTACTCGCGGCCGTCGCGGGCGACTGGCGCATGCCCGGGATCGTGACGGACGACCCCGAGGCCGCCGAGCAGCTGTCGCGCGAGGCCCTCGCGGCCGGACACGAGGGCGTGGTGGTCAAGGCCGTCGACGCCCCCTACGCCGCCGGCCGCCGCGGCAAGTCCTGGGTCAAGGTGAAGCCCGTCCTCACGTACGACCTGGTCGTGCTCGGGGCCGAGTGGGGCTCCGGCCGACGGCGCGGGTGGCTGTCGAACCTGCACCTCGGCGCCCGCGATCCGGAGGGCGAGTTCGGCGACCCCGGCTCGTTCGTGATGGTGGGCAAGACGTTCAAGGGCCTGACCGACGCGCTGCTGGAGTGGCAGACCGAGGAGTTCCCGGAGCACGAGTCGCATCGCACCGCCTCGACCGTGTTCCTGCGACCGGAGCTGGTGGTGGAGATCGCGATCGACGGCGTGCAACGGTCGCCGCGCTACCCGGGGGGACTGGCGCTGCGGTTCGCCAGGGTCAAGCGCTACCGCGACGACAAGACCCCGGCCGAGGCCGACACGATCCAGACGCTGCGGGCGCTGCTGCGCGGCTGAGTCAGGCGGAGGGCGCGAGGCCCTCGTCCTCCTCGCGCACGGTGCCCTGGAACGACCACGGGAAGTTGATCCACAGATCGGTGTCCTTCCAGGCGTAGTCAGGCTGGATGATCGTGGAGGGCTTGGTGTAGATCGTCACCGACCGCACGTCGGCGCCCCTGTCCTTCAGCAGCTGCACCGCGAGGGCGAGGGTGCGGCCGGAGTCGGCCACATCGTCCACGAGCAGCACACGGCGACCGTCGAGGTACGCCATGTCGAGCTCGGGCGGCAGCACCTCGGGGGCGTCGAGCACCGTGCCGATGCCGGTGTAGAACTCGACGTTGATCGCGCCACAGTTCTTCGCGCCGAGGCCGTAGGCGATGGCACCGGCGGGGAGCAGTCCCCCGCGGGCGATCGCGACGACCACCTCCGGCTCGAAGCCGCTGGCGAGGATGCTCCGCGCCAGGTCGCGCGTCGCCGCGCCGAAGCCGTCCCAGGTGAGCGTCTCGCGCTCGATCGCCGCATCCGTCATCGGTCCATTCTCGCGCATCCGCGAGGCAGGAGCCGCCGCTAGACTGGGCTGGTCCGGCCCGGCCGGTGCCTGAAAAAGAGGCACGAAGCGCTTCGCGATGTCGCGGAGGCGAGACACATACGGATCCCGCAGTCCCTCCGTCCCTGTCTCTCGAAAGGCACCCCCATGCCCACGGTCTCCGCGCACGTCGCCCTCACCCTCGCCCAGCACGTCGATGCCGTCTTCGGGGTGATGGGCAACGGCAACGCCTACTTCCTCGACGCGATCGAGAAGCACACCGACGCCGTCTTCACGGCCGTGCGGCACGAGCAGGGCGCCGTGGTCGCGGCGGACGCGCACTTCCGCGCCTCCGGGCGCATCGCCGCCGGCACCTCGACCTATGGCGCGGGCTTCACGAACACCATCACGGCGCTGGCCGAGGCCGTGCAGGCGCACGTCCCGCTCGTGCTCGTGGTGGGCGACGAGCCCACGTCGGGCCCCCGCCCGTGGGACGTGGATCAGATCGCGCTCGCCTCGGCCGTCGGCGCCCGCACCTATACCGTCGGCCGCGCGGACGCCGCGGCGACCACGGTCATCGCGGTGGAGCACGCGCTGACCTACCGCGTGCCGGTCGTGCTCGCGATCCCCTACGACGTCGCGGCCCTGGAGGCCGGCGAGGTCCCGGCGGCGCCCGCGCCGCGGCTGCCCGCTCCCCTCGCGCCCCGTGGCGAGTTCGCGGAGGGCATGCTCGACGAGATCGCGGAGGCGCTGCGCGGCGCCGAGCGTCCGTTCCTCCTCGCCGGACGCGGCGCGTGGCTCGCCGGAGCGGGCGCCGCCCTGGGCGAGCTGGCCGCCCTGACCGGTGCGCTCACCGCCTCGTCCGCGCTCGGTCGCGGCGTCTTCCCCGAGTCGCGGTACGACCTGGGCGTGACGGGCGGGTTCGGAGCCGACGGGGCCATGCAGCTCGTGCGCACGGCCGACGTCGCCGTGGTCTTCGGTGCCTCGCTCAACCAGTTCACGATGCGGTTCGGCGAGCTGTTCGCCCCGGGCACGCGGGTGTTCCAGATCGACGTCGCCCCGGCCGCGACGCACGCCCACGTCGGCGGGTTCGTGCGGGCCGACGCGCGGCTCGCCGCCGAGGCGCTCGTGACACGGCTCACCGGCGCCACTCCCCCGGCCGCCGGGGACGACCTCGGCGACGAGAGCCGGCACTCCGGCACCGGCTCCGCGGTGGAGCACGCGACGCCGACCCGTCCGTGGCGCGAGAGCGTCGATGTCGCAGCCGCGCGCACGTACGACGCCGGTGACGAGCTCGCGCCAGACGGACGCCTCGACCCCCGCTCGGCCGCGCGCCGCATCGCCGAGCTGCTGCCGGAGGACCGCGTGGTGGTGTCGGACGGCGGGCACTTCATCGGCTGGGCGAACATGTACTGGCCGGTCGCGGCGCCCGACCGCATGATGATGGTCGGCACGGCGTTCCAGTCGATCGGTCAGGGCTGGCCGAGCGTGGTGGGCGCCGCCCTGGCCCGCCGGGACTCCACGATCGTGCTGACCTCGGGCGACGGCGGCGGTCTGATGGCGATCGCCGACCTGGAGTCGGCCGTCCGCGCCGCGGGTGGCCGCGGGCTGGCGGTCGTGTGGAACGACGCGGCCTACGGCGCCGAGGTCAACCTCTACGGCCTGAAGGGACTCGCCGAGGCGCCGATGCGCATCCCCGAGGTCGACTTCGCGGCGTTCGGTGCCGCGGTCGGGGCGGAGGGGCTCGTGGTGCGCACGCTGGCCGACCTCGACCGGCTCGCCGCGTGGACCGCCGAGGATCCGGCGACGCGCCGCTTCCTCGTCGTCGACCTGCGCATCTCCGGCGACGTGATCGCCCCGTATCAGCAGGAGATCATCCGCGTGAACTCCTGACCGGGCCCGCCGCTAGGCTCGCCCCATGACGGATGCCCCCGAGATCCTCCACTTCAGCGCGTTCGCGGCGACGCCGGACGGCGGCAACCCCGCGGGGGTGGTGCTCGACGCCGGAGGTCTCGACGATGCGGAGATGCAGCGGATCGCGGCCGACGTCGGCTACTCCGAGACCGCGTTCGTGACCGGCGCCTCCGATGACGGGGCGCGGCTGCGGGTGCGGTACTGGTCGCCGGCCGCGGAGGTCCCCTTCTGCGGTCACGCGACGGTGGCGACGGCGGTGGCGCTGGCGGAGCGCGACGGCCCGGGCACGGTGGTGTTCGAGACGGCCGCCGGTGCCGTGACGATGGAGTCGTTCGCCGACGCGGACGGGCAGGTGACGGTGTCGTTCACGAGCGTCGAGCCGCAGGTGCGCGACCTCGACCCGGCGGTGCGCGACCGGCTGCTCGGACTGCTCGGGATGACCGCGGACGACGTCGACCCCCGCTTCCCCGTGCGGGAGGCGTTCGCGGGCAACTGGCACCCGATCGTCTTCGTCGCCGACCGTGAGTTGTTCCACCAGTTCCGCTTCGCCCCGGCCGCGGTCGCCGCCCTCATGCGCGAGCAGGGCTGGCTCGGCACGGTGACCGTGCTGCACGCCGAGGATCCGGCCGACATCGAGGCCCGCAACCTGTTCCCGGTCGGGCGCATCACGGAAGATCCGGCGACGGGTTCCGCGGCGGCCTCGGTCGGCGCGTACCTGCGCGCCCAGGGCTTCCCCGGCGAGAGCGTGCGCATCCGCCAGGGCGCCCATGTCGGACGCCCCAGCGAACTGCGCGTGGCCGTGCCCGCGACGGGCGGCATCCTCGTCTCCGGCGGCGCGGTGCGGATCGGGTGACGCCCTCTCCCCGCCCGGCGCGCTTCGAGCGCTCGACGTGCTGTCGAGCGCACGGGTCGGCCGCGCGGGCGTCCCGTACCCGCGACGCGATCCCGTGCACGCACCGAGACGCGCGTGTCCCTCAGCCCTGCGCGCTGTAGTCCGGGAGCTCCTGCAGGGTCCAGGTGTTGCCGTCGGGGTCGTCGAACGACACGAACCGCCCCCAGTCGAGCTCCTGCACCCCGCGCGCCTCGACGCCGAGGCCGCGCAGATGAGCCAGCGCCTCGTCGGCATCCGGCACGACCACCTGGATCGAGTTCTGCTGCCCGGGCTCCAGCGCGACGCCGAGGCCCGTGCCGAACGCGATCGAACAGGCCGACCCGGGCGGCGTCATCTGCACGAACCGCAGCCCCTCCGTCGGCGTGTGGTCCCCGTCGGCGTGGAAGCCGACCCTCTCGTAGAACTCCTTCGACCGGTCGACGTCCGACACGGGCACGAAGATGAGCTCGATCTTCCACTCCATCACGCACTCCATCCTGTCCGGGCTCCCTCGCCCGTCGCGGCTCACGGTACGCCGGGGCACCGACACCCGCCACCGCCGCGGCAGGGTCCGCGTCAGATCCAGCCCTTGTCCGAGGCGATGCGCACCGCCTGCGCCCGGTTGACCGCACCGGTCTTGCCGATCGCAGCCGACAGATGGTTGCGCACCGTGCCCGCCGACAGGAAGACCTCCGCGGCGATGGCGGCGGCGGATCGGCCGTCCGCGGCGAGCCGCAGCACCTGTCGCTCCCTGTCGCTGAGTGGATTCGCCCCGTCGAAAAGGCTCTCCTCGGCGAGCGCGGGGTCGAGCACCCGCAGCCCGGAGTGCACGCGGCGCACGGCCTCGGCGAGATCCTCCGCGGGAGTGTCCTTCACGATGAAGCCGCTCGCGCCCGCGTCGAGGGCCGACCGCAGGTAGCCTGGCCTGGCGAACGTGGTCACCACGAGCACCCGCGTGCCCGGGCTGACCTCACGAATCCGCCGCGTCGCCTCGACCCCGTCCACGCCCGGCATCTGGATGTCCATCAGGCACACGTCGGGACGCACCTCGGCCGCCAGCCGCACCGCCTCCGCTCCGTCCGACGCCATGCCGCTCACGGTCAGGTCGGCCTCCAGGTCGAGAAGGGCCGCGAGCGCGCCGCGCACGAGAGCCTGATCGTCCGCGATCAGCAGCCGGATGCTGTCGCCCGCTCCCGTGTCCGCGTTCACCACGTCACCTCCACCCGCGTGCCCGACGCCCCCGCGGGTCCGATCGAGAACGACGCTCCCGCGGCCGCGGCGCGCTCGCGCATCCCGCGGACGCCGTTGCCGTCGACGGCGCGGGAGGCGCAACCGATGCCGTCGTCCTCCACGACCACCCGCCCCGGCGCGAGCAGCACCCGAACCGTGTCGGCTCGCGCGTGACGCAGGACATTCGTGGTCGCCTCGCGCAGGATCCAGCTCGCGGTGATGGCCTGCGCGGGCGAGAGCGCCTCGGGCCCGCCCGTGGTCTCGAGCCGGATGTCGGCCGCGCGCAGGGAGTCCCCCGTCGCGGCGAGCTGCTCGATCAGCGTGGTCGCACGCGCCCCCGAGACGGTCTGCCGCACGCCCGCGATGGCTTCCGCGGTCAGGCGCTCGATGTCGGCGAGCTCGGCCCGCGCCCGCTCGGGGTCCGTGTCCATCAGGCGTCGCGCGAGCTGGGCCTTGAGGCCGACGACGGTCAGCGAGTGGCCGATGAGGTCGTGCACGTCGCGTGCGACCGCCTCGCGCCCCTCGCTCGTCGCCAGCTCCAGTCCGAGGCGCTCCGCCTCGGCAGAGCGCAGGATCAGCCAGGTCGACACCGTGTTGACGACCCCGAGCAGCGCCACGATCGCCAGGACCGACGCGTATGTCAAGTTGCCGGGGATGAGCAGCACGCACCCCGCGGCGACCACGACCGCCGCCACGGTCGCGATCCAGTGCCACAGCCGGGTGAGGCCGTACGACGCGAACGACATGATGAACGGAAGGAAGCTCAGCGCCGAACCGCCGACCGCCGGCACGGTCACGAGTGCGCACGCGATGAGCAGCGCGAAGGTGATCCACTGGCGCGGCGTCGGGGGCCGCCCGAGCCCTCCGCCGCCGCGCATGCCGTGCAGGAACCCCGTGACGTACAGGACGATGAAGGCGACGAGCGCCACCCAGCCGGTGACGACCCACCCGAGCGGTGCGGTCGAGTGCAGCAGGGCGATCACCGGGTACACCAGGAACACGAGCCAGATGACGGCCATCAGCCATCCGAACCGTGCCCACGGCTCCTTCCCGGAGCGGTCCGCGGCGCCGGGAGGCGGCGACGCGACCGGAGCTCCGGCCGCGCCGGACCGGACGGCGTCGCGGGAGGCTCGGGGGCTGCCGGAGCGCTCCCGCTGCGTGCGCTGCGTCATCCGTCCAACCTACTGTCGGCCGGCGCGGGTCACTGCCGCGCCCGGGAGCGCCGCATGCCCATCGCGACCAGCACCGCGAACACCGCGAGCCACACGGCCACGTTGAGGAAGAGCATCCACAGCGGGTCGGTCTGCCCGGTCGTCAGCACGCCCTCGGTGAGCGGCCAGCGGCTCAGCGCGACGAAGCCGTACAGCGGCGTGAAGCGGGCGATGTCGAGCATCACCCCGTCGAGCGGCATGAACACGTTGCCGAAGAACGCGAAGAACGTCATCGAGATGGACGCGAGGGCGGCGGCCGAGTCGGAGCTGAAGAACAGGCCGACACCGAGACCGAACAGCCCGTACATGAGGCCGATGCCGAGGATGATGCCGGCGGTCGCGGCCCAGCGCCACCCGTCCTCGACCTCCGCGCCGGTGAGCATGCCGGCGACGAACACGGCCACGAGGGCCAGAGCCGCGAACGACACCGCGGTCAGCAGCTTCGTGAGCGCGTACCCCGCCGTGGTGAGCGGGGTCATCGCCAGCTGGCGCCCCCACCCCTGCTTGGCCTCGGTGGCGGCGAGAGACGTGAGCGAGCTCATCGCGACCGCCGTGCCGTAGGCGGCCATCGACGTCATGACGTAGAAGGAGACGTTGCCGTTCCCCGCGGACAGGGTGCCGTAGCCCATGCCCGCCCCGAAGAGCAGATACATGGCGACGGGCATCGCCAGAGTGAACGCGAGGGTGTACGGGTTGCGCAGCTGGCGGACGCCTTCGATGCGCAGCATGGTGGGTGAGACGAGCATGGTCAGTCCTCCGTGAGAGCGGTGAAGGCGGTCTCGAGCGTGGGCGCGGCGATCTCCAGGTCGTGCGCACCGCCGTCGAGCAGGATCCGGGCGGCCGCGTCGGAGTCGGTCGCGCGCAGGCTGAGGCGGTCCCCGTCCCGGCGCACCCCGGTCACGCCCTCGGCGGCGGCCACCGCGGCGAGGAGCGCCTCCGCGGTCCCCGGGGCGACGGTCGCGGCGACCGTGCGCTCCCCCAGGCTCGCGCGCAGCAGGGCGGTGGGGGCGTCGGCGACGACGGTGCCCCGGTGCATCACGACGGTGCGCCGGGCGAACTGCTCCGCCTCCTCCAGGTAGTGCGTGGCGAACACGATCGTGCGCCCGGCGTCCGCGTCGGCACGCATCACGTCCCAGAAATGCCGGCGCGCGGTGACGTCCATCCCCGCGGTCGGCTCGTCCAGCACGAGGATGTCCGGGTCGGACACCATCGCGAGGGCGAACTTCACGCGTTGCTGCTCTCCCCCCGAGCACTTCGCGACCCGGCGGCGCGCGAGGCGCGTGAGGTCGGCCCTAGCCATCACGTCGCCCACCCGCGCGATCGCCTCTCCACCGTGCAGCGAGGCGATGAGGCGCACGGTCTCGCCGACGGTGAGGTCGCCCAGCAGCCCGCCGGTCTGCAGCACCGCGCCGATCGCTCCGCTCGCGGTCGCCCGCTCCGGGGTCATGCCGAGGACCTGCACCGTCCCGCTGCTCGGGGCCGTGAGGCCGAGCAGCATATCGAGCGTCGTGGTCTTGCCCGCGCCGTTGGGCCCGAGCAGTGCGACGACCTCTCCGCGGCGGATCGACAGGTCCACGCCGTCGACGGCCTGCACGCGGCGGTCGCCCGAGCCGTAGTGTCGGCGCACGTCGCGCAGCTCCAGCACGATCGGGGCGTCCGCGCGAGCGGCCGCGGGTTCGGTGTCGGGTCCGGGTACCGGGCGACGGGCGACCCGCATCGCCATCGCGCCCGCAGAGGTGTCGTTCATGCCTCCAGCCTCGCGTCCGCCCGGCCGCGGCGCCGGAGCCCGGTGTCATCTCCTCGACATGACACGTGTCATGCGGCGGACCTCAGCGCGCGGGGAGGAAGGCGCCCTCCAGGAAGCCCTCGAGCTCCGCCACCCCGTCGAGCGGGAAGATCGCGGCCACGTACTGGTCGGGGCGCACCACGACCACGACGCCGTCGCGGGACAGCTCGCGCGCCTCGAAGATGTCCGTCGCGCACCACTTGCTGGGACCAGCGGCGTACACCTTCTCCCAGTCGGTGAGCCCGAGGGGACCCGTCTTCGGCTGGAACAGCGCGGGGGCCGAGGTCACCTCGACCTCCTCGAACGGCTGCGGGTACACGGCCTTCACGTCGAACACCGCGTCCTCGTCGCCGTCGGCCGGAGTGAACCGCGCGAACACGGGTGCCGCGGCCTCGGCCCAGGCCGTGAGCGCCTCGCCCGTCCGGTCGCCGAAGGCGTAGACGCGCCACCGGCCGTCGGCCTTCGCGTGGTGTCCGAGGTGCACGACGTTGCCGTCCCCGACCCGCACGACCTCGGCGGACTTGAAGCGCTTGCCCAGCGGATACCCGACCGCGAGCTCCTGGTGCGCATCGGTGCCCGTGATCATGGAGCCCGTGTACTGCGTCATGAACCCGGAGGGGAACTCGGCCGTCGCGAGGTAGTACGTGGCCAGGTCGTTCGGGTCGGAGATCTCCTCGGGCTTGCGCGCCATGAGGCTCGACCACTCGCGGTCGAAGTCGATCAGCTGCTGCGCGACGGGCCGCCGCTCGGCGCCGTACGTGGCGAGCAGGGACTCGGGCGCGCGGCCGGTGAGCACGGAGCCGAGCTTCCAGCCGAGGTTGAAGCCGTCCTGCATCGAGACGTTCATGCCCTGGCCGGCCTTGGCGCTGTGCGTGTGGCAGGCGTCGCCGGTGAGGAACACGTGCGGCGTCCGCGACTCGCCCTCGTCCACGTCGTCGAAGCCGTCGGTCACGCGGTGCCCGACCTCGTAGACGCTGTGCCAGGCGACCTCGCGCACGTCGAGCGTGTAGGGGTGCAGGATCTCGTTCGCCCTGCGGATGATCTCCTCGATGGGCGTCTGGCGCACGCGGTGGTCGTCGTCGGCGGCGACCTCTCCCAGATCGATGTACATCCGGCTGAGGTAGCCGCCCTCGCGCGGGATGTGCAGGATGTTGCCCGCGGCCGAGTTGATGGCGCACTTGGTGCGCCAGTCCGGGAAGTCGGTGTTGACCAGCACGTCCATGACGCCCCAGGCGTGGGCGGCGCTGGCGCCGACGTGCGTGCGGCCGATCGCCTGGCGCACACCGCTGCGGGCGCCGTCGCAGCCGGCGACGTACTTCGCGCGGATCGTGCGCTCCTCGCCGGCGCGGTCACCCGCGACGTAGCGGATCCCGACCTCGACGGGGTACTCGCCCTCGTCGTGCACGGTGAGCCCCGTGAACTCCACGCCGTAGTCGGGCGTGATGCGGCCAGGCCCGTTCGCCGCGGCCTCGGCGAAGTAGTCGAGCACGCGCGCCTGGTTGACGATCAGGTGCGGGAACTCGCAGATGTCGTAGGCGTAGTCGGCGGTGCGGGAGGTGCGCACGATGCGATCGCGGTGCTCGGGGTCGGGACCCCAGAAGTTCATCCAGCCGATGTTGTAGGCCTCGGCGATGATGCGCTCGGCGAACCCGAACGCCTGGAAGGTCTCGACGCTGCGCGGCTGGATGCCGTCGGCCTGGCCGAGCACGAGTCGCCCCTCGCGCTTCTCGATGAGGCGCGTGGAGACGTCGGGGTACTGCGACATCTGTGCCGCGAGGAGCATGCCGGCGGGGCCGGACCCGACGATGAGCACGTCGATCTCGTCGGGGAGGTCGGCGGGGCGGTCGGTGCCGATCCCCGCGGCGTCCTGCACGCGGGGGTCTCCGGACACGTAGCCGTGGTGGTGGAACTGCATCGTCGTCGATTCCTTCCGGACGTCGCTGTCGGGTGTCGCTGTCGGGTGCTGCGGGGTCTTGCGTCCGAGACGAGCGTGTTCTATATTCGAACACACCGTTCTACTATTGAACACAGCCTAAACCGGCGCCGCGCGCGCCGCAAGGAGCCGCATGTCCGAGAGCCCGACCGCCGCGCCCGCCTCGCAGACGCTCAGCCGCGGGATACGCATCCTGGAGGTGCTGTCCGACGCACGCCATGCGCTCACGATCGACGAGATCGCCGCGCGGCTCGACGTGCACCGCTCGATCGCCTACCGCCTCCTGCGCACCCTGGAGGACCACGGGCTCGTCAACCGCGACGCGGCGGGCGCCGTCAGCCTCGGCGCCCGCATGGCCGCCCTCGCCGCCGGCGTGGCGCACGACCTGCAGGCCGAGGCGCTGCCCGAGCTCACCGCGATCGCCAACGAGCTCGGCATGACGTGCTTCCTCGCGGTGCTCGACGGCACCGACTGCATCACCCTCGCGAGCGTCGAGCCGCGGCACGCGGTGGCCAGCGTCGCTCAGCGCCCCGGCGCCCGGCACCCGGTGACGGTGGGCGCCCCCGGCAAGGCGATCCTGGCGCAGCTCCCGGTCACCGAGCGGCCGGACGGCATCTCCCCCGCGCTGCGACGCGAGGTCGAGGCCGCCGCGGAGCGCGGGTACGCCACGAGCCACGACGAGGTCATCCCCACCGTGCAGGCCGTCGCCGTGCCGCTGGTGCTGCGCGGGCAGCGCCCGTGCGCGATCGCCGTCGTGCACGTGGCGACCGACCTCGACGACGCCGACATCGCCGCCCGCCTGCAACGCTCCGCCGCCGTGATCCGCGAGGCGCTCGACGGCTGATCCCACCCGGGCTCACGCCCGCCGCATCCTCGGATCGATCGCCGCGCACCGGCGCGCGATGGCACCCTCGCCCCGCGAGGGAGAACGCACGGCACCGGCGCGCGAGGGAGAACGCACGGCACCGCGCGCGCGAGCGAGAACGCACGGCACCGGGCACGCGCGAGAGGGCGCACGGCACCGGGCACGCGCGAGAGGGCGCACCGCACCGGCCATGCGAACGGGCGCCCCGTCGCCGTCCGGCAACGGGGCGCCCGCAGGATCGATCCTCGGCGTCAGGCCTTCGCGAGACCGCGGATCGGGCTGACCGCCTGCTCCTCCTCGTGATCCGGCCCCAGCGGGATGCCGGAGCGGTCGCGCAGCAGGAGCGTCGCGATCAGACCCAGCAGGGTCATGCCCACGAGGTACCAGGTGACGCCCGCGGTCGAACCGGTCTCCGCGACGATCGCGGTGGCGATCAGGGGCGCGAACGCGCCGCCCGCGATGGCCCCGATCGCGTACGAGATCGAGACGCCGGAGAAGCGGATGCTCGCCGGGAACAGCTCGGTGTAGAGCGCGGCCTGCGGACCGTACGTGAAGCCGAGCCCGATCGTGAGGATCGCGAGCCCGGCGAACAGCAGGCCGATCTCGCCGGTGTTCACGAGCGGGAAGAGCGTGAACACGCCGACCAGCTGCAGCACCCAGCCGATGAGGTAGGTGGTGCGACGGCCGAGGCGGTCCGACACCCAGCCCGCCAGCAGCGTCGTGAGCAGCCAGGTGACCGCCGAGCCGGTGACGGCCCACAGCACGGGTCCGCGCTCGAGGCCGATCGGGCCCTCCGGGTTGGTGGCGTAGCCCTGGATGTAGCCGCCCGTGGTCATGTAGCCGACCGCGTTGTTGCCGGCGAAGACGAGCGCCGCGATGATCACGAGCAGCGCGTGCTTGCGGAACAGCTGCACGATGGGCATCTTCGCCTTCTCCTTGCGCTCGGCGAGCTCGGCGAAGACCGGGCTCTCCTCCACGCGGCGGCGCACGTAGTAGCCGACGAGGATCAGCACGACGCTGAGCAGGAACGGCACGCGCCAGCCCCACGCGAGGAACTGGTCGCCGGGGGCGATCGCCGTCATGAGCGCCATGACGCCGGAGGCGAGCAGCAGTCCGAGCGGCACACCGATCTGCGGCGAGGCGCCGAAGATGCCGCGCTTCTTGCGCGGGGCGTGCTCGACGGCCATCAGCACTGCGCCGCCCCACTCGCCACCGGCCGAGATGCCCTGCACGATGCGCAGCAGCACGAGCAGGATCGGTGCCATCACGCCGATGGTCTCGTAGGTCGGCAGCACACCGATCAGCGCGGTCGCGGCGCCCATGAGGATGAGCGTCCACATGAGCACGGCCTTGCGCCCGAGCTTGTCGCCGAAGTGGCCGGCGAGGAACGCGCCGAGCGGACGGAACAGGAAGCTGACGCCGACCGTGGCGAAGCCGACCAGGGCGCTGTTGGCGCCGAGCGGCGCGAAGAAGAGCTGTCCGAAGACGAGCCCGACCGCCGTGGCGTAGATGAAGAAGTCGTACCACTCGACGGTGGTCCCGACGACGGTGGCGAACACGACGCGGCGCCGGTCGGCCGCTGTCGCGATGGTTCCGGTGGGCGTGAACCCATCCTGTGACTGCCCGCTCATGGGGTGTCTCCTTTGCTTGTGACCGCATTGTCACGGCGTGCGCGGACGTGAATCCGATGTGCTTGCCGAGGGGTGACACGATGATATATGATTTCGGATACGACGCACAACGCGTCCGGCACGACATGCACCGAGCGCGAGGAGGCGCCCCCGTGACGGAACCCATCACCCGCCCCGGCAAGATCATCGCGATCCACCTGAGCTACGCGTCCCGCGCCGACCAGCGCGGCCGCCGCCCCGCCGCTCCCTCCTACTTCTTCAAGCCCGCCAGCTCGGTCGGCGTCTCCGGCGGCACGGTCGAGCGCCCGGCCGGCACCGAGCTGCTCGCCTTCGAGGGCGAGATCGCTCTCGTGATCGGCACCGCGGCGCGCCACGTCTCGCTCGCCGATGCGTGGGACCACGTCGGCGCGGTCACCGCGTCGAACGACCTGGGCCTGTACGACCTGCGCGCGAACGACAAGGGCTCCAACGTCCGCTCCAAGGGCGGCGACGGCTACACGCCCCTGGGCCCCGAGCTCATCGACGCCCGCACGGTCGATCCCGCCGCTCTCCGCGTGCGCACCTGGGTCAACGGCGAGCTCCGGCAGGACGACACCACCGCCGGACTGATCTTCCCGCTCGCCCAGCTCGTCGCCGACCTGTCGCAGCACTTCACCCTCGAGCCCGGCGACGTGATCCTCACCGGCACCCCGGCGGGCTCGTCCGTGATCGTGCCGGGCGACGTGGTCGAGGTCGAGGTCGACGCGCCGGACGCGCCCGGCGCTCCGAGCTCCGGCCGCCTGGTGACCACGGTGACGCAGGGCGAGGTGCCGTTCGACGGCGACCTCGGCTCCCTTCCCGCCGTCGACGACCTGCAGCGCACCGAGGCCTGGGGCTCCCGCGAGGAGGCGGGCCTGCCGCCGGAACAGGACACACCCACGCTCACGCCCGAGCTGCGCGCCCAGCTGCTCGAGGCTCCGACCGCCGGGCTGTCGGCTCAGCTGCGCAAGCGCGGCCACCACTCCTGCTTCATCGACGGCGTCTCGGCGAACCTCCCCGGCACCAAGATCGTCGGCACCGCGAAGACGCTGCGCTTCGTGCCGTTCCGCGAAGACCTGTTCCGTTCGCACGGCGGCGGCTACAACGCCCAGAAGCGCGCGTTCGACGCGGTCGCCGAGGGCGAGGTCATCGTGATCGAGGCCCGGGGCGACGCCACCACCGGCACGCTGGGCGACATCCTCGCGCTGCGGGCGCAGAATCGCGGGGCCGCGGGCGTCGTGACCGACGGCGGCGTGCGCGACTTCGACGCGGTCGCCGAGATCGGGCTCCCCGTGTTCTCGCAGGGCGCGCACCCCTCGGTGCTCGGCCGCAAGCACGTGCCGTGGGACGTCGATGTGACCATCTCGTGCGGCGGCGCGACCGTGCAGCCCGGCGACATCATCGTGGGCGACGGCGACGGTGTGATCGTGATCCCGCCGGCTCTGGCGGCCGAGGTCGCCGCCGACGCGATCGCGCAGGAGGTCGAGGACGCCTGGATCGCCGAGCAGGTCGCCGCCGGCCACCCGGTCGACGGTCTCTTCCCGCTGAACGCCGAGTGGCGCGCCCGCTACGAGCAGGCCACCGGGGCCGGGAAGGACCAGCGGTGAGCACGGTCGAGAGCGCGAGCAAGTCGGAGCAGGCGTACGCCTGGATCCGCTCGCGCATCTCCGCGCACACCTACGGCCCTGGCTACCGCCTGGTGCTCGGCCCGATCGCCGACGAGCTGGGCATGAGCGTGGTGCCGGTGCGCGAGGCCATCCGCCGACTGGAGGCCGAGGGGCTCGTGACGTTCGAGCGGAACGTGGGCGCCCGGGTGACCCTCGTCGACGAGGGCGAGTACGCCCACACGATGCAGACGCTCGGGCTGGTGGAGGGCGCGGCGACCGCGCTGTCCGCTCCCCTGCTCGACGCCGACGCCCTCGCCGAGGCCGCCGAGGTCAACGACCGCATGGCCCGGCTGCTCGACCACTTCGACCCGCACGCGTTCACGGAGCTGAACCGCCAGTTCCACTCGGTGCTGTTCGAGCCGTGCCCCAACCCGCACCTGCTCGACCTCGTGCACCGCGGCTGGGCCCGGCTGTCCGGCATCCGTGACTCCACGTTCGCCTACGTGCCCGGCCGTGCGCACCACTCCGTGGACGAGCACGCCCAGATCCTCGAGCTGATCCGCGACGGCGCCGAGCCGCTGGAGATCGAGCTCGCCGCCCGCAACCACCGCTGGCGCACGAGGGACGCGTTCCTCGATGCGCTGCACACCCGTTCCGTCCCCGCCGAAGGAGAAGCATCATGACCGACTCCCGCATCCCCGCCGACCTGCCCGACCACATCCAGCACTACATCGACGGCTCCTTCGTCGACTCGGTCGACGGCGACACGTTCGACGTGCTCGACCCGGTGACGAACCAGACCTACACCACGGCCGCCGCCGGCAAGAAGGCCGACATCGACCTCGCCGTCGCCGCCGCCAAGCGCGCGTTCGACGAGGGGCCCTGGCCGCGCATGCTCCCTCGCGAGCGCTCGCGCGTTCTGCACCGCATCGCCGACATCGTCGAGTCGCGCGACGCCCGCCTCGCCGAGCTGGAGTCGTACGACTCGGGTCTGCCGATCACGCAGGCGCTGGGTCAGGCCCGCCGCGCCGCCGAGAACTTCCGCTTCTTCGCCGACCTGATCGTGGCGCAGGCCGACGACGCGTTCAAGGTGCCCGGCAAGCAGATGAACTACGTCAACCGCAAGCCGATCGGCGTCGCCGGGCTCATCACCCCGTGGAACACGCCGTTCATGCTCGAGTCGTGGAAGCTGGGTCCCGCGCTCGCGACCGGCAACACGGTCGTGCTGAAGCCGGCCGAGTTCACGCCGCTGTCCGCCTCGCTGTGGGCGGGCATCTTCGAGGAGGCCGGGCTGCCGCAGGGCGTGTTCAACCTCGTCAACGGCCTGGGTGAAGACGCGGGTGACGCCCTCGTGAAGCACCCCGACGTGCCGCTCATCTCTTTCACGGGCGAGAGCCGCACCGGGCAGATCATTTTCGGCAACGCCGCTCCGTTCCTCAAGGGACTGTCGATGGAGCTCGGCGGCAAGTCGCCCGCCGTGGTGTTCGCCGACGCCGACCTGGAGGCCGCGGTCGACGCGACCATCTTCGGCGTCTTCTCCCTCAACGGCGAGCGCTGCACCGCCGGGTCGCGCATCATCGTCGAGCGGTCGATCTACGACGAGTTCGTGGAGCGCTACGCCGCCCAGGCGAAGCGCGTGAAGGTGGGCTACCCGCACGACCCCGCGACCGAGGTCGGCGCGCTCGTTCACCCCGAGCACTACGACAAGGTGATGAGCTACGTCGAGATCGGCAAGTCCGAGGGGCGTCTGGTCGCCGGTGGCGGCCGCCCCGAGGGCTTCGAGGAGGGCAACTTCGTCGCGCCGACCGTGTTCGCCGATGTCTCCCCCGACGCCCGCATCTTCCAGGAGGAGATCTTCGGCCCGGTGGTCGCCATCACCCCGTTCGACTCCGACGAGGAGGCGCTCGCGCTCGCGAACAACACCAAGTACGGGCTCGCGGCGTACATCTGGACCAACGATCTCAAGCGCGCGCACACGTTCGCGCAGTCGGTCGAGGCGGGCATGGTGTGGCTGAACAGCAACAACGTGCGCGACCTGCGCACCCCGTTCGGCGGGGTGAAGGCGTCGGGCCTCGGCCACGAGGGCGGCTACCGCTCGATCGACTTCTACACCGACCAGCAGAGCGTGCACATCACGCTCGCCTCCACGCCCCACAACCCGACCTTCGGCAAGAACTGACACCCGTCGCACGAGCAAGGACGCTGACATGACCGACAAGACCAAGAAGACGCTGACCTCCTCGGGGTACTACGTGAGCCAGGAGGCTCCGATCGAGTCCGACAACCCCGTCGCGACGCCGAAGAGCACCCCGCCCGACATCCTGCGCTGCGCGTACATGGAGCTCGTGGTGACCGACCTGGCCGCCTCGCGCCAGTTCTACGTCGACATCCTCGGCCTGTACGTGACCGAGGAGGACGACGAGGCCATCTACCTGCGCTCCACCGAGGAGTTCATCCACCACAACCTGGTGCTGCGCCAGGGCCCGATCGCCGCGGTGGCCGCGTTCTCGTACCGGGTGCGTTCGGCCGAGGACCTCGACCGCGCCGTGGAGTTCTACACCGAGCTCGGCTGCGACGTGCGCCGCAAGGAGGACGGGTTCGTGAAGGGCATCGGCGACTCCGTGCGCGTGGTCGACCCGCTCGGCTTCCCGTACGAGTTCTTCTTCGCCACCGACCACGTCGAGCGCCTGTCCTGGCGGTACGACCTGCACACCCCGGGTGAGCTCGTTCGACTCGACCACTTCAACCAGGTCACCCCCGACGTGCCGCGCGCCGTGCGCCACTACCAGGACCTCGGCTTCCGCGTGACGGAGGACATCCAGGACGACGAGGGCACCGTGTACGCCGCGTGGATGCGCCGCAAGCCCACCGTGCACGACACCGCCGCGACCGGCGGCGACGGCCCGCGCATGCACCACGTCGCCTTCGCGACGCACGAGAAGCACAACATCCTCGCGATCTGCGACAAGCTCGGCGCGCTCCGCCGCTCCGACGCGATCGAGCGGGGCCCCGGCCGGCACGGCGTCTCGAACGCGTTCTACCTCTACCTGCGCGACCCCGACGGCCACCGCGTCGAGATCTACACGCAGGACTACTACACGGGCGACCCCGACAACCCCGTGGTCACGTGGGACGTGCACGACAACCAGCGCCGCGACTGGTGGGGCACCCCGGTCGTGCCGTCCTGGTACACCGACGCGTCGCTCGTGCTCGACCTCGACGGCAACCCGCAGCCGGTCGTCGCCCGCACGGACTCCAGCGAGATGGCGGTCACGATCGGCGCCGACGGCTTCTCGTACACGCGCGCCGACGAGGGCGAGGGCTCGATGCCCGAGTACAAGCAGGGCGAGTACAAGCTGGGCCACCAGCTCTAGGGGGCACGGATGCTGTCTGAGGAGACGATCGCGCAGATCGCGGCGGAGCTCGCCGAGGCCGACCGCACGCACGGCGTGATCCCGCGCATCACCGCGCGGTATCCGGAGGCCACCGTCGAGGACTCGTACGCGATCCAGGGTGTGTGGCGCGACTCGCAGGTCGCGGCGGGGCGCCGGCTGGTGGGCCGCAAGATCGGGCTGACCTCGAAGGCCATGCAGCAGGCGACGGGCATCACCGAGCCCGACTACGGCGTCATGTTCGACGACACCGTCTACGAGTCCGGCGCCGAGATCCCGACCGCGCACTTCTCGAACGTGCGCATCGAGGTCGAGCTCGCCTTCGTGCTGAAGGAACCCCTGGAGGGTCCGGACTGCACGCTGGACGACGCCCTGGCCGCGATCGACTACGCGGTCCCCGCGCTGGAGGTGCTCAACTCGCACATCGAGCTGGAGGGCCGCACGATCGTCGACACGATCAGCGACAACGCCGCCTACGGGGCGATGGTGCTGGGGACCGTGCGCAAGCGCCCCGATGAGGTCGATCTGCGCTGGGTGCCCGGTGTGCTGTCGCGCAACGGCGAGATCGAGGAGACGGGCGTGGCCGCCGGCGTCCTCGGGCACCCCGCCACCGGCGTCGCGTGGCTCGCGAACAAGTTCCACCAGCACGGCGCGCGGCTGGAGCCTGGCGAGATCATCCTGGCAGGATCGTTCACGCGCCCGATGTGGGTGTCGCGCGGCGACGAGGTGCTGTGCGACTACGGACCGATGGGAACCATCACATGCCGCTTCGTCTAGCCCCGTCGTTCCGCGCACAGCTCGCGGAGTCCGACCGGCCGTTCGTGGGGATGTGGGTGTGCTCCGGCAGCCCGCTGCTCGCCGAGGTGGCGGCGGGCTCCGGCCTGGACTGGCTCCTGATCGACATGGAGCACTCTGCCAACACGCTCGAGTCGGTGCTCCTCCAGCTCCAGGCGGTCGCGGCGTACCCGGTCACCCCGCTCGTGCGAGCCCCCTTCAACGATGCGGTCGCGCTGAAGCAGATCCTCGACCTCGGCGCGCAGAATCTGATCGTGCCGATGGTCTCGTCCGCCGAGGAGGCCCGCGCCGCCGTGTCCGCGACCCGCTACCCGCCGGAGGGGGTGCGCGGCGTCGGCAGCGCCCTGGCCCGCAGCGCCCGGTGGAACCGCGTCGAGCGCTACCTGCAGGAGTCGGCGCAGCACACCTCGCTCACGGTGCAGATCGAGACGACCGCGGGGGTGGAGGCCGCGGCCGACATCGCGGCGGTCGACGGCGTCGATGCCGTGTTCGTCGGCCCGTCCGACCTGTCCGCGTCGATGGGGCTGCTCGGCCAGCAGACGCATCCCGACGTCGTCGCCGCGGTGGAACGGGTGTTCACGGCCGTGCACGACGCCGGGAAGCCGGTGGGCGTGAACGCGTTCGACCCCGCCGCGGCCGACGCCTACCTCGCGGCGGGCGCGGACTTCGTGGCGGTGGGCGCCGACGTGGCGCTGCTCGCGCGGGCGTCCGAGGCTCTGGCCACGCGCTTCATCGGCACGGACGGCACACCGCGCTCCAGCTACTGACCCGCCGCGCCGCGTGATCCGTGGCAGGATGACTCGGTGCACAGCAGCGAGGCGTCCCGATGATCCGCGGTCTCGCGGCGATGCAGGACCGCAACTTCCGCTGGTTCTTCCTGGCGCGGGCGATCACGATGATCACCGGCTCGATGTCGTCGATCGCGCTGGCCTTCGCGGTGCTGGAGATCGACAACGACGCCCGGTCGCTGTCGATCGTGCTGGCCGCGTTCACCGTCAGCAACATCGTGTTCGTGCTGTTCGGCGGGGTCATCGCCGATCGCCTGCCGCGCGCGCTCATCATCCAGTCCTGCTACGTCGTCGACATCCTGTCGATCGGCGCGATGGCGGCCCTGCTCTTCACCGGCACCGCGACGGTCCCCCTGGTGGCGATCCTGTCGGTGGTCAACGGCGCCTCCACCGCGTTCGTGCTCCCGGCGATGCAGGGCATCATCCCGCAGCTGACCACCCCGGAGCACCTGCAGCAGGCGAACGCGATGCTGTCGTTCGTGCGGTCGGCCGTCACGATCGGCGGACCGGTCATCGCGGGTGTCGTGGTCGCGGCCGCCGGCCCCGCGTGGGCCATGGTGGTGCAGGCTGCGGGCTGGCTGGTCGCGATCCCGGTCCTCGCGCTCGTGAAGCTGCCTCCGCCCGCCGCGGAGGGCGGCACCACGATGTTCCACGACCTGCGGATCGGGTGGCACGAGTTCTGGAGCCGCAGTTGGCTGTGGACCATCGTGCTGGCCTTCATGATCATGAACGCGATCCACGTCGGGGCGTGGGGGGTGGTGGGGCCCTACATCGCGAAGAACGACGACCGGCTCGGCATCACCGGCTGGGGGTGGGTGCTCAGCGCGGAGGGCGTCGGGGTGCTGCTGATGACGGTGCTGCTGATGTGGGTGCCGCTGCGGCGTCCGCTGCGCTACGGGATGATCGGGATGGCCGCGTTCGCGATCCCGCTCACCGTGCTCGGCGTGCATCCCGGGGTGGTGCTGCTGGCGATGGCCGCGTTCCTCGCGGGGGCCGGAGCCGAGGTGTTCGCGACGGGCTGGAACCTCGCGATGATGGAGAACGTGCCCGGCGAGAAGCTCTCGCGCGTCGCCAGCTACGACATGCTGGGCAGCTTCGTGGTGATGCCGATCGGCACGCTCCTGTACGGCTGGCTGATCACCCAGGCCGATCCGGCCACCGTGCTGATCGCGTCCGGCGCGGTGTACGGCACGATCGCCCTCGCGACGCTCGCGGTCCCCAGCGTCTGGCGGATGGGACGACCGGCGGCGGCGGTCGCTCCGGCCCGCGCCGAGGTGGTGGATTCATAGCAATCACGGGGAGACTGGGGGCATGACCTTCGCCGCCCTCCAGCCGCTCGCCGACCGTGCCGCCCTGTTCACCGCGCTCCGCCAGGACGCCCTCTCCGCGGCTGCCGATGCGCTCGGCGAGCACCGCTGGGATGCCGACCTGACTGCGGGCACGCTCACGTTCACGGCGAACGCGGATCCCACGCGGCAGCTGGTGACCCGCGCCCACCTGATCGCGACGATCGCCCCGGGGCCGCGCTCGCTGCTGTGGGCGTGGGCGCACCCGCAGGGCGACCCCCAGGGTGTCGCGGCCCAGCTGCGCGCGTACGGCACCGAGCACGGGGTCGCCGAGCTGACCTCCCCCGAGGTGCCGTTCCCGGCCGAGGCCTCGGGCGACGCGGACTGGATCGCGCAGGCGGCGCACACGGTCGGCGGGGTCGCGGTCGAGCTGACCGGGCGCTCCCCGTACTACTCCGCGCCGGTCGACGGCGGCACGCGCGCGGTGTTCCTCCTCGACGCACCGCTGGCGCCGCTCACGGTGGCCGACGCCGTGGTCGCGCTCCCCCGCGTGCTCTCCGGTGCGGCGCTGCCCGACGCCCGGACGTCGGTGTGGGACCTCGCCCGTCTGGCCGGCTGGACGCTCACGTGGACCGACGAGGCGTTCTCCGGTGCGACCGTGGTCGACACGAGCGGCACCGCGACGTTCCGTTTCGACGAGCAGGCGCGCATCAGCGGCGTCGAGAGCTCGCTGCACGGTCGCTGAGCCCCGTCTCCTCCCGCCGGCACCGTCTCCTCGCACCGTCTCCTCGCGCTGCGGGATGGAGAAGGCGCCCCTCCCGGCCGGGTGGGGCGCCTTCTCGATCCCGCGGTGACGGGCCGCCGGTGTCAGACCGCGCGCTCGGCGGCTTCGACCACGTTGGTCATGAGCAGCGCCACCGTCATCGGTCCGACGCCGCCGGGGTTGGGCGACAGATAGCCGGCGACCTCCGCCACATCGGGCGCGACATCGCCGAACACCAGGCTCTTGCCCGTCTCCGGGTCGGTCTCGCGGGTCACGCCCACGTCGAGCACGGCGGCGCCCGGCTTCACGTCCTCGGCGCGGATGAGGTGCTTCACGCCCGCGGCGGCCACGATCACGTCGGCCTCCCGCAGGTAGCGCGGCATGTCGACCGTGCCGGTGTGGGTGAGCGTGACGGTGGCGTTGAGGTCACGGCGGGTCAGCAGCAGCCCGATCGAGCGGCCGATCGTGACGCCACGGCCGACCACCACCACGTGCTTCCCCTTCAGGTCGTAGTCGTTGCGCAGCAGCAGATCGATCACCCCGCGCGGCGTGCACGGCAGCGGCGTGTGGATGGGCGCGTTGACGTTGAGCACGAGCCGGCCGAGGTTGGTCGGGTGCAGGCCGTCGGCGTCCTTCGCCGGGTCGATCCGCTCCAGGATGGCGTCGGTGTCGAGGTGCTTCGGCAGCGGGAGCTGCACGATGTAGCCGTGGCAGGCGGGGTCGGAGTTGAGCTCGTCGATCAGCGCCTCGACGTCCTCCTGGGTCGCGTCGGCGGGCAGCTCGCGCTGGATCGAGTTCATGCCGATCGCCTCGGACTGCCGGTGCTTCATGCCGACGTACAGCTGCGAGGCCGGGTCGGCACCGACGAGCACGGTCGCGATGCCCGGCGTGATCCCGCGCTCTTTCAGTGCGGCGACCCGCTCGGTCAGCTCGGCCCGGATCTCGGCCGCGGCGGCCTTCCCGTCCAGGATCTTCGCGGTCATGTGATTCCTCTTCTTCTCTCCCCTCCCGCCGGGTGCAGGGCTTCCCGGCGAGTGCACGGCCCGCTCGCGTGAGCAGGCCGTGCACTCGGCAGGATCCGGTGCGCTCGGCGCGAGGGACTACTGCTGCAGGTCGGGGTAGAGCGGGAAGGCGGCGGCGAGCGCGTCCACACGGGCGCGCAGGGCCTCCACGTCGGCGCCGGGCAGCAGCGCGAGCGCGATGATGTCGGCCACCTCGGTGAACTCCGCGTCGCCGAAGCCGCGCGTCGCGAGCGCCGGGGTGCCGATGCGCAGGCCCGAGGTCACCATCGGCGGACGCGGGTCGTTCGGCACGGCGTTGCGGTTCACGGTGATGTGGATGTCGTGCAGGAGGTCTTCCGCCTGCTTGCCGTCGATCTCCGCGTCGCGCAGGTCGACCAGCACGAGGTGCACGTCGGTGCCGCCGGAGCGCACGGCGATGCCCGCGTCCTGCACGTCCTGCTGCGACAGGCGCTCGGCGATGAGGGCGGCGCCGCGGAGCACGCGCTCCTGCCGCTCCTTGAACTCGGGGGTGCCGGCGAGCTTGAACGCGGTGGCCTTGGCGGCGATCACGTGCATGAGCGGACCGCCCTGCTGGCCCGGGAACACCGCGCTGTTGATCTTCTTGGCGATGTCGGCGTCGTTCGTCAGGATGAAGCCGGAGCGGGGGCCGCCGATCGTCTTGTGCACGGTCGAGGAGACGACGTGCGCGTGCGGGACCGGGTTGGGGTGCAGACCCGCGGCGACGAGGCCGGCGAAGTGCGCCATGTCGACCCACAGCACCGCACCGACCTCGTCGGCGATCGCGCGGAAGGCCGCGAAGTCCATCGTGCGCGGGTACGCCGACCAGCCGGCGATGATCACCTTCGGCTTGTGCTCGAGCGCGAGGCGACGCACCTCGTCCATGTCGATGGTCGAGGTCTCGGGGTTCACGCCGTAGGCGACGATGTCGTACAGGCGGCCGGAGAAGTTGATCTTCATGCCGTGCGTGAGGTGCCCGCCCTGGTCGAGCGAGAGGCCCAGGAGCGTGTCGCCGGGGCGGGCGATCGCGTGCAGCACGGCCGCGTTGGCGGACGCGCCGGAGTGCGGCTGGACGTTGGCGAACTCGGCACCGAAGAGGCTCTTGGCCCGCTCGATCGCGAGCGATTCGGCGACGTCGACCTCTTCGCACCCGCCGTAGTAGCGGCGGCCCGGGTAGCCCTCGGCGTACTTGTTGGTCAGCACGGAGCCCTGCGACTGCAGCACCGAGACGGGGACGAAGTTCTCCGAGGCGATCATCTCGAGGAAGGTCTGCTGACGCTTCAGCTCGCGGTCGAGGACCTGGGCGATCTCCGGGTCGACCTCGGCGAGCGGGGCGTTGAAGTAACGGTCGGTCATGACGTGCTCCTTTGACGACGGATTCGAGGGGTGTTCGCATCGGCCCAGGCGCGCGGTCGAATTCCGTGGTCAGTCGCTCCCCGGTGGTAGTCCACCCAGACGCCAGTCGCGACGGTTACGAGCATAGCGGATCGGCGGAGCGGGACAGCGCGCTGCCGGCGGGTGCCCGACCGGCCACGCAGAATCGTTTCGATTCCGCTGTTCCCCTGGGCGTCCGCGGCCGATAGGTTTTGTTCATGGTCCTTCCTCTCGAGCTCCCCCTCGTGCCCGCCCCCGCCTCCGCCACCGTCGGCGACGGCCGCCTCGCGATCACCTCCACGTCCCGCATCCACGGCTCCTCCCCCGCCGCCGCGCAGCTCGCCGCCGCGGTCGAGCGCCGCACCGGCCTGCGGCTGGAAACGGCCGCCGAAGGGCCGGCCGACATCGAGCTGCGCCTCGACAGCGGTGTCGCGGCTGCCGAGGGGTACACGCTGCGGATCGACGACCGCGCGGTGGTCACCGGCGCCGACGAGGCCGGGCTGTTCTACGGCGTCCAGACGCTGCTGCAGCTGCTGCGCGAGGACGCCGGAGGCTGGGCGCTGCCGCACGTGGAGATCGCCGACGCCCCGCGGTTCGCGCGCCGGGGCGTGATGCTCGACGTGGCGCGCCACTTCTTCGGCGTCGACGACGTGAAGCGCTTCATCGACAGCACGAGCGCCCTGAAGTACAACCACCTCCACCTGCACCTGAGCGACGACCAGGGCTGGCGGGTGCACATCGACGCCTGGCCGCTGCTGACCGAGCGTGCGGCCACGACCTCGGTCGACGGTCACCCCGGCGGCTTCTACACGAAGGACGACTACCGCGAGATCGTCGCCTACGCCGCGACGCGGCACATGATCGTGATCCCCGAGATCGACCTACCGGGACACACGCACGCGATCGGCGTCGCCTATCCGGAGCTCGTCGAGGAGCCGGTGCTGAACGACGCCCTCGTCGCCGACTCCGAGCGGCTCGGGCAGCCGCTCCCGGTCGCCGGCGAGACGTATCTCGGATGGGGGGTCGGCCACTCCAGCGTGCGCATCCACGAGGAGCGCACCTACAACTTCGTGCGCGACGTCGTCCGGGAGCTCGCCGAGACGACGCCCGGTCCATACATCCACATCGGCGGCGACGAGTCGCTCGGCACCCCGCAGGCCGACTTCGACCTGTTCGCCGAGCGCGCGACGGCGATCGTGGTCGCGGAGGGCAAGACCCCCGTCGCCTGGCACGAGATGGGCTCCGCCGCGAACATCGCCGAGGGGACCGTCGGACAGTACTGGGGCAAGACCACGCCGGAGGGCACGCACGCGGCGGAGGCCGCGCACTTCGTCGAGCGCGGTGGCGCGCTGATCATGTCCGCCGCGAACGTGACCTACCTCGACATGAAGTACACCGAGGACTTCCCGCTGGGGCTCACGTGGGCGGCGATCATCGATGTCCGCTCCGCCTACGAGTGGGAGCCGACCGCGGTGCTCGACGTGCCGGAGTCCGCGATCCTCGGCGTGGAGGCGCCCCTGTGGTCGGAGACCACCCGCACGCTCGACGAGGTCGAGCAGCTGGTGTTCCCCCGCGCGGCGGCCCAGGCCGAGGTCGCGTGGTCCCCGCGCGAGGGTGCCGGTCGGAGCTGGGAGTCGTTCCGGGCGCGGGTCGGACGACTCGCGCCGCTGTGGAAGGCTGAGGGGGTCGATTTCCACCCCGCCGCTGACATCCCCTGGAGCGAACGTTGACCACCCACTCCTCCGCGACCGGCTCGCTGGTCGTCCACTCCGCCCGCATCGTCGACCGCGGTGAGGTCACCGACGACGGATGGGTCCGCATCGAGAACGGCGTCGTCGTCTCGCGCGGCACCGGGTCGGAGTGGGAGTCCGCGGACGAGGTGGTCGACGCGGCGGAGGCCGCAGGTCCCGGCGCCGTGCTGACCCCCGGCTTCATCGACATCCACGGCCACGGCGGCGCCGGTGCCGCGTACGACGACGGCATCGACGCGATCCGGACCGGGCGCGACCTGCACCGCGCGCACGGCACGACCCGCGCCGTCATCTCGCTGGTGACCGGAACGCTGGACGCACTGGCGGAGAGCGTCGCGACCATCGCCGACCTCACCGAGACCGACGTCGACGTGCTCGGCTCGCACCTCGAGGGCCCGTTCCTCGACCCCGGCCACCACGGCGCGCACGAGCCGTCGCTGCTGCGCCACCCCTCCGAGCGGGACGTCGCCCGGCTGCTGGACGCGGGGCGCGGCACCGTGCGCCAGGTGACGATCGCGCCGGAGCTGCCGGGAGGGCTGGACGCCGTGCGGCAGATCGTCGCCTCCGGCGCAGCGGCCGCCGTGGGGCACACCGACGCCGACGCCGACATGGCGATCGCGGCGTTCGAGGCGGGAGCGTCGATCCTCACCCACGCGTTCAACGCGATGAACGGCATCCACCACCGCGCCCCTGGCCCCGTGCTCGCCGCGGCCGCCGATCACCGGGTGATCCTCGAGGCGATCGCGGACGACATCCACCTCGACCCCGCTGTCGTGAAGCTCGTGTTCGACGCGGCGCCGACCAGGGTCGCGCTGATCACCGACGCCATGGCCGCCGCGGGCAGCGCCGACGGGCAGTACGACCTCGGCGCCGTTCGCGTGACGGTCCTCGACGGGGTGGCGCGCGCCGACGACACGGGCTCGATCGCCGGGTCGACGCTCACGCAGGATGTGGCACTGCAGCGCGCCGTACGCGCGGGGGTGCCCCTGACCGAGGCGGTGCGCGCGCTCACCGAGACACCGGCGAGGGCCGTCGGACGGCACACGCGTCTCGGCGCGCTGCGCGCGGGCATGCTCGGCGACGCCGTGCTGCTCGATGCGAGGCTGCGCGTCGCGCGGGTCTGGACGGGCCAGGCACTGTCCGCCTAGAAGGACAGCACTCCGCGCGACGCGCAGCGCTGCGGCCTCCGATCGAACAGGTCGTGACACCCGCCGGACTCCCCAGATCGGCGACTGTCTCTCCCGCAGAGCGGGATGGTGGGCCGCCGTTCTCCCCAGATCGGCGGCCCCTCTCCCATAGAGCGGGAAAGACCGGCGCCGGACTCCCCAGATCGGCGACTGTCTCTCCCGTAGAGCGGGATGGTGGGCCGCCGTTCTCCCCAGATCGGCGGCCCGTTCCCTCCCGTGTCGAGCGGGCGGGGCCGAGGGCTCCTCCCCCGAGGACCTCGACCCTTCCCCTGATGCAGAACCCCCGCATCAGAGCCTGAACTCCGCCCCCCGGTGGAGTTCGCATGGCTGTCTCTACGGGATGAGACGAAGCGATCTCCAGTTCATTACGCGACTTCGGAAAAAGTTTTCGGGGCTGGATGCCGAATGACAGAACCCGATGGATCTCCTTCGAACAGAGCACGAAGGGGTGGCCTTATCAGGACTTTCGCGGGACAATCGTCGTACCGCGTAATAAGACGCGCGCTCGCGCGTCTCTTCCCCTGAGGGCCGATCCGCGCCCCGGGACAGATGGATGATTGTGCACCGAGAGAACACCACACCTGACGAGCCCATCGGCGATGCCGACCTGATCCTCCGCACCCGCTCCGGCGACACGACGGCGTTCGGCGAACTCTGGAAGCGTCACTACCCGTCCGGCATCGCCGTCGCACGATCGGTGACCTCGTCGATCGACCCGGACGATCTGGTGCAGGAGGCGTACACCCGCATCTACCAGGCGATCGCCAAGGGCGGTGGGCCCAACGGGTCGTTCCGCGCCTACCTGTTCACGAGCATCCGCAACACCGCCGCCGCGTGGGGACGCTCGCGCCGCGAGACCGCGATCGACGAGCTCGACACGGTGGCCGACCCGAGCAGCACCGAGAACGCCTCCAACGAGGCGCTCGACCGCAGCCTGACGGCGCAGGCATTCCGCAGCCTTCCCTCGCGCTGGCAGGAAGTGCTCTGGTACACCGAGATCGAGCAGATGAAGCCGCAGGAGGTCGCACCGCTGCTCGGCATGAAGGCGGGCGCCGTCTCCCAGCTCGCGTTCCGCGCGCGCGAGGGTCTGCGCGAGGCGTGGATCCAGGCGCACCTGCGCAGCGCGACCCCCGGGTCGGACTGCCAGTGGACGATCGAGCACCTCGGCGCGTACTCCCGCGGCAACCTCGGCACGCGCGACCACAAGCGCCTCGAACTCCACCTCGACGAGTGCGCGCGCTGCATGATCGTCGCCGCCGAGGCCAAGGACGTCTCGATGCGCCTCGCGCTCGTCATGCTGCCGCTGGTGCTCGGCGTCGCGGGTGCCGGTGGCTACCTCGCGACCCTGCAGGGCGGTGGCGCTCCGATCGTCGCGATGGCGGCCATGCCGTCGAGCATCGCCGGCGGCGTGCTGGTCGGCGATGGCGGGGCGGGGCACGCGGCAACGGGTGTCGCCGCGTCCGGTTCCGGCGCGTCCGGTGGGTCCGGCTCCGCGGGGGGCAGCAGCGCCGGCGGTGGAAGCGCGAGCACCGGAGGGGCGTTCACGGGCATGGGAGCGCTGGTCGGCGCGGGGTCGGCCGCGCTGGTGGTCGCCGGGGTCGTCACCGCTGCCGCGATCGTTCCCGGTCTCGCCGGCGCCAGCCCCGCGACGTCGCTCCCGAGCGCCGCGGACGGCGACTCCTCGATCACGACCGACATCGCGCCCGACACGTCGCTCGGGCTCGACGAGCCCATCGTGATCGAGGCGCCCGCGGAGGAACCTCCCGCTCCTCCGGCCGCCGAGGTGCCGACACCGCAGCCGACCGAGCAGTCCGGCACCGTCGTCGTCCCGTCGGCGCAACCCGTCGCACCGATCGCGCCGCCCGAGCAGGTGGACCCGACCGACCCGACCGATCCGACCGACCCCACGGACCCGACCGATCCCACGGACCCGGTCGAGCCCGCGAAGCCGACGGAAGGGCCGCAGTGGAGCGCCGCGACCATCTCCTTCACCGGGATCCAGCTGCACTACACGGTGCCCGTCTCCGGAGCCCCGGGTCTCCAGGTGGAGGCGCTGATCGACGGCGCCACCGGTGGCGGCGACAGCATCACGCTGGATGATGCCGGCACGGGGACCATCGATCTCCGCCCGACCGCGCGTCAGCTGTGGAACGCGGACACCACCACGGTCACCTTCCGCTACGTGTTCCCGGACGGACCGGGGGCCTCGACAGACACCACGCTGCTGTCCCTCGCGCTCGAGACGCCCGTCGTCCCGGAGCAGCCCGCCGAGGACACCGCGCCCGTCGGCGACACGACGGCCGCGGCGGATGCGGCCGTCGTCCCCGACGCGGCAGCGTCCGCTCCGGCACCGGCCGACGCGGAGGCCGCTCCGGCCGAGCCCGCTCCGGCCCCCGTCGAGCCCGCACCGGCCCCCGTCGAGCCCGCGTCGGTTCCGGCCCCGGTCGAGGCTGCACCAGCCGAGGCTGCACCGGCTCCCGTCGAGGCCGTCGCGACCCTCTCCGAGCCCGTCGCTGCGGCGGCAGAGGGCTCGACGATCGCCGAATAGACTGGAGTCATGACTCCGGATCCCGCCCCCGTCCCCGGCGTCGAACGTCAGGCGCTGACCGCGCTCGACCTCGTGCGCGTCGTCGTCCTGATCGCGGCGATCGCCTCTCTCGCCCTGTGGGGCTTCGCGAGCTGGGACCTGCCGTGGAACATCGTGATCGGCATCGGCGCGCCGGTCACGGCCCTGCTGCTGTGGGCACTGTTCCTGTCGCCCCGCCCCGTCCTGCGCGTGCACCCGTTCCTGCGTGCGCTGGTCGAACTGCTCATCTACGTGGGCGTGACGATCGCGTGGTGGTCCATGGGCCAGGCCCTGATCGGCACCGCCTTCGCCCTCGTCGCCGTGGTCGCCGGTGTTCTGAGCGGTCGCCGCGCCCTGACGTGAACTCGCCGTCATGAGCATCCCGTCGTGAGCGTCGTCCCGCTGCTGCAGCAGGCGCTCGGCGCGCTCGTCGACACCGACGAGGACGCGCTCGAACGGGCGCGCTCCGACCGCTCCGGCCATGCCGCCGAGGGGCGCCCGCTGGCGATCGTGCATGCCGAGCGCGTGGAGCACGTGCAGGAGACCCTGCGCATCGCCTCGGCGACGCGCACGCCCGTGGTGGTCCGCGGCGCCGGCACGGGCCTCGCCGGGGCGGCCAACGCGGGCGAGGGTGAGATCGTGCTGTCGCTGCGACGCATGACGGCGATCCACAAGGTCCGCCCCGATGATCTGCTGGCCGTGGTCGAGCCCGGCATCCTCAACGCGGAGCTCAATGCCCACCTCGCGTCCTTCGGCCTGTGGTGGGCACCCGACCCCGCGAGCCGCGACATCTCGACGGTCGGCGGCAACATCGCCACGGGCGCGGGAGGACTGCTCTGCGCGAAGTACGGCGTCGTGCGGGATGCCGTCCTCGGCGTCGACCTCGTACTGGCCGACGGGCGGCTTCTGCACCTGGGGCATCGCAGCGTCAAGGGCGTCACGGGCCTCGACCTGACGGCTCTCGTCGTGGGTTCGGAGGGCATCCTCGGCGTCGTGGTCGGCGCGACGCTCAAGCTCCGGCGGCTCGTCCCCGGCGAGAGCTGCACTGTGACGGCTCTGTTCCCCGGAGTCCGCGCCGCGGCCGCCGCCTCAGCCGCCGTGACCGCCGCCGGGGTGCAGCCCGCGATCATGGAGCTCATGGACGCCCCGAGCCTCGCGGCCGTGCACGCTCTGCTCGGCCTGCCGGCGCCGACGCCCGGCACGGCGCAGCTGACCATCCAGACCGACGGGCCCGCGGCGGCCGCCGAGGCCGACGCGATCGACGCCATCCTGCGCGCCAACGACGGCGTCACGGAGGTGTCGCACGATCGCGCGGAGGGCGAGCGGCTGCTTGCGATCCGCCGGTCCATGCACGCCGCGATGGCCTCCCTCGGCACCACCCTGATCGAAGACGTCTCCGTGCCGCGGAGCGCCATGCCGGCGATGTTCGACGAGATCGCCCGCATCGAGCGCGAGTACGGTCTCGTGATCCCCACGGTCGCGCACGCGGGGGACGGCAATCTGCACCCGAACTTCGTGTTCGAGGGACCCGAGACCCCGGCACACGTCTGGGCCGCCGCCGATGAGCTGTTCCGCGCGGCGATCCGCCTGGGTGGCACGCTCACGGGCGAGCACGGCATCGGGGTGCTCAAGCGGCGCTGGCTTGCGGAGGAGCTCGGCGACGACCAGTGGCGGCTGCAGCGCGACATCGCCGCCGTCTTCGATCCGCTCGGGATCCTCAACCCAGGGAAGGTGTTCGTCCCCGATGCCTGACATCCACGTGAGCGCGGCGGTGATCGTCGACGACCAGGGCCGCGTGCTGGTGGTCCGCAAGCACGGCACGACCAGGTTCATGCAGCCTGGAGGCAAGCCGGAGCCGGGCGAGAGCGCCGCGCAGACCCTCATCCGCGAACTGCACGAGGAACTCGGCGTGGCGCTGCGCGAGAGCGACCTCCGTCCGCTCGGACGGTTCGTGTCCGCCGCCGCGAACGAACCGGGTCACCGGGTCGTCGCCGATGCCTTCACCGCAGCGATCGATCCGGCCGGGGTACGGGTGCAGGCCGAGCTCGCGGAGCTGCGATGGATCACCCCGGAAGACGCGGAGACGCTCCCGCTGGCGCCGCTGAGCGTGGAGCACCTGCTCCCCCTTGCCTGGCCGGCCGCGACCCGGTGAGTCGGGGTCAGATCCCCTGCCAGGCCGGCTTGTTCGCGAACGTGTACCGGTAGTAGTCGGCGAGCTGCAGCCGGGAGGCCGCCGCCTCGTCGACCACGATCGTCGCATGCGGGTGGAGCTGGATCGCCGAGCCGGGCAGCAGGGCCGTCAGCGGACCCTCGACCGCTCCGGCGACCGCCTCCGCCTTGCCCTCACCGAACGCGAGGAGCACGAGGTGCCTGGCCTGAAGGATCGTGCCCAGACCCTGCGTGATGCAGTGCATGGGGACATCGTCGATCGAGTCGAAGAAGCGGGCGTTGTCCTCGCGCGTCTGCTCGGTGAGGGTCTTCACCCGGGTGCGCGACGCGAAGGAGGAGCCGGGCTCGTTGAAGCCGATGTGCCCGTCGGTGCCGATGCCGAGGATCTGCAGGTCGACGCCGCCCGCCTCCTGGATCGCGGCCTCGTAGTCCTCACCCGCGTGCTGGATGGTCGCCTCCGCGCCGTTGGGCACGTGGATGCGCTGCGGGTCGAGGCCCAGGGGCTCGACGACCTCGCGGGTGATCACGGAGCGGTAGCTCTCGGGGTGGGCGGGGTCGATGCCGACGTACTCGTCGAGGGCGAAGCCGCGCACCCGGGAGACGTCGCGCCCGGCGAGCTGCGCGCGCAGGGCCTGGTAGACCGGCAGCGGCGTGGAGCCCGTGGCCAGGCCGAGGACGGCGTCCGGACGACGGTCGATCAGCTCCACGATCTCGGTGGCGACCAGCGCACCGGCGGCCTCGGGACTCTCGACGATGACGACCTCAGCCATGCGGAACGATCTCCTTCTCAGAAATGGATGCGCCCACCAGAGCGGCGCCGAGTGCGGCGGCGGGGGAACCCGCGGGGAGCAGTTCGATTCTCTCATCCAGGCGCAGAGACCTCGCGAACGGTGACGCCTCGGCGCCGGCGTGCAGTGCAGCCCTGATGCCTTCGTCGAGGCGGCTTCCCATGGCCGTGAGGCCGCCCCCGATCACCACCGTCTCGACGTCGGCCGACAGCACCAGCACGCGGACCGCGGCGGCCGCGCCGAAGAAGAGGTCGTCACGCAGCGCGAGCGCCAGCGGGTCGCCGGCATCGGCGGCGTCGAAGATGTCCCTGACCGGCAGCGCGCCGGGTCGACCCCAGGCCTTGGCGAGTGCGCCGCCGCCGCAGAACGTCTCCACGCAACCGCGCTGTCCGCACCCGCACAGGCGTCCGTGCGGGTCGACCGAGATGTGGCCGACCTCGCCGGCGGTCCCGCGCGATCCTCGCCAGATGCGACCGTCCACGACGATGCCCGCGGCCACACCGGTGCCGAGGTTCAGGTACGCCATCGAACCACTCACGCCGCTGAGCACGGCGGCTCCGAGCGCCGCCGCCTTCACGTCGTTCTCGACGCGGAACGGCACGCCGAGCGCTCGCTCCGCCCGGTCGGCCAGGTCGAGCGACTCGACCCCGAGGTTGACGGCGTGCACGACGCGCCCCGCGTCCGCATCGACCAGCCCGGGGATGCCCACACCGACGGACCCGACGGCCGACAGCGGGACCCCGGTCTCATCGGCGAGGGCGACGACGGTCGACACGATGCTGTCGACGACGGCGTCCTCGCCCCAGCCCGTGGCGCGGCGCAGGCGTCCGAGGATCTCACCGGCGGGGTCGACGGCGACGGCGTCGATCTTGGTTCCGCCGACATCCAGGCCAACACGAATCGGCCGACCGGGCAGGTCGGCGGCAGCGGTTCCGGTCATCGGATGCCGGTCTCGGTCGTGGTCGCGGAGGTCACGACACCCCCAGCTGCCCGGAGAGCACCATGACCGCGGCTCCGCGGAGCACGATGTCGTCCTGATGCGTGAGCCGCACCATCACGTCTTCGAACACGCCCTCCAGGGTGCGCGCGTGCAGGGTCTCGACCGCGGCGTCGATCAGCGTGCCGTCGAGCAGTTCCGCCGGGCCGGAGAGGACGACCTCGGACAGGTCGAGCGCGGCGACGATCGGGGCGATGGCGATGGCCATGCGCGTGCCGGCGTCGCGCAGGATGTCCTCGCGCGCCGAGGGGTCGGCGTCGAGGGCCTCCCGCATCCGGCTGACGCTGAGCCAGGCCTCCAGGCAGCCGATCTTGCCGCAGGCGCAGCGCGGGCCGCCATCGGTGCCGACGACCACGTGTCCGATCTCCCCCGCGGCGAAGCGACTGCCCAGCAGCGGCTGGCTGCCCGTGATGAGGCCGGCACCCACGCCTCGGCCGATCTTGATGAGCATGAAGTCGGCCTTCGCCTCGCCGAAGGTGTATTCCGCGAGGACAGCGGCGTTCGCGTCGTTGCGCGCGAGGACGGGCAGGTCGAGCTCGGCGCCGAGCTTCGCCTCGAGCGGGAAGTCGGTCCAGCCGAGGTTGGGCGAGCTCAGCACCAGACCGTCCGGTCGCACGACGCCCGGCGTGCCGATGCCGACGCCGAGCACGGGGCGCGTGGCGGCGTCGACGAGGCTCTGTGCGAGCTCGCGGAGCGCGGCGTAGGCGGCCTCCCCGTCCGGGCGCTCCGGGCGAGGCACCTGGCGGCGCTCCAGCACGTCGCCGTCGAGGCTCAGCACGGCTCCCTCGAAAGCGTTCGGACCCGACAGGTCGAGGCCGACGATCTGGTGCCCGGCGCGGTCGATGTCGATGAGGATCGGCGGCTTCCCCGGACCCACCGCCTCGCGGACGCCCATCTCGATCACGATGCCGTCGGCGATGAACTCCGCGACGAGGTCGGAGATCGTGACCCGGGTCAGTCCGGTCTCCCGGGAGAGGTCGGCGCGACTCATCGCTCCGGAGTGGTACAGCGTCTGCAGCACGAGGGCGCGGTTGTGTCCGCGGGCGTGCTCGGGGAGCACCTTGGTGCGCGAGCGCAGGTGCCGCGCGGGCCCGAAGGCGTGCGCGTTCGCGGCGACGAAGTCTGTCGTCGCCGCGGGGCGCTGATCATCCGAAACGGACATGTTTGTTAGTAGACCTTACGAACAAAAATTGCGCAACCTCTGCCCGCGAGGCCGCGGCCAGGGTTACCGAAACGTTACATTACTTTCGAGCCGCGCGGGCCCGTGCCGCAGAGCCGTCCAGGAGCCGCTCCACCAGCCCCGCGACGATGGCCTCGCGCGCCTCCACCGTCAGCGGCTTTCCCGGAACGCCGGGGCGGCGCTGATCCGGGGACGGGCCATCCTGCGGACGATACCGCACCCCCGCCGCCGCCAGGCGACGCAGATGCGTCGGAAGCCGCCGCATGAAGTCCGCGAACGGCCGCGGCTCCCCGCCCTCCCACAGCCGCTCGGCGATCGCGGCGAGCCGCGGGAACATCGCGAAGTCCACGCGGTCCCGGCTGGGCAGGTGCTCGCTCCACACGTTCGCCTGACCGCCCACCGCACCAACCTCGATCCGGAGCGAGTACGCGCGGGCGAGCGGCAGCGGGGGTCCCACCCTGATCGGCTCCTCGGGCGACTCCGACTGCGGATAGTCGAGGTAGACCTCCAGGTCGGGGCACGCCACCACGGGGATCCCGCGGCTCAGTGCCTCCCGCATCGCGACGGGTCCGCGCCACGCGAGGATGCGCACGCCCTCCGGCACCTCGCCCTCCAGCACCTCGTCCCACGCGAGCGCCGTGCGCCCCCGCGCGCGCACGTGCGCCACGAAGTGCGCGGTGAACCAGGGCTGCACGTCATGCGGCGTCGCCAGGCCCAGCGCGCGCATCCGCTCCGCTGCCGCCTCGCTCTGCGCCCACTCCGTCACGGGCACCTCGTCCCCGCCGATCCCGATCCACTCCGCGTCGAACACGTCGCAGAGGGCATCGATCGCCGCACGGCCGAAGGCCAACGCCGCCTCCGTCGGGGCGAGCGTACGCGCGTTCACGCCGAACCGCTCCCACGGGCCGCTCGCCGGCACGCCCACATCGGTGTTGCCGAGCTCGGGGTACGCGGCCAGCGCGGCCTGGATGTGCCCGGGCAGCTCGACCTCCGGCACCAGGGTCACGCCGCGCTCCGCCGCATAACGGACGAGGTCGCGCAGCTCGTCCGTCGTGTAGAAGCCCTCGTGCACGCCGGGCTCGACCGTGGCCTCGGGCCCGTGCCCGCGCTGGGTGGCCTCCCGTCGCGCGCCGACCTCCGTCAACCGCGGGTAGCCGGGCACTTCGAACCGCCAGCCCTGATCGTCGGTGAGGTGCAGCTGCAGGATGTTCAGGTGGTGCAGCGCCAGCAGGTCGATCAGGCGCCGCACGTCGTCGACCGGGCGGAAGTGCCGCGCCACGTCGAGCATGACGCCGCGCCAGCCGTACGCCGGCGCCCCCTCCCACACACCGGCCGGAAGCAGCACCTCGGCCTGCGCAGGGGCGTCGGGGTCGCGCAGCTGCCGCAGCACGGTGGCGCCGCGGAAGACCCCGAGCGGACTCGCACCGCGGATCTCGACCCCGTCGGCGGACACGGTCACGCGGAACGCCTCGTCCCCGACGCGGCCGGCGCGAGCGGCCGCGGCCCCGAGGGCGTCATCCAGCGTGAGACGGATGCCCTGACCGGTCCCCTGGCCTCCCCCGCCCAGCCAGTCGACGGACGCGGACAGCTCGGGCACCGCGTCGATCGGGGTGTCCGGCCGCCACGCGAACCGAGCCGCCGCGGCATCGACGTGCGCCGCGATCGCCGGCACGGTCGCCCGGTGCGCGGGCGGCGGCAGGCGCAGGGCCCGTCCGGCGACGGCACCGGTCACGACGCCGTCCAGGACCACGGGCACGCCCGCCACCAGCACCTCGTGGACGCCGATCGGCGGCCGATGCGGCTCCTCGAACGTGGCGCCCGCGGCGACCGTGAGCGGATCGAACAGCACCAGGTCTGCGGTGGCGCCGACGCGGATGATGCCGCGAGGCGCATCGCCGCGGTCGAGTCCCAGACGAGCCGCGGGGTTGCCCGAGAGGTGGCGCACGGCCTCCTCCAGCGTCAGCACCCCGAGCTCGCGCACGTAATGCCCCAGGTAGCGCGCGAACGTGCCGCGGCCGCGAGGGTGCGGACGGGCCCCGATCAGGATGCCGTCACTGCCGCCGGAATGCCGCGGGTGCCGCATGATCGCGCGCACGTTGTCCTCGTCGCCGATGTGCATCAGCACGCCGGTCGCCCCGGCGTCCTCGAGGATCGTGTCGAGCACCACGTCGACGGCCCGCCGCCTCGAGTCGTTCGCGATCTCGGCGACCGTGCGGCCGACGAGGCCCGCGAGAGCCGGATTCGCGGTGCCGGAGATCTGGATGGCCGACCAGTCGGCACGCTCCCCGTGGAAGCCGTCGCAGCCGAGCTCCTCCAGCTCCACGCGGACGGCCTCGCGCCCCTCGGCATCCAGTCCGGCGATGGCGGCCAGCAGGTCGCCCGACGCCGCCAGCCGGCTGGGCAACAGGGCAGAGAGCGTGGTCGCGCCGGGGAGATACGGATAGGTGTCGAGCGTCACGTCGACGCCGTCCGCGATCGCCGCGTCGACGATCTCGAGCAGCTCGTCGGCCCGGCCGCGGTTGGGGGCAAAGTTCATCGTGGCGTGCGTCAGGTGCACCGGGCAACCCGTGCGACGGCCGATCTCGACGGCCTCGCGGTACGCATCCAACGCGGCCGCGCCGTAGCTGCGGGTGTGCGGCGCCCAGTATCCCCCGCGCTCGGCGACCACACGGCACAGGGCCTCGAGCTCCGCGGTGTCGGCGTACATGCCCGGTGTATAGGTCAGGCCGCTCGACATGCCGAACGCCCCCGCGTCCAGAGCCTCGCCGAGCAGCGCGGCCATCGCCTCGATCTCCTCCGCGGTCGCCGCGCGGTTCTCGTGCCCGACCACCATCATCCGGAGGTTCCCCTGCGGAACGAGCACCGCGGCGTTCGCGACCGCGGCGGCGTCGATCTCTGCCAGCAGATCGCTCATCGACCGCCACGGCACCGTGGTGGGCAGGCCGTTCCACCCCGCGATCTGCGCGGGGATCACCGCGGCTGTCGCGTCGTCGAGCGGCGCGTACCCGAGGCCGTCCTGACCGAGCACCTCGCAGGTCACGCCCTGACGGATCTTCGCGTCGTGCGCGGCACCGCTCAGCACCGCGAGGTCGCTGTGCGCATGCATGTCGATGAAGCCGGGCGCGAGCACGAGGCCGGAGGCCTCCACCTCCACGCCGCCCTCGGGCAGCTCGAGCTGCGCGTCCTCCCGTTCGGGCACGACCGCGACGATCCGCGCGCCCTCCACCGCCACGTCGGCCGTGAACCGCGGCGCACCGGAGCCGTCGACGACCGTGGCCGAGCGGTAGACCCTGACCAGCCCGGCCGCTGCCTTCTCCGCACTCAGAAGCACGTCGCCACCGCTCCGATCACTCGAGGGTCGTCCGCGTCGGGATCGTCGATCACCGCGACCACCCGCCACTTGTCGAACGCGGTGCACGGGTGCGAGAGCCCGAGCCGCACGACCTCGCCGACCGCGACCGCGGCGCCGTCCGCGAGCCGCAGGAAAGCATGTTGATCGTTGAGCGCCGTGATCTCGCCCTCGACGCTCTGCGGCACCGGCAGGTCGAGGTCGAACGGCACGTCACGGCGTCCGGCGTCGAGCAGCGCCAGGGCGTCCTCGGGCTGGGAGACCACGCGCGACCAGGCGTGCATGGCCGACCGCAGCGGTGCCGTACCGGTCAGCGGGCCGAAGGGCGACATGCGGGCGTAGAACCCGTCGTCGTGGATCTGGAACGCTCCGGAGCGCAGCACCACGTCGGCTTCGGGAGCGAGCGGCGACAGCACGGCGGCGGCCCGGTCGGGGAAGGAGCTCCCGCCCGCGCTCACGACCGGACGAGGCCCCTCCGGGTAGTCGAGTCGGCGGTGCAGCTCGACCAGGGTGTCCAGGTAGGCGTCGACCGCGGCGACCGACGCCGCGGACCGATCCGGCCCGAACGGCCCCTCGTATCCGGTCACTCCGGCGAGGCGCAGGCCCGGTGCGGCAGTGATCGCGGCGGCGATGCGCTCGCCCTCCTCCACGCTGCGGGCACCCGTGCGTCCGTGCGCGCCGCCCAGCTCCACGAGCACGTCGAGGGGGCGGGCAGCATCGGAGAGGGCATCGGCGAGGATGCGGACGCCGTCGACCGCGTCCGCCCAGCACAGGATCCGCAGGTCGTGGTCGGCGGCGAGCAGTTCGCCGAGGCGACGGGCGGCGGCCGCATCCGTGACCGCGTTGGCGATCAGGACGGTCGGCACTCCGGCGGTCACGGCCACTTCCGCTTGCCAGGGCGTCGCGACGGAGATGCCCCAGGCGCCCGCGTCGAGCAGCCGCTGCCACAGCGCGGGGGCCATCGTGGTCTTGCCGTGCGGGGCCAGGCCCACGCCCTGCTGTGCGGCCCACGCGAACACGGTCTGCTCGTTGTGCGTCAGCGCGTCGGCGTGCACCGTGAGCACCGGCGTGACCAGGTCGGAGAGGTGCAGTCCGGCCTGCCCGACCTCGGAGAGCCGCAGCCCTGCGGCGCGCGCCGGGAACCCCTTCGCCCAGGCGCCGAGAACGGGATCCGGAATTTGTAGAGGCATCTAACAAGGCTACTAGGCTGGCGGCATGACCGCGAAGACACGAGTTTCGACCGACGCCGCCCCCGCCCCCGCCCACACCTTCTCGCAGGGAGTGCGCAAGGGCCCGATCGTGCAGGTCTCCGGCCAGGGCCCGGTCGACCCCGTCACGAACGAGTACCTCCACCCCGGCGATGTCGCGGCACAGACCACCCGCACGCTCGAGAACGTCAAGGCGATCGTCGAGGCGTCCGGCGCCACGTTCGACGACGTCGTGATGCTCCGCGTCTACCTGACCAAGCGCGAGGACTTCCCCATCATGAACGAGGCCTACGGCGCGTTCGTCGAGGCGCACACGACGAGCGGGGTCCTGCCCTCGCGCACCACCGTCTTCACCGGCCTTCCGCGCGAGGAGATGCTCGTCGAGATCGACGGTCTCGCCGTCATCGACTGACCGCGCAGCCGGACGTGTCCGGAGAACGGGGAGGCAGGGTAGCAGACCGTTGCCTCCCCGTTACCTGCCATCCCGTACCATTGAGAGACTGGATGCGTCAGAACCGCGGGGGGTGTAGTTCGTGACCGATGTGATTTCCGTACCGGGCGCTGCGACGGGAGCTCCTGCCGACGACGGCACGCCCACCAGCGTGCTCGCGCCCGCGGATGCGCCCACCGAGACGGTTCCGCCGCACACCGGTGAGCAGCCCCTGGCCTGGGCTCCGATCGAACCGTCTCCCAAGAAGCGCCGCCTCGGCCTGTGGATCGGTCTCGGCGTCGGAGTCGTCCTGCTCGGCGCGGGAGCGGCCTCCGCGATCCTCATCGCACCGGGGACGACCGTCGCGGGCATCCCCGTCGGATGGATGACGCCGGGCGCCGCCGCCGACGCGATCAGCACGCACCTGGCGCAGACGGAGGTCACGCTCACGGGTGAGGGCGACGGCGCGGTCCTCACGGGCGCCGACCTGGGCGCCACGGCCGATGCCACCGCCCTGGCCGATGCCGCTTTCGCCGCCCACCCGCTCTGGAACCTCGGGTCCTGGATGGGAGACCCGGTACCGGCCGACATCACCCTCGACCCCGAGAAGGCCACGGCCGCCCTGCGGGACGCCGTTCCCGCGAGTTTCGTCGACCCGGTCGATGCGGGAGTCGTGTTCGACGCCGCGACCGGCGCGTACACGATCACGCCTTCGGAAGCCGGCACCGGCATCGACCTCGGCGACCTCGGCACGGCGTTCGTCGACGCGGTCGGCGACGGTCGCACCTCCTTCGAGTATCCGGGCGGCCCCGCCGAGGCCCTTCCCTCCGTGAGCGACGCCGACGCGACCGCCACGGCGAGCGAACTCAACACCATGCTCGCCACGATCGGCTTCTACGTCGGCGAGGAGCGCACGGTCCCGATCGACCCCGCCACGGCCGCCTCCTGGCTGACCGTCGTGGACGACGAAGGTCAGCTGCGCATCCAGGCCGACCCGCAGGCGATCCAGGCGACCGTCGACGCGCTTCCGGCCGCGGTCGACCGCGCCCCGGTCAATGCGACCGTCATCGTCGACTCGGCCGGCACCGTGCTGCGCGCCGAGCAGGAGGGCGTCACCGGACGCGCGCTGGGTGACACCTCCCAGATCGCGGAGCAGTTCGCGACCCAGCTCGCCGCCGGCGACGGTGTGTTCGCGCTGACCGTCACCGAGACGCCGTTCGAGACGGTCAACCTGTTCCGTCGCATCGACATCGACCTGAGCTCGCAGCGGGCCACGCTGTACGAGAACAATGCGGTCGTGAAGTCGTGGGCCGTCTCGACCGGGCTGCCCGGCACTCCGACGCCGACGGGCAACTTCAAGGTCTTCGCCCACACGCGCATGCAGGACATGGGCTGCTACCCCGGCGCCCCGTACTGCACCGAGAACGTCCCGTGGATCACCTGGTTCACCACGAACATCGGCTTCCACGGCACGTACTGGCACAACAACTTCGGCAACCGCATGAGCCACGGCTGCGTGAACCTGCCGATCGACCTCGCGAAGTACGTCTACGACTGGTCGCCCGTGGGCCTCGAGGTCTCCGTCCACAACTGACGCACCTCGGGTCCGCGGATACGAGAAGGGGGCGGATGCCGCAGCATCCGCCCCCTTCTCGTCGTCTCAGCGCAGGGCGTCGACGATCTCGTTCAGCGTCGCGGACGGGCGCATGACAGCGGCCACGAGCTTCTCGTCCGGGCGGTAGTAGCCGCCGATCTCGGCCGGCTTGCCCTGCACCGCGTTGAGCTCGGAGACGATGGCCTCCTCGTTCGCGGCGAGCTTCTCGGCGACCGGGGCGAATGCCGCGGCCAGCTCGGGGTCCTTCGTCTGCTTCGCCAGCTCCTGCGCCCAGTACAGGCCGAGGTAGAAGTGGCTGCCCCGATTGTCGATCGTGCCGAGCGCCCGACCGGGCGAACGGTCTTCCTCCAGAAAGGTGCCGGTCGCGGCGTCGAGCGTCTCGGCGAGCACGCGGGCCTTCTCGTTGCCCGTGCGGTCGGCGAAGTGCTCGAGCGAGGCCGCGAGCGCGAAGAACTCGCCCAGCGAGTCCCAGCGCAGGTAGTTCTCCTCGACGAGCTGCTGCACGTGCTTCGGGGCGGAGCCGCCGGCGCCGGTCTCGAACAGCCCGCCGCCCGCGAGCAGCGGGACGATCGAGAGCATCTTGGCGCTCGTTCCGACCTCGAGGATCGGGAACAGGTCGGTCAGGTAGTCGCGCAGCACGTTGCCGGTCACCGAGATGGTGTCCAGGCCATGACGCATGCGGGCGAGCGTGTAGCGCGTCGCCTCCTCCGGCGCGAGGATCGTGATCGTGAGCCCCTTGGTGTCGAGCGTCGCCAGACCCTGGTGCACCTTCGCGATGATCTGCGCGTCGTGCGAGCGGTTGGCGTCGAGCCAGAACACGGCGGGCGCTCCGGTCGCACGGGCGCGCGAGACCGCGAGCTTCACCCAGTCCATGACCGGGATGTGCTTCGTCTGGGTCGCGCGCCAGATGTCGCCCTTGCCGACCTCGTGCTCGATGAGCACGGTGCCCTCGCTGTCGAGCACCTGGACGATGCCGTCCTCCGCGATCTCGAAGGTCTTGTCGTGGCTGCCGTACTCCTCGGCCGCCTGCGCCATGAGCCCGACGTTCGGGACGGTGCCGATCGTGGCCGGGTCGAGCGGGCCGTTCGCGATCACGTCGTCGATGACCGCCTGGTAGACGCTCGCGTAGGAGGAGTCGGGGATCACGGCGATCGTGTCGGCTTCCTCGCCGTCCTTGCCCCACAGCTTCCCGCCGTTGCGGACGAGCGCGGGCATGGACGCGTCGACGATGACATCGCTCGGCACGTGGAGGTTCGTGATCCCCTTGTCGGAGTTCACGTACGACAGGCGCGGCCCCTCGGCGATGGCCTTGTCGAACGCGGTGGCGATCTCGTCGCCGTTGGCGACGTCGGCCAGCCCCGCGAGGATCGAGCCGAGGCCGTCGTTCGCGCTGAGTCCGGCTTCGGCCAGCTGCGTGCCGTACTGGTCGAAGACGTCCTTGAAGAACGCCTTCACGACGTGGCCGAAGATGATCGGGTCGCTGACCTTCATCATGGTGGCCTTGAGGTGCACCGAGTACAGCACGTCGTCCGCCTTGGCGGCCTCGAGCGTCTCGGCGAGGAAGGCGTCGAGCTCCTTCGCGGACAGGAAGGTGGCGTCGATGATCTCGCGCGGGAGGACCTTGAGGCCTTCCTTCAGGATCGTGACGGTGCCGTCCTTCGCGGTGTGACGGAACGAGAGGACGTCGTCGTGGGCGGCGACCCACGAGCGCTCGTTGTGCTTGAAGTCGTCGTGACCGAGCGTAGCCACACGAGTCTTCGACCCCTCCGCGAACGGCTTGTTGCGGTGCGGGTGCTTCTTGGCGTAGTTCTTCACGGCCAGCGGGGCCCGGCGGTCGCTGTTGCCCTCGCGCAGCACCGGGTTCACCGCGGAACCCTTGATGCGGTCGTACCGCGCCCGCACGTCCTTCTCCTCGAGCGACGTGGGCTCGTCGGGGAAGTCGGGGATGTCGTATCCCTGCTGCTGCAGCTCGGCGATGGCGGCCTTGAGCTGCGGGATCGACGCCGAGATGTTCGGCAGCTTGATGATGTTGGCCTCGGGAAGAGTGGCCAGGCCGCCCAGCTCGGCCAGCGCGTCGCCGACCTGCTGCTCCGGCGCGAGCTTCTGCGGGAAGGCGGCGAGGATACGGCCGGCCAGGGAGATGTCCCGCGTCTCGACCTCGATGCCCGCCTGGCCGGTGTAGGCCTGGATGATGGGCAGGAACGAGGCGGTGGCCAGTGCCGGTGCCTCGTCGGTGTACGTGTAGATGATGGCGTCGTCGGTCACCGGGAGGTTCTCCGTTCACGGGGCGATTTGTCTCGATACCAAGATACCCCGAGCGCGCTCGACGCCCCGCCCGCCCGCTGGACGCCTCCCGCCGACGATGTGCGCCCGCCTCCCCCGGTCCGAAAATGTTCAGCCGGGACGTGTCGAGTCCGCCGGGAGGGGCTAGCCTGGGGGCATGTCCGAACTGCGCATGGTCGAACTCTCCGCTGCGACGATCGTCGCCGTGAACAACCTGTCGCTCAAGCCCGGACAGGAGCAGTTCCTCGCTCCGGTGTCGTACGGCATCGCGGCAACCGTGATCAACCCGCAGACGTCGTGGCAGCGCGTCATCCTCGACCGCAACGAGGTCGTCGGCTTCGTCAGCGCGAACTTCGACGACGAGGCCCCCGAGGAGCACTTCCGCTCCGTGCTGTGGCGCATCAACGTCGACGCCGACGACCAGGGCCGCGGGGTCGGTCGCTTCGCGGTCGAGAGCCTCATCGAGGAGGCCCGCCGCCGCGGCGTCGACCACGTCAACGTCATCTACGAGGCGGGCGAGGAGGGGCCGGAGGCCTTCTTCCGTCGCGTCGGCTTCACCCCGGTCGGCGAGACGGCCTACGGCGAGGTCATCGCCGAGATCCGCGTCGAGCCCTGAGACCGGCGGCGGGGTCTCGAATCCCCTCCCCCATCGAGACCCCGTCGCCCCCGGCTGAGCCACCTCCCGTAGCGACTCAGCCGCTCCTTAGTAACGTGTTACCCCTTAGTTGGTATCGTTGTCGTGCCGCAGCTGCGGCCCCCCTCGAAGAAAGCGATACCCATGCTCACCATGCCTCTCTGCCTCTGCGCGCCCATCGAGACGACGGGAGCGACGCGATGATCACGCACGCCCTCGCTCCCGCGGCACTCGACGCCCTTTCCGCCCTCGCCGTGGGGCGCCGCGGCATCTACCGCGACGACGCGGCCTTCGACGACCTGCTGGCGTCGGCGACCGCCGCACTCGCCGCGGAGGACCCCGACACCGTCGCGGTGATCCGGCGCTTCGCGGCCGCCGACGTCCCCGACGGCGCAGTCCTCTTCACCGGCTTCACCGTGGACCAGGAGCAGATGGGGCGCACCCCGGAGGGGTGGCAGCTCGAGTTCCAGAATCAGGACCGGGACCCCGTCACGGAGGCCACGCTGCTCGCCCTCGCCGGAACCGCGGGGGAGATCTTCGCGTTCGCGCGCCAGCACGCCGGCGCCCAGATCCAGAACGTCGCGCCGGTGAAGGGCCACGAATACGACGCGGTCGGCACGGGCAGCCGCGGCTTGCTCGACTGGCACACGGAGGACGCGTTCGACGACGCCCACCCGCACTACGTGGGCCTGCTGTGCGTGCGCGGCGATGTGAACGCCGACACGGCCCTCGCTCCGATCGACCGCGTGGTCCTGAGCCCGGAAGACGAGCGGATCCTGCGCGAGCCCCGATTCCTGCACGGCATCGACAAGGCATCGGGCGGCACGGGACGACCCGAGGACGGGGTCCGTGGACCGGTCCTGTACGGCGAGGACGGCGAGCGCTTCGTGCGCATGGACATGGACTGCGCGGCCGCCGTCGAGGGCGACGAGGAGGCGGCCGCCGCGCTGCGGCGCTTCCACGACGCGGCGGACGCCGCCCGTATCGCCGTGAATCTGAAGGCGGGCGACCTGCTGCTGTTCGACAACCGTCGCGTGCTCCACGCCCGGACCAGCTTCGAGCCGCGCTACGACGGCACCGACCGCTGGCTCCAGCGCGTCATCATCACGGGTGACCCCGGCGCGTCGGCCGGACGCCGCACCCGTCGCCCCCGCGTCGTCGAGAACGACCCCGCCGGGCAGTGAGCTCGACCGTTCACGCCGGCGTGATCCGCCTCCGCTATCTGCTGGGTCGCGCACGGCGCATCGACGTGGGTTCGTTGATGCGCCGTGCGCGTGCGGTGGCGACGCACCATGATCAGCGCACGGTTGCGGTGCTCGTCGACATGCTCAGGGAGGCGGCCTTCCACCAGGTCGGCTTCCAGGACTACGTCGACTACGACTTCGCGATGCTCACGGCGGCGGAGCGCCGCACCATGATGACGCATCCGCTGTCGAATCGGCTGTCCTACCTGTTCGACCACGCCGACTACCGGCACATCTTCCACGACAAGTGGGAGTTCGTGCGCGTGTTCTCTGACCTGTTGGGGCGGGAGTGGATGCTGCTGGACAACGACAATGCGGACGCTCTGCGCTCGTTCGCGGACCGGCACCAGACGCTGATCACCAAGCAGCAGCTCGGGCGCTCCGGCCATGCGATCCACCGGTACCACGGCGCAGACGTATCCGACTGGGACGCGTTCCACCACCGGCTGATGGAGAACGGCGAGCTGCTCGTCGAGGAGAACATCGTGCAGCACGACGCGCTGTCGGCGGTGTGCCCGGGGACCGTAAACTCCACGCGAATCACGGCGTTCTTCGACGGCCATCGGACGCATATCCTGTCCATCGCCCAGAAGTTCGGTCGCGGCCAGGCCGCCGACCAGATGGACTGGGGCGGCTTCTACACCATGCTCGACGCGGACACCGGGCGGGCCCTCGGCGACGGCTACGACTCCCACGGCAACGTCCACCGATTCCATCCCGACACGGGCTACCGGATCGCCGATTTCCAGTTGCCGCTGTACGACGAGGTGATCGCGCTGATCGACCGGGCTGCCCGCCGCGTGCCGCAGGTGCAGTACGTCGGATGGGACGTGGCGGTCACCCCGACGGGTCCCGTGATCATCGAGGGGAACTGGGGCACGGGAGTGTACGAGGTGAAGCCGAGCGTGCTCGGCATCCGCACCGGCCACCGGCCCCGGTTCCAGAAGGCGATGGGATTCTGAACGCCCTGATCCGTGCCCGCCTCTCCCGCGCCGCACTCGCCTCGAACGCGCACCGTCAGGCGGCGGCGAGCGTCGGCGTCCCGGTGATCGACCTGCGCCGGGATGCGTGGGGACACGGCCTGACCTGGGTGGCGGGGATCGCGCACGACGCCGGTATCCGCCACGCGATCTTCGACGCCTCGGCCGGGCGCAGCGCGGCCCGGTCGGGCCTGACCCCGTGCGACGAGCCGGCGACGATCGATCCCGCGCGCCTGTTCGGCTGGCCCGGTGCGGACACGGAGCCCGTGATGCGCGTCGCCGGGCGCGTCCTCTCCACCAAGGAGCTGCGGGCGGGCGAAGGGGTGTCGTACAACCACACGCACCATGCGGGCACCGACACCCGTGTGGCGCTCGTGACCGGCGGGTTCGGCCACGGCATCCCCCGGGCGCTCGGGAACGAGGCCGACGTCGAGATCCGCGGCCGGCTGTTCCCGATCATCGGACGGGTGGCGATGGACGTGTGCGTCGTCGACATCGGTCACGCGCCGATCCGGCACGGTGAGGAGGTCGTGTACTTCGGCGGGCCCGGTCCCGCGCGGCACGCACTGGCCGACTGGACCCGCATCACCGGCTGGACGGCCGCCGAGCTCGTGTGCGCGCTCGGGCTGCGCGCCGCGCGAGAGGAGACACCATGACCCTCCCCCGACTGGTCGTGGATCTGCGTCGGCTGCGCGCCAACATCCGCGAACTGCAGCGCCGGAGCGCGCCCGCCGAGGTCATGATGATCGTGAAGTGCGACGCGTACGGACACGGGCTCGAACGGGTCGTCACGGCTGCGGCCGCCGAAGGAGTGCGCTGGTTCGGGGCGTTCGACAGCGCCACCGCGGTGCGCGCGCGCGCCGCCGCCGGCCCCGACGCGCGGGTCTTCGCGTGGGTGACCATGACCCGGAGCGAGATCGCGGCGGCGGTGCGCGCGGGCGTCACCCTCGGGGTGGGTGACGCCGACTACCTGGAACGTATCGTCGAGGTGAACCAGCGTCGCCCGCAGCCCGTGCACCTCAAGATCGACACGGGTCTGCATCGCAGCGGGATCCGCCCCGAGCAGTGGACCGAGGTGGTCCGGCGGGCGGCGGAGCTGGAGGCCGCGGGAGCGATCAGGGTCGAGGGCATCTGGAGCCACATCGCCGAGGTGAGCGACCGCGACGACGACCTGGCGCGAGCCGCGTTCCGGGAGGCGGTGCAGCGGGCGGAGGCGCTGGGCCTCACGCCGACCGTGCGGCATCTGGCTGCCAGCGCCGCGGGCGCCGCCCGCTCCGAGTTCCGCTTCGACCTGGTGCGCTTCGGGGCCTTCGCGTACGGGATCCGGTCGGTGGGGGCGCCGCCGCCGGACGACATCGCCCTCGCCTCCACGCTGCTCGCCCCGGTGATCCGCGTGGACGCCGAGGCCGTCACGATCGGGATCGGCAGTCTCGACGGCCTCCCCTCGACCCTCGCCGGCTGTTTCGAGGTCGGAACGGCCGCCGGCGCCCGACGCGTGCTGCGGATCGGGCCGACCGAGAGCGTGGTGCGCCCCTGGCCGCGGGCGGCGATCGGCGAGGAGGTGGCCGTGTGGGGGCCGGGCGCCCGCGGGGAGCTCGACGCGACGAGCCTGGCCGAACTCATCGGCACGGTCGGTGAAGAGCTCCTGGTGCGGCTCTCCCCGCTGATAACGCGCGAGTACCGAGCCGGGCGTCGACCCGGTGCGGGCTGATCAGGCGTCGTCGTCCGACCGGGGGCGGCTGCGGCGGCTGCTCCACGCGGCCAGTGCCGAGGCGGCGGCTCCCGCGGCGCGGTCGATCGCCTCGACCGAGCGGTTCACCATGTCGTGCGCGGCATCCTGCCACGCGGGAGTGGTCGGCGCCTCCCCCGCGTGCACCCTGGCCGCATGCTCCGCCGCCTCGAACGCGCGCTCCAGCTCCGCGACCGCGTCGCGGTAGGCGGCGAACTCCGCCGCCGTGATCCGCCCCGTGGTGCCGCGGCGCGCCTCCACCGCCGTGCCCGCGGCACGCAGGTAGGCGGCGGTCTCCGGGCGCTTGACATCGGTCATCGCCGGATACGCGATCTGCAGCGCAGGGTCGGTCTCGTACCGCATCCACCGGGCCGTGACCGCGTCGTGCTCGGCGTACAGCCGCTCCAGCGGCCGCGGCGCCGAGCCGGCCGGGATCGCCGCACGGGCCGCGTTCACCCGCACCCGCCGAGCCCGCACCTCCGCCGACGCCGCGCGTGCGTCGCGCTCCCGCTCCCGCAGCATCCGTCGCGCCCCCGCGACCTGCTCGGCCGTGGCCCGCTGCGCGGCGCGCTCCGCCGTGACCCTCGCGAGATCGGCGCGCGCGATCTTCAGCGTCGTGCGCCGAGCGACCGCCGTCTGCTGCGCGATCCGCAGATCGTGTCGGGCCGCGTCGTACTCGAGCCGCCGCCCGCTCCGTGTGCTGCGGCGGCGCAGCCCGATCGCACCAGCGGTCGCGCCGGCGGCGGCGGTCGGCGCGATCCACCACCACTCGGCGAGGAGCAGCACGGGGTCCATACCTCGATGCTACCGACCCGTACCGACGGCGGCGATGCGCCGAGGGCCCGGCCTCCACGGGGAGACCCGGCCCTCCGCGCACGCGGACGCCGTCAGACGAGCGTCTCCTGCCACGCGGCGTGCAGCTGCGCGAACTTGCCGGAGCCGCCGATGAGCGCCTCCGGGGTGTCGTCCTCGATGATGCGGCCGTGCTCCATCACGAGCACCCGGTCGGCGATCGCGACCGTCGACAGCCGGTGCGCGATGATGATCGCCGTCCGGTCAGCGAGCAGCGTCTGCAGCGCGTCCTGGATCAGCCGCTCGGAAGGGATGTCGAGCGAGGCGGTGGCCTCGTCGAGGATGAGCACCGCCGGGTCGGCGAGGAAGGCGCGCGCGAACGAGATCAGCTGTCGCTGCCCCGCCGAGACGCGCCCACCGCGCTTGTTCACGTCGGTGTTGTAGCCGTCGGGCAGCGCCGAGATGAAGCCGTCGGCGCCCACCGCGCGGGCGGCGGCCTTGATCTCGTCGAGCGAGGCGTCCGGCTTGCCCAGGGCGATGTTGTCCGCGACCGTCCCGCTGAACAGGTACGCCTCCTGCGTGACCATCACGATCGCACGACGGAGGTCCTTCGGGTGCAGCGAGCGCAGGTCGACGCCGTCGAGGGTCACCCGACCCTCCGAGGGGTCGTAGAAGCGCGAGATGAGCTTGGCCAGCGTCGACTTGCCCGCACCGGTCGTCCCCACGAGGGCGATCGTCTGCCCGGCCGGGATGTCGAGCGAGAAGTTCGGGAGGATCGTCTTCTCGCCGTTGTACCCGAACGTGACCTCGTCGAACTCGACGTGTCCGCGCGACTCCCACAGGTCCACCGGCTTCTCGGGGTCGGGCACCGTCGGCACCTCCTCGAGCACGCCGGACACCTTCTCCAGCGCCGCGGTCGCGGACTGGTAGGAGTTCAGGAACATCGCGATCTCCTGCATCGGCGCGAAGAAGTTGCGCACATACAGCACGGCGGACAGCAGCACGCCGACCGTGAGGGCCCCCGTCGACACCCGGATGCCGCCCCACAGCACGACGGTCCCGAGCACCAGAGCCGCGACGCCCATGAGCCCCGGCTCGAACGTGCCGAACAGCAGCATCGAGCGGCGGTTCACGTCGCGGTAGTCGCCGGCGACCTGCTGGAACGCCTCGTCGTTGCGCGGCTCCTTGCGGAACGCCTTCACCGCGCGGATGCCGGTCATGGTCTCCACGAACTGCACGATGACCTTGGCGCTGATCACGCGCGACTCGCGGTACACCAGCTGCGAGCGCGAGTAGAACCAGCGCATCAGGAAGAACAGCGGCACCCCGCCGAGCGCGAGGATGAGGCCGGACTGCCAGTCCCACACGCACAGCGCGATGAAGGTGAACAGCCCGAACAGCACGCCCGACACGAGCTCGTTCAGGCCGCCGTCCAGCAGCTCCCTGATCGAGTCGAGGTCGCTCGTCTGTCGCGAGATGATGCGCCCCGAGGTGTACGACTCGTGGAACTCCAGGCTCAGCCGCTGGGTGTGCAGGAAGATGCGCTTGCGCAGATCAAGCAGGATCGCCTGCGTCAGCTTCGCCGCGATGATCACGTACCAGGCGATCAGGGCGGCCGCGAGCGCACCGGCCAGCAGGTAGATCCCGCCCACCACGAACGTCGGCATCCAGTCGGCGTTCCCGATCACGGCCGGCAGTGCACGGTCGAGCCCGATGCTGATCAGGATCGGACCGGCGACCTGCAGCGCCGTCGAGATCACGAGCACCACCGCGGCGAGCACGATCTGCGGCTTGAGCGGCCGCACGAGCGAGCCGAGCAGGCGCAGCGACCGCTTGCGGATCGCCCTGCTCTCCTCGCGGGTCAGGCGGGAACGGTCCTCGTCCTGGGTGCCGGTGAGCGTGGAGCTCATCGCTGCACCTCCTTCTCGCTCATCAGATCGTCGTCGGCGGCGTCCTCCCGGAGGCCGTCCTGCACCGCATCGTGGATCTCCGCCTCGGTGTCGCGGATGACCGGGATCGCGCCGGTGCGCGCCGCCTCCTCGGCCTCCAGGCTCGAGATGACGTGACGGTAGTGGCGGCTGGTCTTCAGAAGCTCCGCGTGCGTGCCGACCGCGGTGACCCTGCCGGCCTCCAACAGCGCGACCCGATCGGCCAGGGCGACCGTCGACGGGCGGTGCGCCACGATCAGCGCCGTGGTGTCGGCCAGCACGTGCCGCAGGGCCTCCTCCACCAGGGCCTCGGTGTCGACGTCGAGCGCCGACAGCGGGTCGTCGAGCACGAGGACCTTGGGCGCGGCGGCGACGGCACGCGCGAGCGCCAGACGCTGCCGCTGCCCGCCGGACAGGCTCAGGCCCTCCTCGCCGATCACCGTCTCGACCCCCTCCGGCAGCGTGTCGACGAACGACGCCTGGGCGACGTCGAGGGCCTCGCGCAGCACGCGCTCCCCCTCGTCGCTGTGCATGTCGAGGTCGGCGCGTCCGAGCAGCACGTTCTCGCGCACCGACGCCGAGAACAGCGTCGCGTCCTCGAACGCCATCGCGATGTGCCGACGCAGCTCCGCGAGCGGCAGGTCGCGCACATCGACGCCGTCGAGAGTGACCCGTCCGCCCGTCACGTCGTACAGCCGCGTGGGGAGCGTCGTGAGCGTGGTCTTGCCGCTTCCGGTCAGGCCGACGAGCGCCATGGTCTCGCCGGGCCGCAGCACGAGGTCGATGCCGTCGAGCAGGTCGCGCTCGTCGGCACCCGCGTCCTGGTAGCGGAAGTGAGCACTCTCGAACGCGAGTTCGCCCCGCGGCTCGTCGATGTGCACCGGGTGCTCCGGGTCCGTGATGGTGTTGGTCTCGGAGAAGATCTCGAACACGCGGTCGGTCGCCGTGCGGGCGTCGAGCATGAACGAGAACAGGAAGCCGATCGACTCGATGGGCCAGCGCAGCACCACCGCCATCGCGAAGAAGGCGAACAGCTCCGCCTCGGTGATCGCGCCCTGCGAGATCAGCCAGATGCCCGACATCAGGCTCAGGCCGAACGCGATCTGCGGCATCAGGTCGAGCCAGAACCAGATGGACGCGATCGCGCCGGCCTTGCTCATCTCGGTCTCGCGCAGCGTCTCCGCCTGACGGCTGAAGCGACGCAGGGCGTGCTTGCCGCGGCCGAACGCCTTCAGCACGCGGATGCCGTGCACGCTCTCCTCGACGCTCGTGGCGAGGTCGCCCGCCTGGTCCTGACTGCGGCGGGTGAGGGCGCCGTAGCGCTTCTCGAACAGGTAGCCGCGGATCCACAGCGGGATCGCGGTCACCAGGAAGATCGTGCCCAGCAGCCAGTGCCAGCGGAACAGCAGCACCGAGCCGATGATGATCGTGAGCACATTGACCACGAGCAGCACGAGGCCGAACGCGAGCCAGCGGCGGATGAGACCGATGTCCTGCATCATGCGGCTCAGCAGCTGTCCCGACTGCCAGCGGTCATGGAACGCGACCGGCAGCGTCTGCAGCCGCGAGTACAGCTCCGTGCGCATCGTGTACTCGACCTGCGTGGCGGGGAACAGCACGAACTGACGGCGGAGCCACACCATGAGCGCCTCGCCGAGCGCCAGGGCGAACACGGCGGCCGCGCCCCACACGATCGCATCGATGTGACCGGAGCGGACCGGTCCGCCGATGATCTGCTCGAGCACGATCGGGATCATCAACGCGATGAGAGCGGCGGCGAGAGCGCTCGCGGCCCCTCCGGCGAGACGCCAGACGACCGGCTTCACGAAGGGCTTGAGCCGCCACAGCGCGGCGGGGGTGGACAGGGTGGACGACGGATTGTGCGCGGAAGACGAGGAAGACATGTCTCTCAGAGGAGTCGAGGCGAAACGAAGAGGAAGAGGGACGGATGCGAGAGCGGGCTCCTGGAGCCCGGCATCCGGTGCAGAACGGGGCGGCGGCTCTAGGAGAGCGGGCGCACCGGGGTCGAGCCGAGAGTGGCGATCTGCGCGGCGGCGATCGTGGTCATGGTGTCCTCCTCATGGGCTCGGCGAGGTCGTCCGGTTGGCGCGACAGCCCATCAGCCTATTCCTGTGAACCAGCTGGGCGCAAGAGGAATTCCCGCGGCAGCCGAAAGCCCCGTCCCGCGTGGAGACGGGGCGGGGCTTCGGACGGCTCAGCGCGCGGCGCTCTCACGGGCCAGGAGGCTCTGCTTCACGGCGAGACCCCACGCGAAGCCGCCCAGCGAGCCGTCGGTGCGCAGCACCCGATGGCACGGGACGAACAGGGCCGGGGCGTTGCGGGCGCAGATCGACGCCGCCGCGCGCACCGCGTTCGGATTGCCGAGGCGCGCGGCGAAGCCCGTGTAGGTGAGCGGCCGACCCGGCTCGATGCCGCGCAGCGCATCCCACCCCGCGCGCTGGAGGGCGGTTCCGGTCTGCTTCACCGCGACGGCGTCGATCGCCGACACGTCACCGGCGTAATAGGCCAGGGCGGCAGCCGCCGCGTCGGTCTCGGCGTCGCGCAGCTCCTCCGGACGGGCGGCGGCGGAGAGGCGACCGAGGATCGCCTCCACGTCGTCGGTCCACCCGGAGGCGAGGACGCGCTGCTCGGCGTCGGCCAGGATCGTGAACGGGCCGTCCGGGGTGTCGATGGTCTGGATCAGGGCGGTCATGGCGTCTCCTTCGTCTGGGTCTCGTCGTCGGTCGCGGCCGCGCGGGCGGCAGGCGACCGCGGCCCCGCGGGGCGCTGGGGTGCCGCACGCCACAGGTGCGCGCTGAGGTAGCTCCGCCAGGGGGCCGTGCGCTCGGCCCAGGCGACCAGGGGCTTCGGCTCGCCGGGGAGTCCCACCGCCGCCGCGCCCGCGCGCAGCGCGACATCGCCGGGGAGCAGGATGTCGGGGTCGCCGAGCACACGCATCCGCACGTAGTCCGCCGTCCACGGTCCGATCCCCGGCATGGCCAGCAGGGCCGCGCGCTGCTCCGCGCCGTCATCGCCCACGGTCAGCGTGAGGCTGCCGTCGGCGAGGGCCGCGGCGGCCCCCGTGACCGCGCGGATCCGGGCCGCGGGGCCCCGCAGCACCTCGGCCCCGTGCTCCGCGATCGCGGTCATGGTGGGGAACAGCAGCCCCTCGGGTGTCTTCTCCCCCAGCGCCTCGGTGAGTGCGGTGAGCGCGGTGCGGGCGGCGACGACGGTGATCTGCTGCCCGATCATCGCCCGGATCAGCATCTCGTGCGGATCCGCGGCACCGGGCACCCGGATCCCCGGCGTGCGTGCGACCAGCGTCGCCAGCGACGGATGCGCGGCCAGGGCCTCGTCGATCGCGAGGGGGTCGGCGTCGAGGTCGAACAGGCGCCGCGCGGTCGACACCAGCGGCGCCAGGTCGCTCAGGCGTGCGACGCGAGCCCGCAGCCGCAGCCGCTCGCCGTCCTGCCGCACCTCGAACCACGCGGGGCCGCCCGGCATGCGCAGGTGGCGCGCGAACGCGTCGGACCGCGCCTCCTCGACCCCCGCGACCGCCCTGGCCGCCATCCACGCGAACACCCCGGCCGCGTCGAACGGGCCGCGGTACGGCAGGGCCAGGTCGATCGCCCCCGGCACGTCGGACGCCGGAGTGCGTCGCCGCGCCCGCAGCTCGCCCGGCGTGAGGCCGAACACCTCGCGGATCGTGTCGTTGCACTGGCGGATGCTCTGGAACCCCGCGGCGAACGCCACATCCGCCACCGGCATGTCCGTGCCCACGAGCAGCATGCGGGCCGTGTGCGCGCGGTGCGCCCTGGCGAGCGCGAGCGGGCCGGCGCCGAGCTCGGTGGTCAGCAGCCGCGTGAGGTGCCGGCTGGAGTAACCCAGGCGGGCGGCGAGGCCCGGCACGCCTTCGCGCTCCACGACCCCGGTCGCGATCAGCCGCATGGCGCGCGCCGCCGTGTCTCCGCGCACGTCCCACGCGGGCGACCCCGGTGCGGCCTCGGGCAGGCAGCGCTTGCAGGCGCGGTAGCCGGCCTCGTGCGCGGCCGCACTCGTGGGATAGAACGTGACGTTCTGCGGCTTCGGGGTGCGGGCAGGGCAGCTCGGCCGGCAGTAGATCCCGGTCGAGCGGACCGCGGTCACGAACTGCCCGTCGAAGCGGGTGTCGCGCGCACTGATGGCGCGGTACCGCTCGTCGAAGTCGATCACGGGGAGGCTCATGTCCTCCACTCTGCCACCGACCACCGACCCCGGCTGGCGGAAATCGGACACGACAGTGAAGGCCCCGGAGACGACGGAACCCGCCCTCCCGAGGAGAGCGGGTCCCGGACGCGGATGCGCGGAGGTCAGTGGAAGAAGTGACGCTCCCCGGTGAAGAACATCGTCACGCCCGCCTTGCGCGCGGCGTCGACGACCTCCTCGTCGCGCACCGACCCACCCGGCTGCACGATCGCGGTGACACCCGCGTCGATGAGCACCTGCGCACCGTCGGCGAACGGGAAGAAGGCATCGGAGGCGGCGACCGATCCGGCCGCCCTGTCGCCCGCTCGCTCGACCGCGAGGCGGCACGAGTCGACGCGGTTGACCTGACCCATGCCGACGCCGACCGTGGCGTTGTCCTTCGCCAGCACGATCGCGTTCGACTTCACCGCGCGGCAGGCCTTCCACGCGAAGATCAGGTTCTCCATCTCCTCGTCGCTCGGACGCTCACCCGACACCAGCTCCCAGTCCTTCGCGACCGACACGATGTCGTCGGGGAAGCGGTCGGCGTCCTGCAGCAGCAGCCCGCCCGACACCAGCCGCACGTCCATGCGCTCCTGCTGCCAGTCTTCGGGCAGCTGCAGCAGACGCAGGTTCTTCTTGGCCTTGAACACCTCGAGCGCGGCGGGCTCGAACGACGGCGCGACGATGACCTCGGTGAAGATGTCCTTCAGGTTCTCGGCCATCTTCAGCGTGACGGTGCCGTTCGCGGCGATGACCCCGCCGTACGCCGAGACCGGGTCGCACTCGTGTGCGCGCAGGTGTGCGCTGGCGATCGGGTCGAGCGCGTTCGGCGCGGTCGTGGCGATCCCGCACGGGTTCGCGTGCTTGATGATCGCGACGGCGGGCTTGATCATGTCGTACGCGGCGCGCAGCGCGGCATCCGCGTCGACGTAGTTGTTGTACGACATCTCCTTGCCCTGCAGCTGCGTGGCCTGGGCGATGCCGTGGCCGCCGGCGCGGGTGTAGATGGCCCCGCGCTGGTGCGAGTTCTCGCCGTAGCGGAGGGTCGCGAGGCGCTCGGCCTGGATCGTGAGGTGTGCGGGGAGATCGCCGGGCTCGGTGAGCGTGCCCTCGGCGAACCACTGCGCCACGGCCGTGTCGTAGGCGGCGGTGTGGGCGAAGGCGCGCGCGGCGAGCTCACGGCGCTGGCCGAGCGTGGTGCCGCCGTCGGCGACGGCCGACACGATCGCCGGGTAGGACTCGGGCGAGACCACGATCGCGACGTTCGCGTGGTTCTTCGCCGCAGCGCGGACCATGGCGGGCCCGCCGATGTCGATCTGCTCCACCACGTCGTCGCCCACGGCGCCGGAGGCCACGGTCTCCACGAACGGGTACAGGTTCACCACCACCAGCTCGAACGGGGCGATGTCGAGCTCCTCGAGCTGGCGCTCGTGGTCCTCGAGGCGCAGATCGGCGAGCAGGCCGCCGTGCACCTTGGGGTGCAGCGTCTTCACGCGGCCGTCGAGCATCTCGGCCACGCCCGTGACCGCGGCCACGTCGGTGACCTCGAAGCCGGCGTCGCGGATGGTCGAGGCGGTCGAGCCGGTCGACACGATCTCGACCCCGGCGTCGGCGAGGGCCGCGGCGAGCACGAGCAGATCGGTCTTGTCGCTGACCGAGACGAGGGCGCGCCGGATCGGCACGGTGTCGCGATCGCGGTAGAGCGTGGGGTCGTGGCGGGGGCCGGCCATGATGGGCTCCTTCGTGCGGGGGCGTGCGGGGGTTCGGGGGGTTCAGGTCAGGACGAGATCGCCGGTCGCGATGCGACGGACGACGTCGATGAGCAGGCGGCGCTCGACGGGCTTGATGCGCTCGTGCAGGGTGTGCTCGGTGTCGTCGGCGCGGATCGGGACGCGCTCCTGCGCCAGGATCGGGCCGGTGTCCACGCCGTCGTCGACCACGATCACGCTCGCCCCGGTCTCGCGCACTCCGGCCGCGAGGGCGTCGCGCACGCCGTGGGCCCCGGGGAACTCCGGGAGGTACGCCGGGTGCGTGTTGATGATCCGCGGGGCGTACGCGGCGACCAGCGACGCCGGCAGCAGACGCATGAGCCCGCTGAGGACCACCAGGTCGGGACTCCACACCGCCAGCTGCCTGCCGAGCTCCTCGCCCCAGGCCTCGCGGCTCTCGTGCTCGTGCCACGGGACGGTGAAGCTGGGGATGCCGAACTCCTCGGCGTGCGCCAGCCCCTCTGCTTCGCGATCCGCGCCGACGACGACCACTCTGGCCGGGAAATCGGGGTGACGAGCGGCCTCGAGGAGGGCGCGAAGGTTCGAGCCGGCGCCCGAGATGAGAACGGCGACCGTGAGCACGCGCCCAGTCTACCGGCGCATGCGGACCGCCCTGCGCGGGCGGCTGCGCGGGCGGCGAGGATCAGCCGCGACGGTCGCGGTCGTCGCCGTCGGGCAGCGGCGGGACGCGCAGGTCGCCGAGCGGAGCGGTGTCGTCGGTGAGGGACGGCCATGCGGTCGGCTCGGCGGGAAGCGGCCCGCGGTCGCGCTCGGCCTCGGTCATCTCGGCGAGCCAGCGGTCGGTGCGCTCCTCGGCGAGTTCTTCCCGGTTGCGCGGCGCGAGCAGCAGGATCGCCGCGCCCACGAGCACCTCGGCGCCGAGCGCGAGGGCGAAGGGAAGCACGGCGGGACCGACGACGCCCAGGCGCCCCGGTCCCATCGACCCGTTCGCGAGCTCGGCCGCGAGCCCCGCGACTCCCGCCGTCACCGCGGCGATGCCCACCGCGATGACGGCGCGCTGCAGCAGCCCGAGCGGTGTGCCCTCCCAGACGAGCCGGGAGCGCACGGCCCAGCCCGCGAACGCGCCGGCCGCGACGGGGACGAGCACCACGATCAGCATCCACATGGAGGTGTTCTCCGGCAGCAGCCCGAACACGGGGATGCCGGGGACCACGCCGAGCTGGGTGCCGGCGGGCGACACCGCGGTGCCGGCGCCGACCGCGAAGCCGGGACCGGCGAGCCACGCCGCCGCCCACACGATCAGGGTGGGCAGATACGCCAGCTGCGCGAGCGTGAGCACGGTGGCGCCGAGCGCGTCGACGCGCGCACCCTGGAACAGCGCGACCACGTCACCGCCGCGGGTCAGCACCGACAGGGCCACGGCGAGCGCCGCCGCTCCGGTCACGCCGACCAGGACGAAGGCCGCACCCCGGACGATCGCCGCGGGCACGGGAGCCCAGTCCTCCCGCGCGTCGAGGCGGTCGTGCAGGCGGTCGAGGAGGCCGCCGTCGCCGTCGTCCCAGGCCACCCGGACGGCGCCGCAGACGGCGCCCACCAGATAGACGGCGGCGGGCAGCAGGATCGCGAGCGGCAGCGGCGTGCGCACCGCATCGAGCCGTGCCGTCAGCGCGACCAGTGTGGAGATCGCGGCGAACACGGCGGAGCCGGACAGGGCACCCAGCAGCCACGCCCCCGCGTGGGCGGCGCGCGCTCCGGAGCGCGCGGCGAACAGGAGCGTGAAGAACAGCAGCAGCAGGGGCGTGATCGAGACCGCGAACGATGCGGCCTGCGCGGGGATGCCCAGCGTGACGAGGAGCTCGTCGGGGATCGTGACCTCGAGCGGGACGCCGTGCCCGAACTCCCAGAGCGTGCCCGTGAGGGGCCAGAGCGCGCCCCAGTCGGCCGTGACGCCGAACGCGACCGTCCACAGCAGCGTCAGCGGCGCCAGGAGCACGGCCAGTCCGACCGCGGCCGCGATGGCGGCGTCGAAGGCGGCAAGGAGCGCGACGAGGAGGCGTTGCATAGCGATTCGAGACTACGACGAGTTGCCGTGCGGCTCCTCGGGGCGCGCGCGGGGCGGGCGACACGGTAGCGTTTCTCCGGAGGTTACCCGATGACAACTGCCCCGCCCGCCCCGGCGACCGCCGAGCCCACCGGCGCCCTGGACCGCTTCTTCGAGATCAGCAAGCGCGGATCGACGATCGGCACCGAGATCCGAGGGGGCCTGGTGACGTTCGTCACGATGGCCTACATCGTGATCCTCAACCCGATCATCCTGTCCGGCAAACCCGACGTCGCCGGGAACATGCTGGACTTCAACGCGGTCGGTGCCGCGACCGCCCTGACCGCCGGCGTCATGACGATCCTGTTCGGGCTCGTCACGCGTCTGCCGTTCGGCTTCGCCGCCGGACTCGGCATCAACGCGTTCGTCGCGTTCTCCGTGGTCGGCCAGGTGACCTGGCCCGAGGCCATGGCGCTGGTGATGATCAACGGCGTCGTGATCGTGCTGCTCGCCGCCACCGGACTGCGCAAGGCGATCTTCGACGCGGTGCCGTTCCAGCTCAAGATCGCGATCACGGTCGGCATCGGCCTGTTCATCGCGTTCATCGGCTTCGTCAACTCCGGCTTCGTCACCGCGACCGGTGCCTCCTCGCCGCCCGTCGGGCTCGGGGTCAACGGCTCCGTCGCGACCGTGCCGAGCCTGCTGTTCGTGATCACGCTGCTGCTGACGGGCATCCTCGTCGCGCTGCGCATCAAGGGCGGCATGCTGATCGGCCTGATCGGCGGCACCGTGCTCGCCGTGATCGTCGAGGCCGTCTGGCACATCGGCGCCCGCGGCTTCGACGACGAGGGCAACGTGATCAACCCGGGCGGCTGGGGTCTGACGGTTCCCGCGCTGAACGGCTCCCCCGTGGGCGTGCCCGACCTGAGCCTGATCGGCGCGGTGGACTTCTCGTTCGACCTCGGCAAGGTCAGCCTCGTCGCGCTCGTGATGATCGTCTTCACCCTGCTCTTCACGAACTTCTTCGACGCGATGGGCACCATGACGGGTCTCGCGAAGGAGGCGAACCTGGCCGACGACAACGGCGACTTCCCGCGCATCAAGTCGGCGCTGGTGGTCGAGGGCGTCGGTGCGATCGCGGGTGGCGCGACCTCGTCGTCGTCGAGCACGGTGTTCATCGAGTCGGGCGCGGGGATCGGCGAGGGTGCCCGCACGGGCCTGGCCAACGTCGTGACCGGCGTGGTGTTCCTGATCGCGATGTTCCTGACCCCGCTCACCTCGATCGTCCCGACCGAGATCGCCGCGGCGGCCCTGATCATCGTCGGTGCCATGATGATGGCGCAGATCCGGCACATCGACTTCGGCGACTTCCGCGTGCTGCTGCCGGTGTTCCTCACGGTCTCCGTGATGCCGCTGACGTACTCGATCGCGAACGGCATCGGCGCGGGCTTCGTGAGCTGGGTGCTCATCCACGCGTTCTCCGGCCGAGCGAAGACCATCAGCCCGCTGCTGTGGGTGGTCGGTGCCGGCTTCCTGATCTTCTTCGCACGCGGACCCATCGAGGCGCTGTTCGGCGTCGGGATCTGACGAGCGGATCCACGGAGGGGCGGGTGCTGCGGCACCCGCCCCTCCGTGGTTTCCCTGGGCCTCAGGCGTAGGCGGCGGCGAACTCGGCGGACGGCTCGATCGGCTCGATCACGTCGATCAGCACCCCGCCGGGAGCCTCGACGATGAAGTGCCGCTGACCGAAGTCCTCATCGCGCAGGGCCAGCCGTTCGGTCAGTCCGCGCTCCCCCACCAGCCGGGCGTGCTCGGCGGCGGCGTCTGGCACCTCGACGTTCAGCAGCAGTCCGGTGACCGGTGCGCGGAAGCCCTCCGGGATGGTCTCGTGCGTACGGTCGAGGATCGCGAGCTCTCCCCCGTCGAAGCGCAGGCTCACGTACCAGTCGGACTCGAACGTCGTGTCGAATCCGAGCTCCTCGCGATAGAACCGCGCTGCCGCGGACACGTCGTCCACCATCAGCACCGGGTAGAAGCTGGTGATCTCCATCGTCACTCCTTTACATACTGCGTGTTTGTATTCGTCCGGCTAGAATACATACAACACGTACGTAAAGGAACCCGCATGCCCCGCGCCTCCGCCGCCGACGCCGCCGCCACGGCCCGCCGCATCCTCGACACCGCCACCGCGCACTTCGCCGCACGAGGATACGCGGCGGCCTCGGTCGACGACATCGCCCGGGCCGCGGGCGTGACGCGCGGCGCCGTGTACCACCACTACGACTCGAAGCCCGGACTGTTCGCGGCCGTCGCCGCCGCCGCGCAGGAGCGGGTCGCCGCCGCCATCGCGACCGCCACGCGCGACACCCCCGGCCCCGCCGCGCTCCGCGACGGCAGCCACGCCTTCCTCGACGCCATCACCGCGGGAACCGCCGCGCGCGTGCTCCTCGTCGACGGCCCCGCCGTGCTCGGCTGGGAGCAGTGGCGTCGCCTCGACGCCGAGGGGCCGGAGCAGGAGCTGCGTGCGGGACTGCGCGAGGCCGGGGTCCCGTCCGCACAGGTCGACGCCCTCACCGCCGCGCTGTCCGGCGCCATGAACGAGCTCGCCCTGTGGCTGGCCGCCCGCCCCGACGACACCGCGGCGCGACGGCAGGCACACCGCGCACTCGACCGCCTGCTCGACGCCGTGACGTCGGCGCACTGAGACCGGACGCGACGAGGACCTGGGCACGACGATGCCCCGGACACGACGATGCCCCGGACACGACGATGCCCCGGACACGACGAAGGCCCCGGGGTGGAGCCCGGGGCCTTCGCTACCAGTGTACGCCTTACAGCGCCTCGATGATCTCGCGCATCAGCGCGGCGGTCTCGGACGGCGTCTTGCCGACCTTCACGCCCGCGGCCTCGAGGGCCTCCTTCTTCGCCTGCGCGGTACCGGCAGAGCCGGAGACGATCGCACCGGCGTGACCCATGGTCTTGCCCTCGGGAGCCGTGAAGCCCGCGACGTAGCCGACGACCGGCTTCGTGACGTTCGCCTTGATGTACTCCGCCGCGCGCTCCTCGGCGTCGCCGCCGATCTCGCCGATCATCACGATCGCCTTGGTCTCGGGGTCGGCCTCGAACGCGGCCAGCGCGTCGATGTGCGTGGTGCCGATGACCGGGTCGCCGCCGATGCCGATGGCGGTGGAGAAGCCCAGGTCGCGCAGCTCGAACATCATCTGGTAGGTCAGGGTGCCCGACTTCGACACGAGACCGATCGGGCCCTTGCCGGTGATGTTCGCGGGAGTGATGCCGACGAGCGCCTCACCGGGCGTGATGATGCCGGGGCAGTTCGGGCCGATGATGCGGGTCTTGTTGCCCTTGCTCTGCGCGTAGGCCCAGGCCTCGGCCGAGTCGCCCACGGGAACGCCCTCGGTGATGACGACGAGCAGCGGGATCTCGGCGTCGATGGCCTCGATCATCGCGTCCTTCGTGAAGGCGCCGGGGACGAAGGCGATCGACACGTCGGCGCCGGTCTCCTTCATGGCCTCGGCGACCGAGCCGAAGACGGGGAGCTCGACGGCGTTGCCGTCCTTGTCCGTGTGCGAGACCGTGGTGCCGGCCTTGCGGGCGTTGACGCCACCGACGACCTGGGTGCCGGCCTTGAGCATGAGCGCGGTGTGCTTGGTGCCCTCGCCGCCGGTGATGCCCTGGACGATGACCTTGGAGTCCTTGTTGAGGTAGATCGACATTTCTCTCGTCCTTCAGTCTCAGGCGTTGGCGAGCTCGGCGGCCTTGTCGGCGCCCTCGTCCATGGTTGCGGCCAGGGTCACGAGCGGGTGCGCGTACTCCGCGAGGATCGCGCGGCCCTCCTCGACGCGGTTGCCGTCGAGACGGACGACGAGCGGCTTCGAGGCCGTGTCGCCGAGGGTCTCCAGTGCCCCCTTGATGCCGTTGGCCACGGCGTCGCACGCCGTGATGCCACCGAACACGTTGACGAACACGCTCTTGACCTGCGGGTCGCCGAGGATGACGTCGAGGCCCGCCGCCATGACCTCGGCCGAGGCGCCGCCGCCGATGTCGAGGAAGTTGGCCGGCTTGACGCCGTTGTGGTTCTCACCCGCGTAGGCCACCACGTCGAGCGTGGACATGACCAGACCCGCGCCGTTGCCGATGATGCCGACCTCGCCGTCGAGCTTGACGTAGTTCAGGCCGCTCTGCTTGGCCTTGGCCTCGAGCGGGTCGGCGGCGTCCTTGTCCTCGAGCGCCTCGTGCTCGGGGTGGCGGATCTCCGACGCGTTGTCGTCGAGCGTGACCTTGCCGTCGAGGGCGATGATGTCGCCCTCCTCGGTGCGGACGAGCGGGTTGACCTCGACCAGCGTCGCGTCCTCGCCCTTGTAGACGTCGTAGAGCTTCACGAACACGTCGGCGACCTTCTCGACGAGGTCCTCCGGGAAGTTCGCGGCGCGGGCGATCTCGACCGCCTTGTCCTTGTCGATGCCCGTGAGCGGGTTGACCTCGACGCGGGCGAGGGCCTCGGGGCGCTCGACCGCGAGCTCCTCGATCTCCATGCCGCCCTCGACCGAGCAGAGGCTCAGGTACGAGCGGTTCGCGCGGTCCAGCAGCACGGAGAAGTAGAACTCCTCGGCGATGCGAGCGCCCTGCGCGACCATGACGCGCTTGACGACGTGGCCCTTGATGTCGAGGCCGAGGATCGCCTTCGCGGCCTCGTACGCCTCATCGGGGGTCTTGGCGACCTTGACACCGCCGGCCTTGCCGCGGCCACCGGTCTTGACCTGGGCCTTGACGACCACCACACCGCCGATCTTCTCGGCGGCCGCCTTCACCTCCTCGGGGGTGTCGGCGACGATGCCGGCGAGGACCGGCACTCCGTACTTCTCGAAAACGTCTCGTGCCTGGTACTCGTACAGATCCACTGTGGTTCCTTCACTGGGCTGCTGTTGGTCTGGTGATTCTCTCGATGTCGAGACATCGACCAGTCCCCCAGCCTACTACCTCGGCCTGACCGCTCCGGAGCGCGGGGCGGGCGGCGATGACCGCGGCGGCCGGCCGACGAGGACCTAGGATTTCGTCATGCGAGACTTCCCCGAATCGCGCGACGCCGTCGTCGCCGCCGCCCTCGAGCTCTTCCGGACCCAGGGCTTCGATCAGACCTCCGTCGAGCAGATCGCGAAGGCCGCGGGGGTGTCCCGCTCGACCTTCTTCCGACAGTTCGGCGGCAAGGAGGATGTGGTCTTCGCCGACCACGAGGTCCTGCTGGATCAGCTCAGGGAGTTCCTCGCCGAGGGGCACGACGACCCGTGGGCCGCGGTGTGCGCGGCGTCGGAATCGGTGTTCGCGCACTTCTCCAGCGACCCTGAGATGGCACGTCGCCGCTACCAGATCGTGCGCCAGGTGCCGGTGCTGCGCGAGCGGGAGATCATCACGGTGTTCCGCTACGAGCGACTGTTCGACGAGTACCTGCGCGGTGCCCTCCCCGGCGTCGATCCGCTCGACGCGGTCGGGTTCGCGGCGCTCGTCACCGCGGTGCACAATCACGTGCTGCGACAGCTGCTGCGTGGCCGCAGGAAGGTGCCGCTGTCGACCCTGCAGTCGGCGCTCGCGGATGTGCGGCGCCGCTACGGCGTCGCGGACGGGTCCGCCGCGGATGCCCCGGACGACGTGGTGGTGGCGGTGTTCCCGCGGGCGATGCCCGTCGCGGAGGTCACACGGCGGCTGCGCTCCCGGCTCGACTGATACCGCGGCGGGCTCGGGGCTCGTGGGACCCAGTATCGAGGAGTACGATACTCAGGTCCACGAAGGAGCACCCATGAGCATCGAAGCCTCCCCGTTCCCCGGCGAGCGCGTCTCGTCGTACGACGTCACCGGCCGGCAGGACAGCGACTACTACGCCGTGTTCACCGACATCCCCGCGGCCGACCGCGAGGCCTGGGACCGCGCCAAGGCGTACGTCGACGAGGTCGCCCCGCAGATGGCCGAGGCCTGGGACCGCGCCGAGTACCCCCTCGACGCCGCCCGCCGCATGGGCGAGCTGGACCTCGTGGTCGACGGCATCGACCACCCGTCGCTCACGCGCCTCTCCCCGCTCGCCGCCGGGCTGGTCAACATGGAGATCTCCCGCGGCGACGGCTCCCTCGGCACGATCCTCGCGGTGCAGGGCGGCCTGGCCCTTCGAACCCTCGCACTGTTCGGCTCCCCCGCCCAGCAGGAACGGTGGCTCACTGCGCTGGCGGACGGCTCCGTGCTCGGCTCGTTCGCACTGACCGAGCCCGACCACGGGTCCGACTCCGTCTCCCTGGAGACCACCGCGCGCCGCGACGGCGACTCCTGGGTGCTCCGCGGCACCAAGAAGTGGATCGGCAACGGCGCCTCGGGCGGCATCACGTTCGTCTGGGCCCGGGTCGACGACGAGTCGGCCGCGGAGCACGGCGCCGTGCGCTGCTTCCTCGTCGAGCAGGACACCCCGGGCTACACCGGCACCGTGATCCGCGGCAAGGCCTCGCTGCGCGCGATCCACCAGGCCCACATCCGCCTCGACGACGTGCGCGTGCCCCTCGACGCCGTGCTCCCGGGGACGACGAGCTTCAAGGATGCGTCGACCGTGCTGTACGCCACGCGCTCGGGTGTCGCGTGGTCGGCCCTCGGCCACGCGACCGCCTGCTACGAGGCCGCGCTGGCCTACGCGAAGGAGCGCGTGCAGTTCGGCAAGCCGCTCGCCAAGTTCCAGATGGTGCAGGAGCGGCTGACGCACATGCTGGAGGACCTCACGGCGATGCAGCTGTACTGCCGCCGGATGGCCGACCTGGAGCAGGCGGGGCAGCTGCGGCCGACCCAGGCCTCGCTTGCGAAGTTCCACAACACCCGCGCCGCCCGCCGCATCGCCGCGACCGCCCGCGACCTGCTCGGCGGCAACGGCATCCTGCTGGAGAACGGCGTGATGCAGCACCTCGCCGACATCGAGGCCATCCACACCTACGAGGGCACGGAGTCGGTGCAGGCGCTGCTGCTCGGCCGCGACATCACGGGGATGAGTGCCTTCGCCTGACGCCGGGCGCCTGCATCACACGGTCGCGGGTCAGTCGCAGCCGCAGCCGCCCGCGGGCGTCTTCACCATGAAGCACACGTCGCACACGCCGTAGTCGCGCTCGACGGGCTTGGGCGCCGCGGGCGTGCGCGGGGCCGCGGGAGTGCGCGGCGCGGAGGAGCGCTTGGCCCGCACGGCGGTCGGCGGCGCGAACTCGCTCGGGTGCGTGACGTAGAAGTACGGTGCGCGCCCCTCGCTCGGCTGCAGGCGCAGGCGGGTCGAGCCCACCGTGACCACCTCGTCCTCCGTGAATCCGTTGGTGTAGGTGCGGCCGATGTGCAGCGCCGCGCCGTCGCCCCGGCGGATGGCCTCGATGTAGCGACCGCGGTCGATCAGGGAGGTCACCCCGATCTGGTCCACGATCTCGCCGATGAAGGCGTGGTTCACCGGATCGATGCGGTGGGCGCGGAGCGCCTCCGGCAGCGAGCGGTACGGACGGGAGGTGCCGGCGGGGGTCGGGCCCTGGACTTCATTCATCCCTTCCAGGATCGCACGGCGCAACCCCCTCGGCCGACCGTCTGCCGCGTGCGAGACTGGCGCCATGCCCCTCGCGACGATCATCGGCTCCGGACCGAACGGCCTCTCGGCGGGCGTCGCGCTGGCCAGAGCCGGATACCGGGTACGCGTGCTCGAAGCGGCGGACACCGCGGGCGGTGGCCTGCGCACGACCGAGGGGACCACGCTCCCGGGGTTCCGGCACGATGTGTGCTCCGCCGTGCACCCCGCCGCCCTCGCCTCGCCGTTCTTCCGGGCCTTCGGCCTCGACGAGCGCGTCACGTGGATCCGGCCCGACATCTCCTTCGCCCACCCGCTCGACGACGGGCGAGCGGCCATCGCGTGGCGCGACCTCGAACGCACCGCGGCCGACCTCGGGCCCGACCGCGACGCCTGGCTGCGACGACTGCGGCCGCTCACCACGCACATCGACGGCGTGACCGACTTCACCGGCAACCAGCTCCTGCGCATCCCGCGCGACCCCGTCACCGCGGCGCGCTACGCGGTGCGGATGCTGGATCAGGGCACTCCCCTCGCCCGCGCCGCCTTCCGCACCGACGAGGCCGCCGCCCTGATGGCGGGGGTCGTGGCGCACGCGAACTCGCCGCAGCCGACGCTCGCGGGCGCGGCGGCGGGGCTGCTGCTGGCCGCGCTCGCGCACGCCGGAGGGTGGCCGTACCCGCGCGGGGGATCCCAGACCATCGCGGACGCCCTGATCGCCGATCTCGAGGCGCACGGCGGCACCGTCGAGACCGGGGTGCACGTCGGCGACCTCGCCAGCCTCGACGGGGGCGACCCCGCGCGCGGCGACGTGCTGCTGCTGAACACCTCGCCGCGGCTCGCCCTCACGCACCCCGACATCCCCGCCCGCTATGCCAGGGCCGTGCGTGCCTACCGCTACGGTGCGGCCGCCGCCAAGGTCGACTTCGCCCTGGACGGCCCCGTGCCGTGGGCCAACCCGCACGTGCGGAACGCCCCGACCGTGCACGTGGCCGGAGACCGCGACGAGGTGTGGAACAGCGAGAACGCGGTGGCGATCGGGCGCGTGAGCGACCGGCCCTACGTGCTCGCGGTGCAGCCCTCGGTGTTCGACCCGACGCGGGCTCCGGAGGGCAAGGCCGTGCTGTGGGCCTACATCCACGTCCCCGGCGGCAGCGACCTCGACCCCACCGAGCTCATCACGGCACAGGTCGAGCGGTTCGCTCCGGGGTTCCGCGACCGCATCCTCGCCCACCACGCGGTGCCGGCGTCCTCCCGCGAGGCCCTCAACCCGGCCGAGATCGGCGGCGACATCTCCGGGGGCGTGTTCGACATGCGGCAGGCGCTGCGGCGTCCCGTGCTCTCCCCCGCACCCTGGCGCACCCCGATGCCCGGCGTGTACCTCGCCTCGGCCTCGACCCCGCCCGGCCCCGCGGTCAACGGCATGGCCGGCTGGCACGCGGCGCACACCGTGCTGCGCGACGCGGGCACGCCGGCGGAGCTGGGCGACCTGTTCGGCTGACCGCAACCCCTTCCTCCCCGCGACGCCCGCGGTCCAGGATGGGTGCATGCGCTACGAGATCCCCGCCCCCATGCTCGCCAAGGCGACCGCCACGGTGCCCGACCCCGTGAAGCATCCCGGCGGACTGCTCTTCGAGCCGAAGTGGGACGGCTTCCGCGGGCTGATCGCCTGGGACGGCGAGACCGTCGAGATCGGATCCCGCGGCGCGAAGCCCCTCACGCGCTACTTCCCCGAGCTCGTCGACGTGATCCCTGAGCTGCTCCCCGGCCCGTGCCTGCTCGACGGGGAGATCGTGGTGGCGACCGGGCCGCAGGGAGCGCAGCGGCTGGACTGGGAAGCCCTCAGCCAGCGCATCCACCCGGCCGCCTCGCGCGTCGCGAAGCTCGCCGCGGAGACCCCTGCCATGTTCGTGGCCTTCGACCTGCTCGCGTACGGCGAAGACGACCTGCAGACGCAGAGCTTCGAGACGAGGCGCGCCCGGCTGGAGAGCGTGATGGAGGCGGTCGAGCATCCCCTGCACCTCACCCGCACCACGCGCGACCGCGACGCCGCCGTCCGCTGGCTCGAGGAGTTCGAGGGTGCCGGGCTCGACGGCGTCGTGGCGAAGCCGCTCGACCAGCCCTACGCGCCGGGCAAGCGCACCCTGCTCAAGATCAAGCATGCCCGCACCGCCGACGTGGTCGCGCTCGGCTACCGCATCCACAAGTCCGGCTCAGGGGTGGGCTCGCTGCTGGTCGGGCTGTACGACGCCGACGGGACACTGCGCCAGGTCGGCGGTGTCGCGGCCTGGAGCGACGCGCGGCGCCAGCAGCTGGTGGAGGAGCTCGCGCCGCTCGTGGAGCGCGACGCCTCCGGAGCGGCCGTGACGGGCGAGGGTGAGCGTTCGCGGTTCAGCGGGTCGAAGGACGTGTCGTTCGTGCGCCTCCGCCCCGAGCGCGTGCTGGAGGTGCGGTACGACCAGCTGGAGGGTGCGCGCTTCCGCCACACGGTGCAGTTCGAGCGGTGGCGACCCGACCGGGACGCGCGCTCCTGCACGTACGACCAGCTCGACACGGTCGCGGGTTACGACCTCGCCGACGTGCTCAGCTGAGCCGCGTCAGTCCTCGACGGGGTTGCCGTTCTCGTCCCAGTTCGCGGCGTTCTTCTTGCTGGGCTGCACGCGCGGCGGCTCGCCGGGCATCTTGGGGAACTCGGGCGGGAACGGCAGCTCGCCCAGCCCCGCCGCCAGGTCTCGCTCCCACCACTCCAGGAGGGTGTCGATGCGTCCCGGCGTCGCCTGCATGTCGGCCCACGGGTCGCCGATGTCGTCGAGTCGCTGCGGGATGCTGCGCACCGTGAACGAGCGCGGATCGACGTCGTCGAGCTCGTCCCAGTGCACCGGCGTCGAGACGGTCGCTCCCGGGAGCGCACGGGGGCTGTAGGCGCCGGCCATGGTGCGGTCGCGGTTGGCCTGGTTGAAGTCCACGAACAGCCGCTCGCCGCGCTCCTCCTTCCACCAGTTCGTCGTGACCCGGTCGGGCATGCGTCGTTCCAGCTCGCGCCCTGCCGCGATCACCGCGTGCCGCACGTCGAGGAACTCGTGCGTCGGCTCGATCGGCGCGAACACGTGCAGGCCGCGGTTGCCGCTCGTCTTCGCGAACGCCTCCAGACCGGCCTCGCGCAGCACCTCCCGCAGCGCGTGGGCCGCGGGCACGGCCTCGGCGAAGCCGGTGCCGGGCTGGGGGTCGAGGTCGATGCGCAGCTCCACCGGGTTGTCGGAGTTCTCCGCCAGCGACGCCCACGGGTGGAACACGATCGTGTTCATCTGCACCGCCCACACGATCGCGCTGGGCCGGGTGAGCACGATCTGCGGGTGTCGGCGGCCGCTGTTGTACGTCACGGTCACGGCATCGACGAAGTCGGGGGTGCCCTTGGGTGGGTTCTTCGAGAAGAAGCCCTCCGCCCTCGGCTCCCCGCTCGCGCCCACGCCGTCGCGGAACCGTTCGAGGGACACGGGGCGATGGCCGTTGGCCGACAGGAACGGCTGCGCGACCTGCTGCACGTACTCCGCCAGCTCGGCCTTGGTGATGCCGAGGTCGGGCCACACCACCCGGTTCGGGCTGGAGAGGGAGACCTCGCGCTCCCCGTCGGGGTCGGAGACGGTCAGGGTCACGCGTTCGGAGGCCATGATCCGACCCTAGGGCGCACCCCCGACGGGCGGAACCCCCGGCGGCCGGGGGAACACGCTCGGCTCAGTCGTCGATCTGCACGGCGCGGACGAGGACCGGTGCGAGGGCGTCGCGCTCCACCACGATCGACGGACCGGCGGAGTCCACGATCACGCCCGCCATCTCGGCGTGACTCGTGAGCACCTTCGCCAGCTGCTCCGGCTCGAACGGCAGCGGCCGGTCGCCACGCCCCAGGGCGATGACCTCCAGCGGGTGCGAGAAGAGCTGCAGGAACCGGCGTCCGTCGGCGGTCTGGGCCTCGGCGATGCCGACCTGACCGGTTCCGGATCCGTCGTTCACGGCCACCCACATACGCGTCGTCGCGAGGGCCTCCCCCACCTTCGCGGGGGTGTCCTGCGCGCGCGGACCGGCGATCAGGGACTTGACCGTCATCTCGGTGTCGGCCTGCTCGAGCGTCTTCTCCAGCAGCTCCGTGGGGAACACCACGCGGTGCGGCGCCGAGGCGTTGTCGATGATGAGTCCGGCGAACTCCCCCGCGACCACGTGCTGCATGACCGAGGTGGACGGCTGCGCGACCGCCGACGTCGCGGAGGGGTCACCCTCGAGCTGCACGGAGTCGCGCACCGCGGCCGCCGAGCTGAACGCGAGCATGAACTGACGGTCGCCGTCGCGCACGACCGCGACCGCGAGCGGCTTGCCCTCGCTGATCTGCTCCCTGGCGTCGCCGTTCACGCGGATGAACAGGTGACTCTGCAGCGCCTGCCGCAGCACCCCGAGCAGCTGCTCGTTGGACGCTCCGGCCTCGATCTGGGCCAGGGCCTCGCGCAGCAGGACGTTGTCCTTCATGCCGGGAACGCTCTCCGTCTGCTCCGGCGGGAGGGCCGGGGCCAGCGGCAGCTTCCGCTCCTGCGGCGTCGCGGGCTGCCCGGTCGGGCGCGCGGCGGGGACGGTCGCGGAGGGTGCGGAAGCGGTGGCGGGAGAGGTGGCGGTGGCGGGAGAGGTGACCGTGGGGGCGCTGGGGTCCGGCTCGGCAGCGGGGGGCGCGACCTCGGGGCCGGCCTCGGCGCCGACGCCGCGGAACGCCTGCACGGAGATTCCCACGGTCGGCGTCGCGGCGGCCTCGGGCGCAGGATCCGTACCCTCGGTCGCCGGCGCTCTGGTCGCGGAGGCAGTTCCCTCGGGCGCGCTCGCCTCGGACGCGGTTCCCTCGGGCGCGGTTCCCTCGGGTGCGGTCGTCTCAGGCGCGGTCACCTCGGGCGCGGTCGTCTCAGGAGACTCGACCGGGGTGGACTCGACCTCGGGGGAAGCGACAGCGTCGTCGCCGGACTTCTTGCGGCGGGAGAAGAGGGCCATATGAGCCAGCCTAACCGTCTGCGTGTTCCGGCCCCGCGCGCGGCGCTACAGCTTCTCGATCGGCGCGACCTTGATGAGCAGCTTCTTCTGCCCCGCCGTGTCGAACCGCACGTGGGCGATCCGCTTCGCCCCCTCGCCCGTGACCGCGTCCACGCGGCCCTCGCCGAAGTCGACGTGCCGGATGCGGTCGCCCGCCGCGAGCTCCAGGTCGCCGTTGTCGCGCATCTTGGCCGTCACCCGGTTGGGGATCTTGTCCATCGCGGTCGACAGGGGCTTGAGCGACTCCCGCGGCAGCGGCTTGACGCCGAACCGGTCGCCGGAGCCCGAACCGCCGAAGCCGCCCGAGCGCCGCGCGTTGAGCGCCCTCGACTGCATGCCGCCGCGCGAGTTCACGTCGCCGGGCGACTGCCGCCAATCGATCAGCGCCGCGGGGATCTCCTGCAGGAACCGGCTCGGCATCGCCACCGACACCTCGCCGAACTGAGCCCGCGTCATCGCGAGCGACAGGTGCAGGCGCTTGCGGGCGCGGGTGATGCCGACGTAGAACAGTCGACGCTCCTCCTGCGGCCCCCCGGGCTCCCCCGCCGAGATGCGGTGCGGGATGAGGTCTTCCTCCACACCCGTCACGAACACCGCGTCGTACTCCAGGCCCTTGGCGGTGTGCATCGTCATGAGCGACACCGACCCCGACTCGTCGTCGAGGTCGTCGGCGTCGGACACCAGGGCGACCTCGGTGAGGAAGTCGGTGATCGTGCCCTCGGGGTTGTTGCGCGCGAAGTCGCGGGTCACGGCGACGAACTCGTCGAGGTTCTCCACGCGCGCCTCGTCCTGCGGGTCGCGGCTGGCGCGCAGCGCGTCGAGGTAGCCGCTCTTGGACAGCAGCAGGCTCAGACCGTCGGCGACCGACGTGGGCGGCGGCACCTCGCCCGTGGCGGGCAGCATGATCGCGGTCGCCTCCGCGAGCACGGCGTCGAGCTGCGCGATCGCGGCCTGGATCTTGGGCCCGACACCGAGCTGACCGGGCATCGACAGCGCCTCCCGGAACGTGATGCCGTGCTCGTCGGCGAACCGGGCGATCGCGGTCTCGGTCACATCGCCGATGCCGCGCCGCGGCTTGTTGAGGATGCGGCGCACCGCCATCTCATCGGCCGGGTTCGCGACGGCGACCAGGTAGGCCAGCGCGTCCTTGATCTCGGCGCGCTCGTAGAACTTGGTGCCGCCCATGATCTTGTAGGGCACGGCCGAGCGGATGAAGATCTCCTCCAGCGCGCGCGACTGCGAGTTCGTGCGATAGAACACGGCCATCTCGGAGTACGGCATGCCGGCGCGGTGCAGCGCCTCGACCTCGTCGGCGACGAACTGCGCCTCGTCGTGCTGCGAGTAGCCGGTGAACCCGATGATCTTGTCACCGTCGCCCCGGTCGCTCCAGAGCTTCTTGTCCTTGCGGTCGAAGTTGTTGCCGATCACGGCGTTCGCCGCGGAGAGGATGTTCTGCGTAGAGCGGTAGTTCTGCTCCAGCAGCACGACCTTCGCGCCGGGGAAGTCGCGCTCGAACTCGCTGATGTTGCGGATGTCGGCGCCGCGGAACGCGTAGATCGATTGGTCGGAGTCGCCGACCACCGTGAGCGAGGCTCCCGGTTCGCCCGCGCCCGCGGAGGGCTCGGGGTCGGGCTCGAAGATCATCATGCCGTTCGAGGCATACGGATCGGGCGCCGATCCGACACCCGACACCGGACGCGTGAGTTCGTGGATGAGCGCGTACTGGGCGTGGTTGGTGTCCTGGTACTCGTCGACCAGGATGTGCCGGAACCGCCGCCGATACGTGTCCGCGACCTGCGGGAACGCCCGGAACAGGTACACGGTCTGCCCGATCAGGTCGTCGAAGTCGAACGCGTTCGCGCGCTGCAGCTGCCGCTGGTAGTCGGCGAACACCTCGACGAACACGCGCTCCGCCGGATCGGTCATGTTCGCCTGGCGCGCATAGGACTCGGCGTCGGACAGCTCGTTCTTGAGCTTGGAGATGCGCCCCTGCACCGAGGCGGGGGTGAGGCCGTACGCGTCGGCCTCGTGCTCCTTGACCAGGCGCTTGATGAGCGCGCGCGAGTCGCCGGAGTCGTAGATCGTGAAGTTCTTCGTGAAGCCGAACTGCTGCGCTTCGCGGCGGAGGATGCGCACGCAGGCCGAGTGGAAGGTAGAGATCCACATGCCCCGCGCGGCGTCGCCGATGATGCCCTCGACACGCTCGCGCATCTCGCCGGCGGCCTTGTTCGTGAAGGTGATGGCGAGGATCTGGCTCGGCCACGCCTCGCGGTTGCGGAGCAGCGAGGCGATGCGGCGCGTGAGCACGCTGGTCTTGCCCGACCCCGCCCCCGCGACGATCAGGAGTGCGGGGCCGCGGTAGGTGACGGCCTCGAGCTGCTGCGGGTTCAGGCCGGCGAGGAGGTCGTCCTGTGCGGGGGCGCCGGAGGACTGGGGGCCGACGGATCCGGGGACGATGAGAGGGGCTTCGGTCATGACCTTACGAGTCTAGGCGGCGGCACCGACATCGCGGTCGCGGGAGTCGTACGTACGCCGAGAGGGGCGCGCGAGCCTCGCCCGCGCGCCCCTCCGCCCGATCAGTGCGCGCGACGGCGGCGTCCGACCGCCACCGCACCGGACGTGAGCAGCACGAGCGCCAGCACCGCCGCCGCGACCGGAAGCTCTGCGCCCGTGGCAGCGAGGCCGCCCGCGGCGCCCGTGCCCTCCGCGATGCGCAGGTCAGCCCAGCCCAGCAGGGCTCCGTCCGCCGCGTAGACCGCGATGCGGTGGGCACCAAGGGCCGCGTCCGCCGGGACCGTGACCGTGAGGGCGCCCGTCGCCGAGAGGGTCCCCGTGGCGAGGCGCACCGGGTCGGAGTACAGCCACACCTCGGCGGCGGTGCCGGCGGCGGCGGAGCCGACCGTGACCGTGACCCGCTGGCCCCGGCTCGCGACCGCCGGGTCGACCGTCACGCCGTGGCGGTTGCCGTCGACGAGGTCGGTCCCCGGCAGCGGCGGCGTGCCGGTGCCCGGGTTCTCGCCGTCCACGCCGCCTGGCAGCGTGCCCGTGCGCAGCGCCTGCGCGGCGAAGCCGTCGGCGAACCACCACACCGGGCGCTGTCCGTCGACAGACAGCGAGGCCGGCGCGGTCGCGAAGCCCTCGTTGTTGATGTCGGGCATGCCCGCTGGTCGCGCATAGTGGGCGATGCCCGGCTGTGCGGTGCCGTTGAGGGTGATCTCGGCCGAACGACCCTGGCAGCCGTCGTCGCAGACCGCCCACAGCGTGTTCCGCACCGTGTCCCAGTCGAGGGCCATGACGCCGGCGAGACCCGGCGCGAGCTCCGACACCAGGGTCGCGGTGCCGTCCGCGGCGAGCGCGAAAGCGTAGACGTGCCCGTTGTCCTCCACCGCGACCAGGAACAGGCCGCTGCCGTGACCGGCGTGGTCAGCGGGGTCGTAGGCGGCGCCCGTGGTGTCGTCGAAGAGCTTCCCGGCGAGCGCCGCGTCCGGCACCCACTGCACGGCCTCCACGCCGAGGTTCGCGCCGACCGCGGGAAGCAGTGCCGTCAGATCCCACTCCTGCAGGGCGACCAGGTCTCCGGCGTTCGCCTCGGGGTCGACCTTCAGCACGACGTTCCGGTTCACGCCCTTCGCGCTGTTGTCGCGCTCGGAGGCGACGTAGACGAAGCCGTCGCCGTCGACCGTGATGCCCTCGGTGTCGGGGCCGGCGGCGCCGGGGTCCTGCGCATCCTTCTGGAAGCGGACGCGCTTGCCCTCGTCCCAGCCGTCGGCCTTCTCGACCGAGCCGTCGGCGTGCGCATCGAGCTTCCAGATGCGCCCCTCGCCGTTGTCCACGGCCCACAGCACCGCACCGTCGGCCGTCTCCTGCACGTCGAGGCCGGAGCTGTCCTCCAGGAACGTCGGGGTCTCGTCGACCACGCGCACCTCCGCGGAGCCGGGCCACACGCCCACCGGCACCTCGCCGGCGCACACGTTCGCTGCACCCTTGGTCGACTCCGCAGTGACCGCGAAGGCGCCCGTCAGATCGGGGCAGCGGCCCCAGGTGACGGCCGCGTGCCCCTCACCCCAGCTGGTCTCGTCGACGAGCAGATCGCCGTCGAACAAACGCACCGCGTCGCCTCCGCCGAGGCCGAACCCGAGCTGCGCGCGCTCGATCACGAGGTAGCCGCCCGCGGCGATCGAGGTGCCGGCGGGGATCGCGTAGGCGTGCGCGTCGTCGTCGTCCTTCACGACGATGCCCGACACGTCGAGGGCCGCCGTCGTCGGGTTCACGAGCTCGACCCAGTCGTCGGGCGAGCCGCCGTCAGACTCCACCTCGTTGATGCGCACCGGGTTGCCGCAGGCGTTGCGCGCTCCCTTGGTGGCGGCTGGTGCATCGATGAACTCGCCCGAGCCGTCGGCGCAGCGCGCCCACACACCCTCGGCGTGTGCGGGGTACACGTGCTGATCGACCGCGGTGCCGTTCGCGTCGCGGATCGTCACGGTGTCGCCGTTGCCGAGCCCGAAGACGAAGTCCTCGGGCTGGTCGAACACCAGGTAGCCGCCGGGCGCCAGCACGGTGCCGGCGGGAAGCGGCGTGGTCTCGGCGGCGTGCCCGACCGGGTCGTTGTCCATCACGGTCCACCCCGACAGGTCGACCGGCGTGCTGCCGGTGTTGATGACCTCGACCCAGTCGGTGGCGTCGCCGTTCGACTCGATCTCGTTGATCGCGACCGACGGCAGGACGCAGGAGTTCGCCGCTCCCGGGGTCGCGTAGGCGAGCACGAACGCGCCGACCCCGTCGGGGCAGCGGGCCAGAGTGGCCGCGGCGGCGTCCCCGTCGATCACGGCATGACCCTGCCAGGGCAGCGTGTCGTCGATCATCGCTCCCGACGCGTCGAAGAGACGGATGCGGTCGGCGCTGCCGATGCCGATCGGGTCGCGGAACGCGGTCTCGACGCCGTCGACCAGGCCGATCGTGCCCTCCTCCACCACGAGGAACTGTCCCGCCGCGATCTGCGTGCCCGGCAGGAACGTCCAGCGGTGGTCGTCGGAGTTGTCGCGGATCTCGTATCCGGAGAGGTCGAGCGCCTCGGTGCCCGGGTTGTGGAACTCCACCCAGTCGGCGGGCTGCGAGTCGACCTCGTTGATGCGGATCGAGCCGTCGACGGGCGCGACGCTGCAGTCGTTGGGCGCTCCCGGGGTCACCGCGGTCGCCGGCGCCCAGGCCCCCGTGCCGTCGGGGCAGCGCGCCCATACCGACAGCGGGGCCGTGTTGTCGTACGCGTAGGAGTCGACCTCGACGCCGCTGGGGTCGACGAGCACGACCTCGTCGCCCTTGCCGAGCCCGAACGGGAAGTCCACGTCCTTCACGAGCACGAGGAACTCGCCGGGCGCCAGCACCATGCCCTCCGGTGCTCGACCGACGCTGTCGCGCTTCTCGTCGGCGATGGTCCAGCCCGCGAGGTCCACGGGGGTGTCGCCCGCGTTGTACAGCTCGACCTGGTCGGCGAGCCCGGTGGGCGCGTCGTCGTAGACGATCTCGTTCAGTACGAGCCCCGACGGGTCGGCGACCGGCGCGGTCTCTTCGGTCGGACGGACGCCGGTGGCGGCGACCGCGGCGGGGGCGGCGAGCAGGGCGGCGGCGCTCAGTGCGCACACCGCCGCGACCGCCGCTGCGGACTGCAAGCGGGGCATGGAGTCTCCTGGAGGGATCGCCCGGACGGGCTCAGACGGGTACGAGCCCAGACCACCGACCCCCGGTGGACGCCGTCGGTCCGCCCGGTGCACGGACGGTGAACGGCGGGTGGCGATCCCGCGGCCTCCGTCGCTGTTTCATCCCGATATCCCAAAACCCCTGCGTCCGCGTACCCGCGACTTCGACTTACCGTGGCCCGCACGAGGCCCGGATTCCGACCGGTCCTGATGCCCGGGTCCACCAGTTTCGAGGGAGTAGCAACGTGCAAACGACAGTCAATTCCGGGCGGGGATCCCGATGCTCCGCCGCTATTTTGACGGCCCTGTTGGCCTTCATGCTGACCATCGGGACAGCAGAGCAGGCTAGCGCGGCGATGCATTGGCGTCCATGGCAAAGCGGTTTCAAATCGATCAGCACCTGCGAAGCTCGCTGGAAGCACCTGAAGTCGTCTGGCCTCGCGGCCAAGTACGGCCTCTATGATCACCAGTGCCGTCGCGACACGAAGGCTCCCGGTTACCCATGGCCGCCTTATAAATACGCGCTCTGGGTCCTGGAAGACAACCCCTACGACCTCTGCGGATGCTGATGCCCCCTATCGAACCCCTTACAGCATTCCTCGGCGTGGGCTCGACGGTGACATGCACGGGCGCTCTTCGACGAGAGGGCGATTCCCAGCTTGAGATCGAGCGCCCCTCCGAACCACCGCTTCCAGGAGCGCGACTGCGTCTCACCGATCCGAGCGCCGAACTTCTGGCCGCTCAGGACGGCGGCCTCGTGCAGATCCAGGCAACGGTGACGGAGCGTGCGCTCCGGGTGATCTCGGCGCGTCCAGCGTTAACGCGCGAACCGCCGGCGAGATTCCGCGGAATCGAGGAGCATGTTCCCGCGCCGTTCGACGCGCCGTTCACCGAGGACGTAGCGAACCTGCTGTTCTCCGACGATCCGCCCCTCGCGGCCGAGTGGGTTCCGTTGTGCCAGGAGCGTCACGGGTCACGCCACTACCTTCACTACGTGGTGGCGTACGACGTCGACACGGTGCGGGATCGACTACGCCCGTTCTTCGGCGACGATCTCCGCGTCGTAGCCTCCGCCCACACGCTCGCGCAGGTGCGCGATGCACACGCTCGAATCGTCCGCGCCGATCCGCTCAACCTCGAAGCCGTGGGAAGTCGTCTCGATGCGGAGGGCCATCCTGTGCTCACCGTTCAGACCCTGTTCCCCGACGACGACCTTCGCGTGTTGGCGGCGTCGGACGTCAGAGCACTCGTCGAGTACTCGAGCTGGGTCAGAGAATCCGAGCACAGGGCGTGACCTCCCGTACCGTCAGGCGATCCGCGTGCCGGGCGGCAGGCGTCGCGCGGGCGTGCGGGTGCGCGCCCAGGCCCCGGCGAACAGCGATCCGGCGATCACGACCTGCACCCCGAGCCCCACGAACCAGCTGGGCACCGACGACTCGATGACCTCCTGCGGCGTGCGGTAGTTCCCGTCCGTGTCGCACTCGTCCCACCGCTGCTCCAGCGGTGACTGCTGGGCGCTGCGCAGGCCGTACTTGATCTGGCCGAACAGGTCGACGGGGTACCCGTCCCTGGAGAACTCGGTGGGCGTGGCGTCCGCGAGCACCACGAACGGGTTCGCGGCGAGCGCCCACCACACCAGGTCGAAGCGCGGCGCCTCGTAGGTCGTCGACACCTCCCACCGGTCGCACTCGACGTTGCCGTTCGCGTCGTACGGACGGCTGTAGCTGGTGGCCTCGCTGCGGATGGCCATGCCGCCCAGCGCGAAGACGATCAGCGTGCCCACCACGAGCCCCGAGACGACGAGGTAGGTGGCCGCGACGGAGAACAGGGGGCGCGCGATGAGCCCGCTGAGCCCGACCCCGATCGCGGCCACCACCACGATCTCGGCCGCGAGCACGAGCAGTGACACCAGGAGCACGAGCGGATCGGCGCCGCCACCGAGCAACGACAGCGCCAGGAACGGCACGGCGACGAGCAGGAACGCCCCACCGGTCGCGATGGCGGCGAGGAGCTTGCCCAGCATGATGTCGCCGGTCGACGCGGCCGTGACCTGGATGGCGCCGAGGGTGGCGGCATCGCGGTCGCCGTTGATCGCGTTGCCGCTGAGCGTCGGCGAGACGAGCACCACGAGCAGCAGCACGATGTTGACGACGATGGAGTACACCCCGGCGCCGACCGCGTCGCCCCAGGAGTACACGGCGAACGCGAGCCCGGTGATGCCCAGCAGCACGAGGGCGAAGACGCCGAGGAGCACGTACCAGCCGACGCTCCGCAGCCGCTGCGTGAGTTCGAGCCGGGCGATGATGCCGATGTTCGCGAGACTCATGCGCCGGCCTCCGTTCCTTCGGTGGTCGCGGGCGATGTGGCCGCGGGCGGGGCGGGCGGTGGCGGGGTCGGCGCGGTCGCCGGCTGTGCGGGCGCGGGGTGCTGCAGGTGCAGGAACGTGTGCTCGAGGTCGCTCTGCGCCGGCGCGAACTCCGCCACGGGTAGTCCCGCCTCCACGAGCCGCCGCAGCGACTGGGCGGCCGCGTCCTCCCCGGCGAACCCCACGAGCACGGCGCCGCGGTCGACGGCGAGCGACTCGGGCGCGAGGCCGAGCTGCGATGCGACCTGCCAGGTGTCGGCGCTCAGACGCTCCGGGGTGACGCCCGCCAGGCGGATGCGCCACGCGCGCACGCTGCTCTGCGCGGGGGCGGCGTCGACCACCGATCCGGCGACGAGGAACACGGCGTCGTCGACGACCTCCTCGAGCTCCGACAGGATGTGGCTGGAGATGAGGATCGTGCGACCCTCGGCCGCGAACCGGCGCAGCAGCACCCGCAGCTGCACGCGCGCTTCGGGGTCGAGTCCGGAGGCCGGCTCGTCGAGGAGCAGCACCTGGGGGTCGTGCACGAGGGCGCGGGCGAGGCCGAGCTTCTGCTTCTGTCCGCGCGACAGCACCTTGGCCGGCGAGTCGGCGAGCTCGCCCAGGCCGACGAGGGCGAGCAGCTGCTGGGCGCGGACGGCGGCGTCCGCAGCGGTGATGCCGTAGAGCCGGGCGGTCGTGACGATGGTCTCGCGGGCGGTGAGCGAGGGCCAGGCGCCGAGGGCGTCGGGCATCCAGCCGAGCAGTCGCCGGGCCGCGAGCGGATCTTCGGCCGGGTCGACGCCGCCGATGCGGATCGTGCCCGTGTCGGGTGCCAGGAGCGACGCGAGCATGAGCAGCAGCGTGGTCTTGCCCGCACCGTTGGGCCCGACCAGTCCGGTCACCTTGCCCGGTTCCGCGCGGAGGGTGGCCGAGCGTACGGCCTGCACCGTCCCGAAGGCCCTGCTGACGTCCTGCACCAATATTCCGGTCATGCGGTCAGTCTGGCATCGGTTCGCGCGCCCACCCGGGACCTCCGGGCGGATCCCCAGCCGCGCCCGCGACCGGATGACACAATCGCAGAATGCGCACGATCCTCAACATCATCTGGGTCATCCTCGCCGGCTGGGCCCTCTTCCTCGGCTATCTGCTCGCCGGAGTGCTGCTGTGCATCCCGATCGTCACGATCCCCTGGGCGATCGCCTCGTTCCGCATCGCCCGCTACGCCATCTGGCCCTTCGGCCGCGAGGTCGTCAGCAAGCCGACCGCCGGCGTCGGCTCGTTCCTCGGCAACGTGCTCTGGGTCATCCTCGCGGGCTGGTGGCTCGCGATCGGGCACATCGTCTCCGGCCTCGCCCTGTGCGTCACCATCATCGGCATCCCGATGGGCATCGCCGACTTCAAGATGATCCCGGTCTCCCTCATGCCCCTCGGCAAGGAGATCGTCTCCACCCGCCGCGGCGCCTTCGACCGTACGCTCTGACCCGCGGACGTCAGCCCCGGAAGAACGCGACACCCAGGTCGGGGTGGTCGACGAACACGCCGTCCACGCCCTGCCGCGCGATCGCGTCCCACTCGGCCTCGTAGTCGCCGAACGCCCCGCGCCCGCCGTCGCCGCGGAACCGCGGGGCGAGGAACGCGTTCTCGGGGCGGCAGGTCCACGTGAACACCGACAGGCCGCGGGCGTGGGCATCCGCGACGATCGTGTTCCCCTCGGCCAGCAGCATCTTCTTGTCGACGCTGATGCCGTCCACCTCACCCACCAGCGCGTCGAGCCCCGCGGGCGTCACCGTCTCGGGGTACGTGCGCGCCCGCTTCCCCTGCGCGACGGCCAGGTCGTACGGACGCCCCTTCGCCTCGATCAGATACACGTACGACGCCGGCATCCCGAGGGCGCGCAGCTGCCGCAGCACGGTCGACTCGAAGCTCTCGATCACCAGCGGCAGCGCGCCGTCCGCCCATCCGGCCTCGCGCAGCTCCGCGGCGATGAGCGGCGCCAGGTCGAGACCGGCACTCGCGAAGTAGGTGGCGTGCTTCACCTCCAGCACCACGCCGATCTCCCTGCTGTGCTCCACCGACCCCTCGCGCACGAGGTCGAGCACCTCACGCAGCCGCAGGATCGCCTGGCCCCCGTCGAAGCTCGCGCTCGACACCCGCACCTCGGGCAGCCGCTCGCGGGTGCGCAGCGTGGCGAGCTCGTCCCACGTGAAGTCCTCGGTGAACCAGCCGGTCAGCGTCGCGCCGTCCACGCGCTTGGTCGTCCGGCGATCGGCGAACTCGGGGTGTTCCGCGACGTCGGTCGTGCCCGAGATCTCGTTCTCGTGGCGCACGATCAGCACCCCGTCCTTCGTCGCCACCACGTCGGGCTCGACCGCGTCCACGCCCATCGCCAGCGCGAGCTCATAGGAGGAGCGGCTGTGCTCCGGGCGATAGCCGGGGGCTCCGCGATGCCCGATCACGAGCGGGTTTTTCCTGGGCACGCTCACAGCGTAGAACACCCCGCGCGTGTCGCCGCCCGGGTATCGTGGAGGAAAGCGACCTACTACCCCCCTTTGGAGTGAGGCCCACCAATGAGCAACTTCGCTTTCAACAATCCTGCGTTCCAGCAGCAGGACCCGCGCAACGTCGCGACATATCCCGGCGCTCCGCAGGCTGCTCAGGGTGCGCAGAACGCCTCGTTCACGCACGCCTCCGTCGACGCCGCCACCAACGCGCAGCTCGAGGGCATGTACGCGGCGCCGCCCGCCGGCGCCATCGAGACCGACCGCATGTCGGTCGAGGACACGGTGTGGAAGACCGCTGGACTGTTCGCGATCCTCCTCGTCACCGCCGCGGTCGGCTGGGTGTGGACCCTCGGCGGCATCTCGGCCCCGCGCTTCGACCCGTACGGCGGCAACACCGTCAACATGCTGCCGTGGATCATCGGTGCGCTCGGCGGCTTCGTGCTCGCGATGGTCATCACCTTCACCTCGCGCAAGACGGTCCGCCCCGCGCTGATCTTCGCCTACGCGGCGTTCGAGGGCCTGTTCATCGGCGGCATCTCCGCGTTCTTCGAGGTCCGCTGGCCGGGCATCGTGTTGCAGGCGACGCTCGCCACGATCGCTGTGGTCGGCGTCACCCTGGCACTGTTCGCGAGCGGCAAGATCCGTGCCTCCAAGAAGGCCACCAAGATCTTCCTCGTAGCCATGATCGGCTATCTGGTCTTCTCGCTGCTGAACCTCGTGCTGATGTGGACGAACGTCCTGCCCGCTGAGCAAGCCTTCGGTCTGTACAGCGCGAAGATCATGGGTATCCCGCTCGGTCTGATCATCGGCGTGCTCGTGGTCATCATGGCCGCGTATTCGCTGGTGCTCGACTTCGACCAGATCCAGCAGGGTGTGCGCAACGGCGCTCCCCGCAAGTACGGCTGGCTCGGCGCCTTCGGCATCATGGTCACCGTCGTCTGGCTGTACGTGGAGATCCTGCGGATCATCGCGATCGCCCGCGGCAACAACTGACGCCCGTCGCGACAGAGGCCCGTCTCCCCTCGGGGAGGCGGGCCTCTTGCCATATCCGGGGAGTGCGGCGCAAGGGGTTGGCACGCGACTGCCGATCGCGGCACTGTGGATATCACGAAGCCCCGGCACCCCGGGGCTCCCGACATCAAGGAGCTGACCATGAGCTTTCTCGGCTTTCTTCTCCTCGGCCTCATCGCCGGAGCCATCGCCAAGCTGATCCTGCCCGGTAAGCAGGGAGGCGGGTGGTTCGTCACGCTGCTGCTCGGCGTCGTCGGCGCCCTGCTCGGAGGATGGCTCGGCAGCCTGATCCTCAACCGTCCTCTCACGGAGTTCTGGGACCTCGGAACCTGGCTCCTCGCCATCGGCGGCTCGATCATCGTGCTGCTGATCTACGGCCTCATCGTCGGCCGTGGCCAGAAGGTCAACGACTGACGCGCGACCCCACTCGACGCGCCCCCGCGTCATCACGCCCGTCCCTCACGGCTGCGACAGCATCCGTGAGGGGCGGGTCTTTTCGTTTCCCCCGGACCCGTCCTCGCGGGGATGGCCCGGCCCTACGGCGGGGCTCAGCTCACCGCCCCGCGGGCCTTGCGCTCCAGCAGCGCACGCTCGCGGTCGTTGCCCGCGATGCCCGCGGCGACCGCGAACTCGCTGCGGGCCTCGTCTTCCCGCCCGAGACGCCGCAGCAGCTCGCCACGCGTCGCCGGGAGCAGGTGATAGCCGCGCAGCGCGCCCGACGCCGCGAGCTGGTCGACGATGCGCAGCGCCGACGCGGGGCCCGTGGCCATCGCCACCGCCGCGGCGCGGTTCAGCTCCACGACCGGGGACGGGGCCAGGCGACCGAGCGCCTCGTACAGCAGCACGATCCGATCCCAGTCGGTGTCGTCGACCGAGGCCGCGATGGCATGGCACTCCGCGATCGCCGCCTGCAGGCCGTACACCCCGCGACCGCGTCCCAACCCGTCCGCCGTCGCCAGCGCGGCGCGACCCCGGACGATGCGACTGCGATCCCAGCGGCCACGATCCTGATCCGCGAGCAGCACCGGGTCGCCGTTCGCGTCGCGGCGGGCCGGGAACCGGGCGGCGGTGAGCTCCATCAGCGCGAGCAGACCGTGCACCTCCGGCTCGCGCGGCATCAGCGCCGCCAGCACGCGCGCGAGACGGATCGCCTCCTCGCTCAGCTCCGGACGCATCCACTCCGGGCCGCTGCTCGCCGCGTGCGCCTCGTTGAACACCAGATACAGCACGCCCAGGACCGCCCCGAGCCGCTGCGCATGCTCGTCGCGCGGCGGCACCTCGAACGGCGCATGGGCCGCCGCGAGCGTCTTCTTGGCCCGCACGATGCGCTGCTGCACGGTCGCGGTCGGCACCAGGAACGCCCGGGCGATCTCCTCGCTCGACAACCCGCCGACCACGCGGAGGGTCAGCGCGACCTGCGCCTCCCTCGACAGCACGGGGTGGCACGCGATGAAGATGAGCCGCAGCACGTCGTCGTCGACCTCATCGGGGTCCGACGGATCCCGCACCTCGGCCTGCTCGCGCTCCAGGTCGTGCGCGATCAGGGCCAGACGGTCGTCCAGCCGCTCCCGACGCCGCCACGCGTCCACCGCCTTGCGCTTGGCGACCCCGGTGAGCCACGCGGCCGCATTGCGCGGCACCCCGTCGACGGGCCACTGGCGCAGTGCGTCGACCAGCGCCTCCTGCGCCAGATCCTCGGCGAGCCCGAAGTCGCCGACCATGCGGGTGAGCGTGCCCACGATGCGTGCGGACTCGATGCGCCACACCGCGGCGACGGCCCGCTCCGCCGACCCCTCTGCGGGGGCGGAGCGTGCCGTCACGTCGTGCGCGTCCATCGGCCGGCGGTCACTGCTGCTCGGCGCGGCGGGCCTGCTCCTCGCGCCAGCCCGCCTCCTTCTCGATCCACTCGTTGTCGGCGGGGAAGTCCTCCGGGCCGGTCACGCGGCGCACCTCGAGGTACGACCCGGGTCCGAGCGGCGCACGGCTCGCCCACTCCGCAGCCTCCTCGCGCGACGACACCTCCACGATCCAGAAGCCGTTGAACAGCTCCTTCGTCTCCCCGTAGGGGCCATCGGTGATCAGCGGCTTGTCGGCGCTGAAGTCCACCACGAAGCCCTCCGCGGCGTCCGTCAGACCCTCGCCGGCGACCAGCACGCCCGCCTTCATCATCGACTCGTTGTATCGGCCCATGGCCTCGATGACCTGCTCGAAGGGCATCTCCTGGTACGCCGCCACCGCGTCGTCGGTCGCGCGCATGATGAGCATGAACTTCATGATGTTCTCCTTGTCGGATGGGGCCGTCTCTCGACCCTCTCACTGAAGACGTCGAACGGGAACGGCCCGGATCGACATCGACGGAGAACTTTTCCTCCGACGTCCGCGCCGCCGCGGATCAGGCGCGTCGAGAGGGGCGGGCGGAGACCTCGGCGACCACGCCCGTGAGGGCGGCGAGGGAGCGCTCGGGGCTCCAGGCCGCCGCGACCGACGGCGCCTCGGCGCGCAGCACGGCCAGACGATCGGCGTCGGTCAGCAGATCGCGGAGCGCGGTCGCCAGTGCGCCCTCGTCGCCCGCGGGCACCAGCACGCCGCCACCCGCCCCCAGCACATCGCGGATGCCGTAGCGGACGTCGTAGGACACGACCGGTGTGCCGTGCAGCAGCGCCTCCACGACCCCGAGCGGCTGCCCCTCGAACGCGGTCGACGTGAGCAGCAGCGACGCCCGGTCGAGCACCGTGGCCGGGTCGTCGGCATACCCGCCGAGCACCACGCGGTCGCCCGCGTCGAGCTGGGCGATCAGCGCCGCCAGCTTCTCCTGCTCCGGCCCCGTGCCCCAGATCTCCAGTCGCGTGCCGGCGACGTCGGCGGCGAGGAACGCACGGATCGCGTGGTCGATGCGCTTGCCGGGCGCGAGACGTCCCAGCACCACCACGAGACCGTCTTCGCGCAGGTCGGCGCGGGCCGTGACCGGCGCGATCGGGTTGGGCACCACGACGTGATTCGCGGACGCCCCGAAACGCGCGACCACGTCGTCACGCTGCGTCGCGGTCGGCCAGACCACCGCGTCGAAGCGGTCGGCCAGGCGGAACCACCGCGTCCACAGCGTGTTCATGGTCGCGTCCGGCGTGTACGGCGCCTCCACGTGCATCGTGTGGATCGTGTGGACGATGCGCACGCGCGGGTCGTCCCAGTCGGCGATGAGCTCGCCCAGCTGCCGCGACTCGCAGATCACGACGACGCGACGGTCGCCCGAGGCGGCCACGACGTGGTCGAGCCACGCCCGGTACAGGCCGCGGAAGCCGCGCAGGGCGCCGGCCACTGCTCCCGCGGCGTCGTACACCAGCACCGGCTCGTCGGTCAGGTGCCAGTCCGGGTTGCCCGGGATCACCGGGAGCGCGGCGAACGGGCGGTCCTCGACGTCGCGCAGCACCCGGTACTCGACGTCGGGGTCGGCGACGACGGCGGCATCGGCGGTCTCCCGCAGCCACGCGGCCGCCCCGCCCTCAGGTGCGACGGCCTCATCGAAGAGGTTGCGCATGCGCCCCGGGTCGGACAGCGCGCCGCGCTCCGTGAACACCCGTCGATGCTCCGCATGGTCGGCGGCGGTACCCGGATCGAACGTCAGCAGTTCCGGTCCGGCGCCGTCGCCGACGCCCGCCGCGGCCAGCATCCGGGCGCGGGCGAGGGTCGCGATCGTGTATCCGCCGTCGAGCCCCGGGATGAGGCGGCTGGACAGCACCAGGTAGTCCGCGTCCGGAAGCACGGGTGGGGACTCCTCGGTCATCGTCTCGCACCTCCTCGGCGGACGCGGGAGCCGATCACTCGCCCCCCGTCACTCCCACTCGATCGTCCCCGGGGGCTTCGACGTGACATCGAGCACGACCCGGTTCACGTCGCGCACCCCGTTCGTGATGCGGTTCGAGATCTTCGACAGCACGTCGTACGGCAGGCGCGTCCAGTCGGCGGTCATGGCGTCTTCGCTCGACACCGGACGCAGCACGATCGGGTGGCCGTACGTGCGGCCGTCGCCCTGCACGCCCACCGAGCGCACGTCGGCCAGCAGCACCACGGGGCACTGCCAGATCTCCTGGTCGAGACCCGCCTTCGTCAGCTCTTCGCGGGCGATGGCGTCGGCCTCACGCAGAATCTCGAGACGGTCAGCGGTGACCTCACCGATGATCCGGATGCCGAGGCCGGGCCCCGGAAACGGCTGCCGTCCGACGATTGCCTCGGGGATGCCCAGCTCACGGCCGATCGCACGCACCTCGTCTTTGAACAGGGCCCGCAGCGGCTCGATCAGCTCGAAGTCGAGGTCGTCGGGCAGGCCGCCCACGTTGTGATGCGACTTGATGTTCGCGGTGCCCGCGCCTCCGCCGGACTCCACCACGTCGGGGTAGAGCGTGCCCTGCACGAGGAACTTCACCGGGGCGCCGCCGTCGGCCTTCGCCTCTTCGACGAGGTCGAGCTGCACCTTCTCGAACGCGCGGATGAACTCGCGGCCGATGATCTTGCGCTTCTCCTCCGGGTCGGTCACACCCTTCAGGTGTCCGAGGAAGGTCTCGGCCGCGTCGACCGTGATGAGCCGCACGCCGGTCGACTCGACGTAGTCCTTCTCGACCTGCTCGCGCTCGCCCTTGCGGAGCAGCCCGTGGTCGACGAACACCGCCGTGAGCTGGTCGCCGATGGCCTTGTGGACGAGGGCGGTCGAGACCGCGGAGTCGACGCCGCCGGACAGCGCGGAGATGACGCGGGCGTCGCCGACCTGCTCGCGGATGCGCTCGACCTGCTCGGCGATCACGTTGTCGGGGTTCCAGTCGGACGCGAGGCCCGCGCCCTTGTGGAGGAAGTTCTCCAGCACGCGCTGGCCGTGGTCGGAGTGCTTGACCTCGGGGTGCCACTGCACGCCGTAGAAACGGCGCTCCTCGTTCGCGAACGCCGCGACCTTGGTCGCCTCGGTCGTGGCGAGGACCTCGAAGCCCTCCGGCGCCTTCGCGACCTGGTCGCCGTGACTCATCCACACGTTCTGCTCCGCGGGCTGCCCGCCCAGCAGGACGCCGCCGTCGCCGGAGATCACGGCATCGGTGGCGCCGTACTCGCGCAGCCCGGTGTTCGCGACCTCGCCGCCGAGGGTCTGCGCCATGTACTGGAAGCCGTAGCAGATGCCCAGCGTGGGCACGTCGAGGTCGAACACGGCGGGGTCGAGCTTCGGCGCCCCCTCCTCGTACACCGACGACGGGCCGCCGGACAGGATGATCGCCACCGGGTTCTTGGCGGCGATCTCCGCGGCCGTGGCCGTGTGCGGCACGATCTCGCTGTAGACGCCGGCCTCCCGCACACGACGGGCGATCAGCTGCGCGTACTGCGCGCCGAAGTCGACGACGAGCGCGGGGCGCTGCTGGGTCTCGGACTGTTCGGTCAACGGACACCTTCCGGGGCGGTCGCGGAGGCCTCCTCGGCCTCCCGGGTGGCGAGATAGGACTTCACTTCACGGGCGACGATGGCCTCCATGAAGAACGACAGCAGCGGCACGACACCGCCGAGGGCGAGCAGGATGAACCGCGGGAACGGCCAGCGCATCAGGCTCCACATGCGGAAGCATGCGAACAGGTAGACCACGTAGAACCAGCCGTGGGCCACCAGGATGAACAGCGACAGGTTGAAGCCGTCGCCCAGCGACGTCATCTCGCAGGAGTTCGTCATCGGGGCGAACAGCGACCACCACTGGCAGTCGGGGCCCGCGATCACGCCCGCGAACCAGAGCGGTCCGCCGGAGCCTCCCGCGAAGAGCTCGAGGTGGATCGGCGTGTACTTGAGCACCATCTCGGTCAGCAGCAGGAGCAGCATGACTCCCGTGATGATCGACGCGATCTGGTAGAACTTCAGCGCACCGCGGATCGCCGGAAAGCTGGCGACTTTCGGTTCGGGCATGGGTCCAGTCTAGTCGGGGTCGCCCGATGCCGAATCCGGCCGGCGGCTCCGTCGCCCGCGGCACGACGGAGGCCGCCGGGATCGCTCCCGACGGCCTCCGCTGCGATCATCCGCTCCGGACTCAGAACCAGCCGGAGATGAGGTCCCACAGCCAGTCGATGATCGCGCCGACGATGCCGCCCGCACGGTTCACCGTGACGGTCGCGGTCGCCGCGTCACCGTCGGCCTGAGCCGCCGAGACCGTGTACTTGCCCGGCTGTGCGCTCTTCGGCACGGTCACCTGCGTGGTGAACGTCCCGTCGGCGCCGACCTGCACCGTGCCGACCTGCACCGCCGCGCCCTTCTTGGGCTGCAGCGCGATCGTCACGGTCTCGCCCGGCACATACCCCTCGCCCGTGACCGTGAGCTTCTTGCCCGCGGCCACCTTGGAGGAGCCGAGCTCGATCGTGCCGGCGAACTCCTCCTGGCCGGCGATCGTGAGGGGCACCTGCACCGTGGTGCCCGTCGCGGGGACGTTCACCGTCAGCACCTGGTCGCCGAACACCCCGGACGGCACCGCGAACGTGAGCGCCGCACGGCCACCCTCGTCCGTGGTGTCGACCACGGCCGGGTCGACCGTGCCCGAGGCGAGCGCCGTGTCACCGAGCGACAGCGTCACCTCGCCCGGTGCGGCCTCTCCCCCGCTGAACGCGAGCGACGAGAGCGACACCGTCACCTGGTCGCCGGCGCTGTACCCGTCGGCATCGGCCGGGCTGAGCGTCACGCCGACCGCGCGCTGGGCGAGATCGGGCGTCGCGGTCTTGTTCGCGTCGAACCAGTCCACCATCGACTGCAGGTCGATCTTGCCGGTGTCGCGCTTGCCCGCGCCCTCCTTGAAGGTGGCGAAGTTGTCGCCACCCGCCGCGAGGAACGAGTTCGCCGCCACCGTGTACTGCGCGTCCGGGTCGACCGGGACGCCGTTCAGCGTGATCGACGTGATGCGCGAGCCCTGCGCCGCGGTCGGGTCGTACGTGTAGACGAGACCCTTCGAGACGCCGAGCTTGAGGAACGGACGTGCCGACCCCGCCGGCTGCCACTGCTCCTCGAGCACGCCCTTGAGCTGCGTGCCGGTGAGGGTCAGGGTGACCAGCGTGTTGGCGAAGGGCTGGACCGTGGCCGCCTCGCGGTACGTGACGTTGCCGTTCGGATCGCTCGCGGACGACGACGCGTACGTGAGATTCGCGCGGATGCCTCCCGGGTTCATGAGCGCCAGGTCGGCGCCCGTGGACCACTGCTGCACGTCGGCCACGAAGTTGCCGATCGTGGACTCGCCGCCGCGGTTCTCCGAGCCGTTCGTCTGCCGCGCCCGGTTGAAGTCGGCGGTGATGTCGCCCACCTTCACGGCGCCCAGCACGTCGGCCTCGGCCTTGGCGGCGTCGACGATCGCCTGCACCTCCGGCACCGCCGGGTACAGCGGCTTGCCTGCGGCCGTGAGCGGCTTGATCTCGTTGGTGATCGAGAGCAGCTCCTTCGTGGTCGGGTCGACCTGCAGGTTCATCAGCCCGAGGTTCTCGCCGTACTGACCGGCGGAGACCACGGGGCGACCGTCGATCACGTGGTTGTACGCGAGGTGCGTGTGCGCCGACACGATCGCGTCCACGTCGTCGTCCACCCCGTAGACGATCTCACCCAGCGGGGAGTCCTCCGTGATGGCCGACAGCGCGGTGCTCTCGGCCCCCTCGTGCACGAGCAGGATCACGACATCCGCCTCGCCGTTGGACGCGTCACCGTCGCGCAGGTCGTCGGCCACCGCGTTGACGGAGTCGACGATGCTGCGCACCTCGAGATCGGCGATGCCCTCCGGGGACACCAGCGAGTCGAGGTCTTCCGTGACGGCGCCGACGAACCCGACGCGCACGCCGTCGACCTCCTTCACCCAGGCCGGGGCGAGCGCGGGCTCACCGGTCTCGGTGACGAACACGTTCGACGAGATGTACTCCCAGTCCGCACGGTCCTGCACGCGATCGCGCAGGTCCTCCCAGCCCTGGTCGAACTCGTGGTTGCCCGCGGCGCTCACATCGAGGCCCGCCGCGTTGAGCGCGTCGATCGTGGGGTTGTCGTCGTTGATGAAGGAGGTGAACGTCGACGCGCCGATCAGGTCGCCGGCTCCCGCGAAGATCAGGTTCGGGTTCGCGTCACGGAACTGCTGCACCGCACCGGCGAGCACCGCGGCACCGGCCGCGGCCCCGTCGGCCTCGATGCGGCCGTGGAAGTCGTTCACCGTGACCACGTCGATGCTCACCGGCGGGATCTCCGCGGAGACGCCGACGATGATCGGGTCGTGGTCGCTGGAGCGGTACGGGGTGCCCTCCTCGGTGGCGCCGAACGCGTAGCCGCGGTCGCTCCACTCCGGCGAGTTGATGCCCCAGACGCCCGCGCCGGTGATCGACGAGACGAGCGACGGCGACGCGATCACGTGGTCGAGCGAGCCGAGCTCGCCGTCGAACGTGTACGTGTACTGACCGTCGGTCTCGTCGGCGACCAGGTCGCTCCACCCCTGGGAGGTGAAGACGTCGATCGGATCTTCCTTGCCGTAGGCGTTGAAGTCGCCGATCAGGAGCATGTCGCTGCTGCCGGTCGTCTCTTCCAGCTCCGCCGTGAAGGCGAGGATCGCGTTCGCCTGCGCCACGCGGTCGGCGTTGAAGAAGCCCTGGCCGTCGGCCGGCTCCGCCCCCGCACCCTCGGGCGGCGACTTCGACTTCAGGTGGTTCGCGACCACGGTGACCACGCGGCCGTCGATGTCGAACGCCTGCGCGATCGGCTCGCGCGCGTTGCCCCACACCGACTCGTCGGTCGTCGTGAGACTGTCACCGACCCGCTTCACGGCGTCCTTCTTGTAGATGATCGCGTTGGTGATGTAGTCGGTCGTCGCCGCATCGTTCAGCGCCTCGGGCGTGGGCACGTAGCCCCACACGTCGCTGCCGGCGTCGGCGTTCAGGCCGGCGACCAGATCCTTCAGCGCCGTGTCGACCGGCTTGCCGAGCTTGACCGAATTCTCGATCTCCATGAGCGAGACGATCTCGGCGTCGAGGCCGTTGATCGCCGCGACGATCTTGGACTTCTGGATCGCGAACTGCGCGGCGTTCGCGGCGCCCCGCGCGTTGGAGTTCTCGCTCTTCAGCGTCGTGAAGTAGTTGTAGACGTTGAACGACGCCACCTGCACGTCGCCGCCCACCTCGGGCGCCTCCGTCGGACGCGGGTTCGTCGCCGCGAAGCCGACCTTCAGCTCGGCGGGCGAGGAGTCGTCGATCGGCACGACCGGCTGCAGACGCCAGTCGTCGAAGCCCCACTGCAGCACGTAGCCGTTGTCGCCGAAGTCGACCGTGTCGCCGTTGCGGACGACCTGGTCCTTCGTGAAGTAGGGCTGCTGACCCGGGTGGCCGCTGTTGGTCACCTGGATCGACCAGCCGTCGTCGAGCAGGATGCGATTGGCGCGGTTGGCCGCGGCGATCGCGGCGGCGTCGGCACCGGGACGCGTGGTCTCGGTGCTCTTCACGGCCAGGGCATCTCCTGCGTTCAGCCACAGCGTGCCGTAGTTGTACAGCTGGTGGCTCGACGCCAGGCGGTAGGTGCCCTCGGGCGCGACGAGCATGTTCTCGTACTGCTCCCGGTCGGCGCCCTGCACCGTGGCGGGCAGCGGAGTGACCGCGGGCACGCCGACGCCCGGCGTGACCACCGTCACGTCCGCCGCGGCGGCCGGGTTCACCTGCGTCTGGCCGTAGTACTCGCTCACGGTGCCGGTGACCGAGACCAGGTCGCCGATCGCGAGCGTGGGGGCCAGCGCGTTCAGGAAGACGAAGACGCCGTCGGAGGCGCCGGGGGTCGCGTCGGTCGCGCCGCCCGAGCCCTGGGTCTGGATGACGATGCCCTTGTAGCCGCCCGTGCGGTAGTCGGCGGTGACGACGCCCTCGACCTGCACGCGCGTGCCGTTCAGTGGCGAGACATCGGTGGTGCCCTGCACCTCGGCGATGGTCGCCTTCTGCGGCTCCGTGCCGGGGTCGGTGCCCGGGTCGGTGCCGGGGTCGGTGCCACCGGAGTTCTGCGGGGTGATGGTGGCGGACAGCGAGAAGTCGACGCTGTTGTCGTCGGTGTCCGCGCCGTTCGTGCGGTTCAGCGACCGCACATCGGTGTTGCCCGACGGCGCCGTGGCCGCCTTCGTCTCGAACGTGTTGGAGGTGCCGTAGCCGAGCAGGTCGACGACGCCGTCGGCTCCCGCAGCGGACCCGGGGGCGAGCGTGATCGCCGTGGTGCCCTCGACCAGGGCGATGGTGCCGTTCGTGCCGCTCGGGGTGAGGCCGGTGACCGCGTCGGGCGTGGGCAGCGCGGCGCCGTTCGTGCCGTTGCTGTTGCCCTGCACCAGGAAGTAGCCGCCGGCGGGGATGCTGCCGGTGAGCGGCGCGATCCCGGTGAACGCCGCCGAGCCGGTCGCCGAGCGGTACTGCAGGGACATGCCGTCGAGCGACACCGCCTCGGACGTGGGGTTGTACAGCTCCACGAACTTGTTCGTGTACGCCGCACCGGCACTGCCTCCGGAGAGGTACGCCTCATTGATCACCACCCCGGTCCCGGTCGGATCGGCGACGGCGGGCGTCGCGACCAGCGAGCCGAGGCCCAGGGTGGCGACGCAGGTCACGGCGAGAGCGCCGATGCGCCCCCTGGTTCTGCGGTGCGAGACGGGGGTCATGGGCTCCCCGTGCTCTGAAGCGGACATCATCGGTGCTGTCTCCTCGATCGTGTATCGACCCTGCTCAGGACGCTGTCACCGCACGCATCGGGAACTCCCAGCGTGCGCACATGGAGCGAGCATACGAAGCGGGTCGGACATCCTCAACGGAGTTTTCACGATGGTCACCGACTGCTCACCGAAGGGCCGCGCGCACCCCTGACGAAGGTTCACATCGGGGCACGGCCGCGCGCAGAAGCGCACCGGAGGTCGCGCGGATGCGCACGCCGTTCAGGCGCTCTCGGCCGCCGCCGCGTCCTCGAACTCCTCGACCTCGCGCTCCCACGCGTCCTTCGCCAGGCGGTACCAGAGGTAGAACGCGAAGCCCGCGAAGATCGCCCACTCCACCGCGTAGAACACGTTGAGCCAGTTCACCGGCGACTGCTCATCGGGCGCCGGCGAGGAGATGTCCTCGAGGCCCGCCGTCGCGGTGGTCGAGGCGAGGTACGGGCGGTACACGTCGAGCTGCTCCGTGTCGTGCCAGCGGCTGAGCAGCGCGGCGGGCGACATGCGGTCGAGACGCTCCGGGTCGCTGCGCGGCGGCACCGACGGCCCCTCGTCCGAGATGATGCGCCCCGCCACCTCGACCGGGCGACCGTCGGCCTCCGCGGCCAGGCGCTCCACCGCGGCATCGGCGGCCGCGCGGTCGGGAGCCCAGCCGATCGCCACCGCGATCGACACACGCTCGTCCACCCGCAGCTGTCCGGTGACCCAGAACCCCTCGACGCCGTCGTTGAAGCGGCTCGACACCACCAGGAAGTCGTCCGGGATCCACGTCCCGCTCGTCTCGACCCGCTGCCCCACGAGGGGTTCGGCGAGGTACTGCCCCGGCTCGACCACGTCGGACAGCGGCCGCACCTGCTCGGTCACGCCGGGCGGCGGCGGGTCGGTCTCGATCGCGCGCTCCAGCTGCCACTGCCCGAGCCACGCGAACACCCCGGCGACCACGAGGCACAGCAGCAGCATGCCGATCCAGCGTCCGCGCAGCATGACCTCACGGAGGGTCGGCGGGAACGGGGCGGGGGCGGTCACGGTGCAGCGGCGGCGGCTCAGGCCTCGTACGGGGCGAGCACGACCTCGACCCGCTGGAACTCCTTGAGGTCGGAGTATCCGGTGGTCGCCATCGACTTGCGCAGCGCGCCGATGAGGTTCGCGGTGCCGTCGGCCACGGGCGCAGGGCCGTACAGGATCTCCTCGAGCGTGCCGATGCCGCCCACCTCGACCCGGCGGCCGCGCGGGAGCTTGGGGTGGTGCGCCTCGGGGCCCCAGTGGAAACCCTGCCCCGGCGCGTCGGTCGCGCGGGCGAGAGCCACGCCGAGCATGACCGCGTCGGCGCCCATCGCGAGAGCCTTCACGATGTCGCCCGAGGTACCGACGCCGCCGTCGGCGATCACGTGCACGTAGCGCCCGCCCGACTCGTCGAGGTAGTCGCGGCGCGCAGCGGCGACGTCGGAGACCGCAGTGGCCATCGGGGCGTGGATGCCGAGGGTGGCGCGCGTGGTGGACGCCGCTCCCCCGCCGAAGCCGACCAGCACGCCGGCCGCGCCCGTGCGCATCAGGTGCAGCGCCGCGGTGTAGGTGGCCGCGCCGCCCACGATGACCGGGACGTCGAGGTCGTAGATGAACTTCTTGAGGTTGAGCGGCTCTGCCACGCTCGACACGTGCTCCGCCGAGACGGTGGTGCCGCGGATGACGAACAGGTCGACACCCGCCGCGGCCACGGTGTCGTAGAACTCCTGGGTGCGCTGCGGCGTGAGGGAACCGGCGACGGTGACACCGGCCTCGCGGATCTCGGCCAGGCGCCGCGTGATGAGCTCGGGCTTGATCGGCTCGGCGTACAGCTCCTGCATGCGCACGGTCGCCCGGTCGTCGGCGAGACCCGCGATCTCCGCGAGCAGCGGCTCCGGGTCCTCGTACCGGGTCCACAGACCCTCGAGGTCGAGCACGCCCAGGCCGCCCAGCTGGCCGAGCATGATGGCGGTGCGCGGGCTCACGACGGAGTCCATCGGCGCGCCGAGCACCGGGATCTCGAAGCCGAAGGCATCGATCGTCCAGGCGGTCGACACGTCCTCCGGGTTGCGCGTGCGCCGCGAGGGCACGACCGCGATGTCGTCGAACGTGTACGCGCGACGGGCGCGCTTTCCTCGGCCGAGCTCGATCTCCATGGTCACCCGTCCAGCCTACCGGGCACCCCGAGGGGGCGCGTGCCCGCGGTCACCGGGCCCGTGCCACGCGGCGCTCGTCCCACACCGGCTCGTCCGACTCGTACACCTCGCCGTCGGAGCCGAACACGAGGAACCGGTCGAACGACCGCGCGAACCAGCGGTCGTGCGTGACCGCGAGCACCGTCCCCTCGAACCGCGCCAGCGCCTGCTCCAACGCCTCCGCCGACTCCAGGTCGAGGTTGTCGGTCGGCTCGTCGAGCAGCAGCAGGGTCGCGCCGGACAACTCCAGCAGCAGCACCTGGAACCGCGCCTGCTGCCCACCGGACAGCGACTCGAACGTCTGCAGCGCCTGCCGCACCAGCCCGTAGCGGTCGAGCGCCGAGCTCGCGGCGTCCCGGGGCATCCCCGCCCGGCGGTCGTCGCCGCGGTGCAGGATCTCCAGCAGCGTGCGTCCGACGAACTCCGGGTGCGTGTGGGTCTGCGCGAACAGCCCCGGCACCACGCGCGCCCCCAGCACCGCGCGACCGGTGTGCGCGACGGGACTCAGGTCTTCCGCGGCGGAGGAGACGTGACCCAGGGTCGGGTCGGGGTCGCTGCCGCCGCGCGCGAGCAGTCGCAGGAAGTGCGACTTGCCCGAGCCGTTCGAGCCCAGCACGGCCACGCGGTCGCCGAACCACACTTCCGCGTCGAAGGGACGCATGAGCCCGGTGAGCTCGAGCCGCTCGGCCACCACGGCGCGCTTGCCCGTGCGCGAGCCCCGCAGGCGCATGTCGAACTCCTGCGCGGGCGGACGCTCCTCGGGCGGCCCCGCCTCCTCGAACTTGCGCAGTCGCGTCTGCGCCGCCTGGTAGCGGGAGGCGAAGCCGTCGTTCGCCGAGGCCTTCACCTTGAGGTTCGCGACCAGCACGCGCAGCTTCTCGTGCTGCTCGTCCCACCGACGGCGCAGCTCGTCGAGCCGCTCCATGCGGTCGATGCGCGCCTGCGGGTAGGTCGCGAAGCCGCCGCCGTGCACCCACGCCGTCGAACCGGCCGCCCCTGGTTCGAGCGTGATGAGCCGGTCGGCCGCGCGGGCGAGCAGCTCGCGGTCGTGCGACACGAGCAGCACGGTCTTCGCGGTCTGCCGCAGCTGTTCCTCCAGCCACCGCTTGGTCGGGACGTCGAGGTAGTTGTCCGGCTCGTCGAGCAGGAGCACCGCGTCGGGTCCGCGCAGCAGGGCCTCGAGCGCCAGGCGCTTCTGCTCGCCGCCGGACAGCGACGTGAGCTCGCGGTACCGCGCCCGCTCGAACGGCACGCCGAGCGCCGCCATCGTGCACTGGTCCCATACGGTCTCGTGCTCGTAGCCGCCGGCGTCGGCGTACTCCGCGATGGCTGCGGCGTACGCCATCTGCGTGTCGTGCTCATCACGGTCGATCAGGGCGTTCTCCGCCGCGTCGAGGGCTTCGGCGGCGGCGCGGATGCGGGCGGGGGCGACGCGCACGAGGAGCTCATGCACGGTCTGCCCCGGCTCGCCGTGCCCGACGAACTGATCCATCACGCCGAGTCCGCCGTCGATGGTGACGACGCCGTCGTCGGCCGCCTGGTCGCCGCGGATGATCCGCAGGAGCGTGGTCTTGCCCGCGCCGTTCGGCCCGATGAGCGCGCTCGTCGAGCCGGCGCCGACCCGGAACGAGACCTCGTCGAGCAGCGGTCTTCCGTCGGGAAGCGTCAGCGAGATGCCTGATGCGTCGATGTACCCCACAGTGCGTGGCCGTCCTTCCGCCCGCGCACAGCGAGCCGACCAGACTATCAGGATGCTGCGGACGAGGAGGTCCGGGTCAGTCCGCGCGGCTCAGGGTCTGCAGCACCTCGGTCTTGGGCGCCGCCGGCAGGACGAAGCGGAACTCGGTCCCCACGCCCTCCTGACTCGTCACGTCCATCGAACCGCCGTGCGCCAGCACGATCGCGCGGGTGATCGTGAGGCCGAGCCCCACGCCGGGCACGGCATTCCGCGTGGCCGTCGAGGCCCGGAAGAACCGCGTGAAGAGCATGCCCTGCTCGTCCTCCGGGATGCCGACGCCGGTGTCCGCGACCGAGATCTGCACGCCGCCGTCCACGCGCCGCACGGCCGCCGTGACCCGGCCGCCGCTCGGCGTGAACTTGATCGCGTTCGACAGGAGATTGTCGACGGCCTGCCCGATCCGCCCCGGATCCACGAGCAGCCGGATCGGCTCGTCGCCCGCGTCCGCCACCAGCTCGATGCCCTCCCGCTGCGCGTGCGGGCCCGCGGATGCGACCGCCGACCGCACGAGCTCGGCGACGTCGGCCTCCACGCGCTCCAACGGGAAGCGCCCCGACTCCACCTGGGCGGTGAACAGCAGGTCGCCCACCAGGTTGAGCAGGCGCTTCGCGTTGCGCTCGATGATCCCGACGAACTCCTGCTGATCCTCGGTCAGCGGCTGGCCCGGATCGTTCTGCAGCAGGTCGAGGAAGCCGATGATCGCGCTGAGCGGCGTGCGCAGCTCGTGCGAGATCATGCCCACGAACTCGTCCTTCATGCGGGCCACCTCCACCGCCCGCGTCTCATCGGTCAGCACGAACAGGTAGCCCTGCTGGGCACCGGAGCCGTCCTTATGCGGACTCACCGTCACGCGCGCGGGAACGGTCGTGCCGCCCGCCGTGGTGACCTCCACGTCGCCGTCGACCGTGACCCCCTCGTCGGCCTGCGCGAACAGCGCCCGGATGCCCTCGGGCGCCGGCCCCGCACTCGCCCCCGCGACGGACGCCTCACCCGACGCCTCCCGTCGCGCTGCCGTGTCCTCCGCGAGCATCGACAGCACCGTTCGGGAGAAGAACCGGTCGATGCGAACGTCGTCGAGCGCCTCGTCGACCGTGAGCCCGAGCAGCCGCACGGCCCCGGGATTCCACGCCGTGATGCGCCCCGCGCGGTCGGTGGCGATCACGGCCTGCGCGGTGATCGACGACCACAGGCTCTCGAACGAGTCCAGCAGCACCCGGTACTCGTGCTCCTTCTGCCGCAGCTGCACGATCATCGCCACGTTCTCGGACAGCGCCCTGGTGCGCTCGGTCACCAGATCCTCGGCCTGCTCCACCCGCATCCTCTGCTGCCGCGACAGCTCGTTCACCACGGCGGCGACCGCCGCGAACACGAGCGGCCCCACCACGCCGCGCAGCCACACGACGGCGTTCGACGGCGGGTCGGTGATGTACGGCATGAGCAGAGCGAGCGACGACAGCGCGCCGACCACGAACACCCACCGGATGCCGGGGGCGGCCGCGATCCAGATGATCGGCAGCAGCACGAGCGAGCTGAACAGCGACGCTGCCCCGCCCGTCCCCGCACGGAAGAGGCCGAGCCCCACGATGTCGAGCATGGGGACCGCCAGCACGATCCAGCCCTCGCGCACGTGCAGGGCGCTGAGCACCCCGGCCTGCAGCGTGGCCAGCAGCACGATGCCGATGCCGATCAGCGCCGCGCCGAGGTGCGTGAACGGCAGCCCGGGGATGGCCCACGTCATGCTGCCCGCGATCACCGTCGCGACCAGGGTGGGCGCCTGCTTCACGATCGGACTCGGGTTGTCGAACACCCGATACCAGCGGCTCTCGGCGCGCTCGAGCGGCGTGGCCCTCATCGCGGCACCCCCTCGACCACGCGGTGCAGGTCGGCCCCCGTGACGGGTTTCGGCAGCGCCGCGTCGGCCGGCGGGTAGTCCGCGACATCGAGCACGGAGCTGACCACGAGGTAGCAGTCGGGGAAGCGCTCGTGGATGAGACGCGAGCAGGCGTGACCGGAGATACCGGGGAGCAGCAGATCGAGCACGGCGACGACCGGATGGATGTCGGGGAAGGCGGCGATCGCGGACTCGGCATCGGGCGCGATGAAGACGTCGAAGCCCTCCCGGTCGAGGTACCGCCCCAGGAGTGTCGCCTGATCGGCCGCGTCCTCGACCACGAGCGCCAGCGGCCTCCCGGTCATCGGAGGAGCAGCTCTCGCACGACCACGATCACGACCACGATGCCGAGGGAGATCAGGGCCTGCGGGATGAGCCGCTTCTCGCGCCTGGCGTCCTCGGCGATCTCCTCGACCTCGGCGTCATGCGAAGGTGCGTCCGTCATGAGTCCACCCGTCCGACCTTCTCGGTCTTGATCCACGAGGCGTCGGCGCGGCGCCACTCCTTGAGGTACGAGTCCACCGTGATCGCGCACAGCAGGGAGCCATAGCCGCACACGTAGAGGAGCAGCCCGGCGAAGAAACGCCCTCCGGGCAGGGGCTCGACGGCACGCGCCAGCCAGATGCCGAGCATCGACACGGGGCCCCACAGGTAGAAGAACAGCAGCCACCCGAATCGCGCCTGATCCGTCGCCTCTTCGCCGAAGAGGTTCAGCAGACCGTCGAGCGTCCACGGGAACAGCGCGATGAACATCAGGATCAGCGCGCCGAGGCCGGGGAACATGATCGCCTCGCGCCACGACTGCCGGCCGATCCGCGGGTCGAGCTGCACGGAGTACAGCATCGAGAAGATGTAGATGCACGCGGCGGCGATCCACATGAAGCGGAACACGAACTCGGCGATGTCGCTGTGCAGCAGCAGGAGCGCGATCAGGCCGGCGGCGGCGAGCAGCATGAACGCCGGCAGCAGCAGGATCGTGAACCACGCCAGGCCGAAGCCGACGCTGCCGAGGTTGTGATCGCGGCTCGGGCGGAACCACAGCTTCTTGTAGATGGACGTCAGCTGCACGTTGCCGCGAGCCCACCGCAGCCGCTGCTTCCACAGGCTGTCGATCGTGCGCGGCTCCTCCGCGAGCACCACGGCGTGCGGCTCGAACACCATCCGGCGTCCGTGGAGCTGGCTCTCGAACGTGGTCATCGTGTCCTCGGCGAGGGTCCCGGTCGGGATGCGACCGCCGATGGCCTCCAGGTTCGCGCGGGAGTGCAGCTGGGCGCCGCCCGCGAGGCACGCGATGGCGCCGCCGACGTTCTGCACGCGGCGGGCCGAGAGCTGTCCGATCACGTACTCGATCGCGATGAAGCGCGTCAGGTAGTTGCGGTCGCGGCTGCCCTCCGCGATGTACGCCGTGACCGCGCCGACCTTCTCGTCGGCGAGGTGACGCGTGAGCTTGCGCAGCGAGTCGCGCGCGAAGATCACGTCGGCGTCCATGATGAGCACGGCCTCGGTCCAGTTGTCGGCTAGCACCACGTCGAGCCCGTGGTTGAGCGTGTGCGCCTTGCCCTGGCCGCCCTGCTCGCGCCGCAGATGCACGACCCGTCCGGGGTATGCCGCGGCCTTCTGCGCCACGATCTCGGGGGTGTCGTCGGTGGAGGCGTCGTCGACCACGAACACGCGCAGCCGCTCCGCCGGGTACTCCAGCTGCAGCAGCCTCTCGATCGCCGGGCCGATCACCATGCCCTCGTTCCACGCCGGGATCACCACCGCGACGTTCGGGTGGTACGGGGCGGCCTTCGGGTAGTGGTTCCGGAACGCGTGCAGCGGGAGCGCCAGGAACTGCAGGCCCGTGTTGATGACGGGCAGCGTGCCCACGAGCACGCACAGCAGCAGGACGACCACGATCACGGTCTCGTACCAGGCGAGGTCGGGCATCAGCCGCTCACCTCCACGCCGTCGAGCAGCGGAAGGATGCGGGAGTAGCGGCCGACGTCGGTGGCCACGTGACTGTCGGTCGACGCCACGACCTCGGCGCCCGCGTCACGCAGGGCGGCCAGTGCGTCGGGCCCGGGGCACGCCCACTTCTCGTTCACCTCGACGAGCGTGCCGGTGGCCGCGGCGGCGCGTGCCCACTCGCGCAGCCGTTCGGCGCCCAGCTGCTCCTCGGACAGGCCGATCTTGGGCAGGATCGAGAAGCAGTGCGCGAGCTGATTGCCGGGGTGGCGGTGCATGGTCGCCACGACGGCCCCCACGAACTGGTCGAGCACGTCGTCGGCCGCCCAGCCCGCGGCGATGCGTTCGCGGACGGCGGTGGGGCCGAGCGGCCCGTCCTCGCCCGGGAACTGGTGGTCGGCGATCAGGATGCGGTCGATCCCGGCGGGGAGCGCGGGGATGTCGAGCGCTCCGGACGCGTCGAGGATCTTGGCCTCCACGCCCGTCAGCACCGTGAGCCCGTCCGGCGCTCGCAGGGCGCGGACGGCGGCGAGGTACTCCGGCACCCAGGTCGTGCTCTGGCGCACGTGATCCACCAGGCGCACGGTGTCGAGCCCCGCGGCGACCGCGGCCGCCACGTTCTCCTCGAGTGTGGAGACCGCGTCGTCGGAGAAGGTGGAGTGCACGTGATGGTCCCCCCGGAGCACCGCGTGACTCATACGTCCTCCTGATGACCGGCGTGCTCCGAGACGAGCACGTCGTCGACCTCGACGATCACGTCTTCCAGGAACCGCACCGACGCGACCTCGCGGAACGGCACCTGCACGGGCAGCTCGCGGCCCAGGAACAGGTCGGCGACCAGCGACGGGATGTCCACGCCGGCGGCGATCGTCAGCGGGAGCGCGCCGGGGAAGCGCGGGTTGACCTCGAGCAGCACGGCACGGCCGTCGCGGTCGCGGCGCAGTTGCACGTTGGCGACGCCCACCAGGCCGATCGCCCGGGCGATCGCGGACGCGGTCTCCTCCAGCTCGGGGTCGCGCAGGGTGCGTCCGGCGATCGCGACGCCCGAGTCGACCCTCGCCCTGGTGCGCGGCACCGCGGCGACCACTGCACCGGAGGCGTCGGAGATCACGTCGACCGAGTACTCCTCGCCGGGCAGGAAGTCCTGCACGATGAGGCCCTCGTCGGTCGGCAGGGCGTCGAGCGCGGCGCGGTCGGGCACGAGGCGGATGCCCCGGCTGCCCGCTCCCTGGCGCGGCTTGGCGAACACCGGGAACTCCCAGTCGACCGCGGCGGCGTCGGGACCGGCCAGCACGGTGCGCGGGGTGCGTCCGGTCGGGGCGCAGCGCTCCGCGAGGGCGAGCTTGTCGAGGGCCGTGTGCAGCGTGTCCGACGAGGGCGCGGCCAGCACCGCGGGAGCCAGCTCGTCTCGGCGGTCCGCGAGCGCGATGAGCTCCACGTCGACGGTGGAGATCACGAGGTCGAGGTCGTCCTCGGCCACGAGGCGCGCGATCGCGGGCACGAAGTCGTCGTCGCGTCCGGGCGGCACCAGGCGACGCTGCTCCGGCGGCACCAGGTAGATCCCGCTCGCCCAGCCGTCCATGTCGGCGGCGAACACCGTCAGGTCGGAGCGACGGAGCAGGGAGCGGATCACCGCCACCCCGGCCGGTCCGCCCGCCCCGGTCACCAGCACGCGCTGCGTCATTCAGCTCTCCCGTCGTGTGAGTTCGTGTGCGCCGACGAACTCCGCCGTCTCGCGCACCACTTCCAGCGGCTCCACCGCGTCGCCCCCGCCGAATCGCGACCAGTACCGCGCGGTCGCGGTGACGAACTCGGGGGCGAGGTAGTCACGGCTCGCGGCGGCCTGCGACTGGAAGCACTCCAGCAGGCGCAGCTTCTCGTCGAGGAAGCGGTCGATGCGCACGAAGCGCGTCGGTCGGTAGTCGATCGTCGAGGAGGGGCTCTGGTAGCACGCGACGGTGCCGACACGACGGGTCGCGACGATCGTGGCCTCGCTCACGGCGCGATGGTCCTGGTGCCGATCGTGCGGGGAGTGCGTGTAGACGATGGTCGGCTGGATCTCGCGCACGACCTCTTCGATCAGCCGCACGGTGGAGCCGCCGCCGGAGATCTCCGTGTCGACGAGGTCTTTCAGGAACAGGCGGGCGCCGATCCGCTCGGCCGCGGCGAGCGACTCGTTCTGGCGGCTGTCGGCGTCTCCGCCCCTGGCTCCGCGGGACAGCGTGAGGATCGTGATCGCGTCGCCGGCGGCGGCGTGGGCCGCGAGGATGCCGCCGACCCCGATCTCGACGTCGTCGGGGTGGGCGCCGATCGCGAGCACCACCTCGGTCGTCCTCGCCTCCTCGCGTCGCCGTCGCCCCTCCTCCACCAGGCGGGTCACGGCTTCCACGAGCCGGGCGTTGTCGAGCGGCTTGGTGAGGAACTCGTCGGCCTGCGCGCGCAGGGCGGACACGGCGTATTCGACCGAGACGTGCGCGGTCATCACGATCACCGGCACGGTGGGGATCGTGCGGCGCAGCTCGGCGAGCAGCTCGAGGCCGCTGAGACCCGGCATCTCGATGTCGGTGACGACCACGTCGGGGCGCACCTCGGCGACGCGGTCGATCGCGGAGCGCCCGTCTTCCGCGAGGTCGACGATGCAGCCGGCACGGCGCTCCAGCACGGTCTTCACCAGCAGGGCGACATCGTGGTCGTCGTCGACGACGAGAATGCGGGGGGCGTCCTCAGACATGTACGGCTCTCCTTGGGGAGCTTCCCTGCCGGTGGGGGCCGGCGTCGCGATCCCGGTGCCTTCATCACCGGATCCGCGGGGAAAGTCGAGCGGGGTACGTCGATTCTGGCACAGGCGGGCAGACCCGGCCGCGCAGCGGCGTCAGGTCGCCGCCCGCGCCGCCCGCTTCTCCTGCTGGTACACCCGGATGGCCTCGTATCGCTCGGCCGAGCGGGCCTGGCGCTTGGCCGCCTCCGCCTCCCGGTTCTTGGGCGGCGCGGTCGTCACGAGATCGTCCAGCAGCCGTCGCGTGGCCGCAGCGATCTCCTCGACGGCGCGATCGAACACGTCCCTGTTGACGCGCGAGGGCGCCGTCGCCCCGGAGATCTTGCGGACGAACTGGAGCGCCGCGTCGTGGCACTCCTCATCGGTCGCCGCGGGGGCCAGGTTGTTCAGGGGCACGATGTTCCGGCACATACCCGCACGCTACGCCCCGCCCCTCCCCCGCGGAAGCACAGACGAGCACCCGCCACAACCACAGGTACTCCGGCACGCTCACCGGAACCGCGGATTTCGCCGGGGTTATCGTGGCTCATGTCGTACCGAACAACACCTTGTACACCTACCCCTGACCCGGAGTGAGCATGTCAACGACCAGCTTCGACGTTTCCCGTGAACTGGCTCGCCTCCTCGAAGAAGGTGCCATCACGATGAAGGCGCTCGAGGTGATGACGGGTATCGATCACGTGAGGCTGCGGAAGCTCCTCGTCGTAGCACCGGCGGCCGTCGGAATGGACTCGTCACCGGCTGTGCTCACCGGGCACGAAGCGGCTCGTCTCTCCGCGCTCGTGGCCCAACTCACGGAGGCCAGCGGGATCGGCGACGATGATCGGCTCCGCGCGACCCTCGAGTCCCTCACCGGAGCACTGCACCTCACCCCGGGGAACATCGCGCGATTGACCGGTCTCTCCACGGACGTCGTCCAGACCGTGCTCGCCGGTGACCGCCCGCTGCCGGGTGACGAGAAGTATGCCGTCGCCATCCGGTGCTCGTACCTCGTGAACGCGGCGAACCTCGCACGACCGCGCTGACGCCCAGGGGATGGCACGCCGACGGCGCCGTCGCTACGCTCTGGGCTACGCACGCTCAACCGAGGAGAGACCATGACGAACCCCCCGCCCCCCGAGGCGTCGCAGCCCGGCACCCCTCCCCCCGCCTGGAACAGCACCCCCGCGAACGGCCCGGCCGCCGCGTACCCGCCGCCGCCCGGTCCCGCGGCTCCCGGCGCCTACGGCCAGACCGCGCCGCCCTCGCCTCCCGGACGCGTGTTGTCGATCGTCGGACTCGTGCTGGCGTTCCTGCTGCCGCCGATCGGCCTCATCCTCAGCATCATCGCCGCGGTGCAGCTGGGGAAGGCGCACGCGCCGAAGGGCCTCGCGATCGCCGGCATCATCGTCGGCGCGGTGCTGACCATCCTGGAGATCATCGGCATCATCCTGCTGGTGACCGTGTTCGCGGGCATCTTCGGGATGTGCGCCGAGCTCGGCCCCGGCGTGTGGGAGGTCGGCGGCGTCACCTACCGCTGCGGCTGAACCCGCAACACACACGCACGAGGGGCCGGATGCTGCGCGCATCCGGCCCCTCGTCGTCGCCCCGGTGCGGGGCGCTGTTCACTTCTTGTAGTTGGGCGCCTCGACCACGATCTGCACGTCGTGCGGGTGCGACTCCTTGAGCCCGGCCGAGGTGATGCGCACGAACTTGCCGCGGGCCTTGAGCTCCTCGATCGTGCGGGCGCCGACGTAGAACATCGACTGCCGCAGCCCGCCGACGAGCTGGTAGGCGACGGCGGAGAGCGGGCCGCGGTACGGCACCTGCCCCTCGATGCCCTCGGGGATCAGCTTGTCGTCGCTGGGCACGTCGGCCTGGAAGTAGCGGTCCTTGGAGTAGGAGGTCTGCTTGCCGCGGGTCTGCATCGCCCCGAGCGAGCCCATGCCGCGGTACTGCTTGAACTGCTTGCCCGACTGGAACACGATCTCGCCCGGCGACTCGTCGGTACCGGCGAGCAGCGAACCGAGCATGACCGCGTCGGCGCCTGCGACGAGGGCCTTCGCGATGTCGCCCGAGTACTGCAGGCCACCGTCGGCGATCACGGGGATGCCGGCCGGACGGGCCGCGAGCGACGCCTCGTACACGGCGGTCACCTGCGGCACTCCGACGCCCGCGACCACGCGCGTGGTGCAGATGGAGCCGGGGCCGACGCCGACCTTGACCGCGTCGACGCCCGCGTCGACCAGCGCCTGTGCGCCCTCACGCGTCGCGACGTTGCCGCCGATCACGTCGATGTGGGCGAAGGACTCGTCGGCCTTGAGGCGCTTGACCAGGTCGATCACGCCCTGCGACTGGCCGTTGGCCGTGTCGACCACGAGCACGTCGACGCCCGCGTCACGCAGCGCCTCGGCCCGCTCCCACGCGTCGCCGAAGAAGCCGATCGCCGCACCGACGCGCAGGCGGCCCTGGTCGTCCTTGGTCGCGAGCGGGTACTTCTCGCTCTTGTCGAAGTCCTTGATGGTGATGAGCCCGGCGAGCTTGCCGTCCTCGTCGATCAGCGGCAGCTTCTCCACGCGGTGCTTCGCGAACAGGGCGATGACCTCGCCCGCCGCGACGCCCACCGGTGCGGTGACGAGGTTCTCGCTCGTCATGACGTCTTTCACGAACGTGGTCTGACGCTCGAACCCCGAGACGAACCGCATGTCGCGGTTCGTGATGATGCCCACCAGGCGGCCCTCGGCGTCGACCACGGGAAGGCCCGAGATGCGGTACTTGGCGCACAGCGCGTCGACCTCCTCCACCGTCGCGTCGGCGGTCGTGGTGATGGGGTCGGTGATCATGCCCGACTCGCTGCGCTTGACGCGGTCGACGTGCGCGGCCTGGTCGGCGATCGACAGGTTGCGGTGCAGGATGCCGATGCCGCCCTCGCGCGCCATCGCGATGGCCATGCGCGACTCGGTGACGGTGTCCATGGCGCTGGACAGCAGAGGCGTCGCGACGGAGATGCGACGCGTGATCCGCGACGACGTGTCAGCCTCACTGGGGATGACGTCGGTATGCCCCGGCAGGAGCAGAACGTCATCGTAGGTCAGTCCGACGAAGCCGAAGGGATCGTGCTGGTCCATGGAATCTCCTCCTGCGCGCGTGGCGCGGGTCCGGGTGCGAGTGGGTGGTCGACATCGGCCGGGGCGGGGCTGTGCCCGTATGCAGATTCTAAGCGAGACACGCCCGAGAACATTCCCAGTCCCCCGTCGTTACCGGACCGTTGGCCCGAGAGGTAGGTGATTCGCGGATCGCCCATTACGCTCAAGTGCGTCGTCCATCCCCGCGGTTCGACCCGAGTCCGCGGAGACAGCACTCACAGTGGAGGTTGCGTGGGACCCACAGCACTCGCCGGACCGCGGAAGCGCCCCTGGGCTTTCGTCTTCTTGGGAATCCTCATGGCGCTCGCGGCCTCACTGCTGCTCCCTCCCTCAGCGGCCTCCGCCGACACCACCGACGACGGGCAAGAGGTCACCGACTTCTACTTCGCGGGTGTGGTCACCAACGCCGATGAGCCCGTCGAGGGCGTGGTCATGTCGATCGAGGGCAACGGCTTCGAGGCCGAGACCGAGACCGACGCCGAGGGCAAGTGGCGCCTGTACGTGCCGGAGAAGGAGACGTACACCCTGACGGTGGACGAGTCCACGCTCCCCGACGGTGTGATCGTCGACGCCTCGCAGCTGCCCGAGGGCATCCAGCCGGTGTCGGGCACGACGGCCTCGTTCGAACTGGAGTTCGGGCTCACCGGCACCAAGATCGTCAACCTCTTCCTCGGCGCGGGCGAGCGGGTCACGGTGTCGTTCCTCGATCAGCTGCTGTCGCGCATCGTCGGCGGCCTGAACTTCGGGCTCCTGCTCGGCCTCGCCTCCATGGGGGCGGCACTCATCTACGGCACCACACGGCTGTCGAACTTCGCGCACGGCGAGATGGTGACCTGGGGCGCCGTGATCACCCTCGTGTTCACGACCTTCTGGCAGCTGCCGCTGTGGGCGGGCATCATCGCGGCGGTGATCGGCGGCGCGGCCCTGGGCTGGGCGCTCGACGCCGGCATCTGGAAGCCGCTGCGCCGCAAGGGCCTCGGGGTGGTGCAGCTCATGATCGTGAGCATCGGCCTCTCGCTCGCGCTGCGGTACACGCTGCAGTACATCATCGGCGGCAACACCTATCAGCTCCCCGGCGCGAGCCCCGAGCCGATCCGCCTCGGGCCGATCTCGCTGTCGTACATCGACATGATCGGCATGGCCACCAGCATCATCGTCATCCTCGGCGTCGCGTTCTTCCTCACCCGCACCCGGACGGGCAAGGCGACGAGGGCGATCTCGGACAACCCGCAGCTCGCGGCCGCCTCCGGCATCGACGTCGACAAGGTCATCCGCATCGTGTGGATCCTGGCCGGCACGCTCGCCGCCATCTCGGGCATCCTCTGGGCGTACTTCCGCCCGGGAGTGAAGTGGGACATGGGCATGCAGATGCTGCTGCTGATGTTCTGCGCCATCACCCTCGGCGGCCTGGGCTCGGCGATCGGCGCCCTGATCGGCTCGATCATCGTCGGGCTCGCGGTGGAGGTGTCCACGCTGCTGGGCGTCCCCTCCGACCTCAAGTACGCCAGCGCCCTGGTCGCGCTGATCATCATCCTGCTCGTGCGACCGCAGGGCATCCTCGGACGCAAGGAAAGGTTGGGCTGACACATGGACTTCGGAAGCATCTTCGGCAACACCGCCTCCTATCTGTTCAGCCCGACGACGATCGCGTACGCGCTCGCGGCGACCGGCCTCGCGGTGCACTTCGGCTACACGGGTCTGCTCAACTTCGGCATGGCCGCGTTCATGGCGATCGGCGGCTACGGCTACGCGATCTCGATCCTCACCTTCGGCTTCCCGTGGTGGGCCGGCGTGCTGGTCGGCGTGCTGGGCGGGGCCCTGTTCGCCCTGCTGCTCGGCATCCCCACGCTGCGGCTGCGCGCCGACTACCTCGCCATCGCGACCATCGCGGCCGCGGAGGTCGTGAGGCTCATGTTCGTGACGGAGCTGTTCAAGGACTGGACCAACTCCGCGGGCGGCCTCTCCGGCTACCACCAGAGCTTCCGCGACGCGAACCCCTTCCCCACCGGCACGTACGGCTTCGGTCCCTGGACCTACAACGCGACCGACCTGTGGGTGCGCGTGGTCGGCCTGATCGCCCTGGCCCTCGCGGTGCTGGTGGTGTGGGCGCTCATGCGCAGCCCGTGGGGTCGCGTGCTCAAGGGCATCCGCGAGGACGAGGACGCGGTGCGCTCGCTCGGTAAGAACGTCTTCGCGTACAAGATGCAGGCGCTCGTGGTCGGTGGCATCATCGGCGCGCTCGGCGGTATCGTGTTCATCCTGCCGTCGGCCGTGATCCCCGGCAGCTACTCCACGTCGCTGACGTTCTTCCTGTGGACGATCCTGCTGCTCGGCGGCGCCGCGACGGTGCTCGGGCCCACGCTGGGCGCCGTGCTGTTCTGGATCGTGTTCGCGTTCCTCGGCGCGCTGCTGCCCGCCATGGCGAACGCCGGTTACCTGCCCATGTCGGGCGCGCAGGCCGATGTCGTGCGGTACATCCTCATCGGCATCGTGCTGATGCTGATCGTGATCTTCCGCCCGCAGGGCATCCTCGGAAACAAGAGGGAGATGACCTTTGTCAAGTGAGAACGACGCGGCGGTCACGCCCGCGAAGAGCACCCCGCGCGCCAAGACGACCGGCCTCACCGCCGGCCCTGCGGTGCCCGGCGTCAAGAAGGTCGACCCGATCCTCGTCGTGGACGCCGTGCAGCGGCGCTTCGGCGGCCTCACGGCCGTCGACGTCGACCACCTGGAGATCCCGCGCGGCGCCATCACGGCCCTGATCGGCCCGAACGGCGCCGGCAAGACGACGCTGTTCAACCTGCTGTGCGGCTTCGACAAGCCCAACAGCGGCACCTGGTCGTTCGACGGCACCAACCTCTCCGGCATCCCCTCCTTCAAGGTCGCCCGCATGGGGCAGGTGCGCACGTTCCAGCTCACCAAGTCGCTGTCGCTGCTGACCGTGCTGGAGAACATGAAGCTCGGCGCGAAGGACCAGCGCGGCGAGGGCTTCTGGGCCGGGCTCTTCCCCTTCCTCTGGCGCAAGCAGGACCAGGAGATCGAACAGCGCGCCCACGAGCTGCTGACGCGGTTCAAGCTCGACGCCAAGGAGCAGGACTTCGCGGCGTCGCTCTCCGGAGGCCAGCGCAAGCTGCTGGAGATGGCGCGCGCACTGATGAGCAACCCGACACTGGTGATGCTCGACGAGCCCATGGCCGGCGTGAACCCGGCGCTGACGCAGTCGCTGCTCGACCACATCCTCGACCTCAAGGACCTGGGCATGACGGTGCTGTTCGTGGAGCACGACATGCACATGGTGCGTCACATCGCCGACTGGGTGGTCGTGATGGCCGAGGGACGCGTCGTGGCCGAGGGGCCGCCGGACACCGTGATGGAGGACCCCGCGGTCGTCGACGCCTACCTGGGCGCGCATCAGGACGTGGACCTGGGTGCCGTGACCGGACGTCTGCCCGTGATCTCGGACGCCGACGCGGAGCGCATCCGCGAGCAGATCGAGACCGAGGTCGAAGCCGAGGTCGAGGCCGAAGAGGCCGAGGAGGAGAAGCCATGACCGACGCGCCCGTCGAGCGGAACGAGATCAAGAACGACGACGTGGTCGTCGAGCTCACCAACGTGCACGCCGGGTACCTCCCCGGGGTGAACATCCTCAACGGCGCGAACCTCGTGGCCCACAAGGGCGAGCTGATCGGCATCATCGGCCCCAACGGCGCCGGCAAGTCGACGCTGCTGAAGGCCATCTTCGGCATGGTGAACGTGCGCGACGGCGACATCACGGTCAAGGGCGAGAGCATCGTCGGCCTCAAGGCGGACAAGCTCGTGGCGCGCGGTGTCGCGTTCGTCCCGCAGACGAACAACGTGTTCCCGTCGCTCACGATCCAGGAGAACCTCGAGATGGGGCTCTACCAGAACCCGAAGATCTTCGCGGAGCGGCTGGAGTTCGTCTCCAGCATCTTCGGCGAACTCGGCAAGCGCCTCAAGCAGCGTGCCGGGTCGCTGTCCGGCGGCGAGCGCCAGATGGTCGCCATGTCGCGCGCGCTCATGATGGACCCGTCGGTGCTGCTGCTCGACGAGCCGTCGGCCGGCCTCTCCCCCGTGCGGCAGGACGACGCGTTCATCCGCGTCTCCGACATCAACAAGGCGGGCGTGACCACGATCATGGTCGAGCAGAACGCGCGCCGCTGCCTGCAGATCTGCGACCGCGGCTACGTGCTCGATCAGGGCCGCGACGCCTACGAGGGCACCGGCCGCGAGCTGCTGAACGACCCGAAGGTCATCGGCCTCTACCTGGGCACGCTCGGCACCGACGCCGCCTGACACGCGCCGCGAGGGGCCCGGCATCCGCGGATGCCGGGCCCTTCTGCGTGCGGAACGCGTCGCGCCGTGCCCGCCGTGGGACACGACGAAGGCCCCGAGCCGGAGCCCGGGGCCTTCGCGATGCGGCTTACTTGATCCGCGTGGTGGTGTTGTCTGCGCCGAACTCGTAGACGCCGATCGCGGCGCCCTTCGGGTCGTTGTTCTCGTCGAACGTGATCTCACCGGAGAGGCCGTCGTAATCCGGCGTGCCTCCGTCGTTGATGATCGCGGCGCACTCGGCGAAGTCCTTGCACTTCTCGCCGTCGCCCTCGCCACCCGAGACGGTGATCATCTGCTCGGCGATGTCGGCACCCTCGACCGAGCCGGCCTTCAGGGCCGCCAGGGCGATCAGGATCACGGCGTCGTAGGCCTCGGCCGAGTATGTCACGGCGTCGATCGGGTCGTTGCCGTCGGCCGTCCAGACCTCGTTGAGCTGGTCGAGGAAGTCCTGCGGCAGCTCGGCGCCGGCGCGCGTGCCCTTCGAGCCCTCGAGGCTCACCGGGATGTCGGAGCCCCAGTCCTTCAGGTTTCCGTCGACCAGGTAGAGCGAGCCGGTGTCGATGCCCGCGTTGGCGAGCAGCGGCGCGATGGTCGCGAACTGGTCGTACGAGACCACGGCGACCGCGTCGGGCTTGGCGGCCGCGATCTCCGACACCTGGGCGTTGAACTGGCCGTCACCCTGGTTGTACGACGCGTCGGCGACGACCTCGCCGCCGGTGCCCTCGAAAGTGGCCTTGATGGCCTCGAACAGGCCCGTGCCGTACGGGTCGTTCTGGTAGATGATGCCCAGCGTCTTGTGGCCGTCTTCGGCGATCTGGTTGCCCAGCACCTCGCCCTGCAGGTTGTCGCTCGGCGCCGTGCGGAAGTACAGCGGGTTGATGCCCGTGAAGTCGGGCGACGTGTTCGACGGCGAGACGGTGAGGATGCCCGCACCGGCGTTGCTGTCGAGGATCAGCTTGGTGACGCTCGACGACGCGGCACCGATCATCGCGGTGATGCCCGCGTTCTGCAGGTTGGTGATCGACGTCTCGTAGGCCTTGTTGTCGAGGTCGCCCTCGTCGGCGGTGGTCAGGTCGATCGTGACACCGGCGTCGGCCTCGTTGATCTGCTGCACGGCGAGCTGCACGCCGGCTTCCATGGGAGCGCCGAGGAAGGCGAGCGATCCGGTGGCGGGCAGCAGCGAGCCGAGCTTGAGCGTCAGGTCGGCGGCCGGCTTGTCGCCGCCACCCTCCGACGGCTCGGCGTTCGGCGTGCTGCTGCAGCCGGCGATGACGATGGCGGATGCGCTGACCAGCGCGATCCCGGCGAAGACCTTCGCGGTGCGCGAGCCCTTCAGTGCGTTCATGGATGCTCCCTTGCGTGACTGAACGTGGATTGTGACCACAGGCGGGTGCTCTAACACTAGGGCGTGAGGTCAGCGCGCAGGGGGTGCAAGTATCTCGGTGCGTTAACGATCCGACACCCGGTGTCGCCGCGGTCGAGCCCGGGGATCAGAGCAGGGCGGCGCGCGCGATCCGGCGTCCCCGCCGCCCGGCCAGCAGCAGGTCGGCGACGAACACCGCGATCGCGATCCACACGAGCACGAACCCGATCCATCGCTCCGGCGGCATCGGCTCGTGCAGCACCACCACGCCGATCAGGAACTGCATGATCGGCGTGAGGAACTGGATCATGCCGATCACGGCCAGGTTCACGCGGCGCGTCCCCGCCGCGAACAACAGCAGCGGCACCGCCGTCGCGACGCCCGCGAAACCCAGCAGCAGCGCGTGCACCACACCGTTCGCGCCCATCGTGAGGCCGGAGGTCTGCGCCACCACCACCAGCTGCACCACCGCGATCGGCAGCAGCCAGAACGACTCCAGCGTGAGCCCGCTGACCGCGTCGACCGCCGGACCGATCTTCTTCTTGATGAGCCCGTACACACCGAACGAGGCGGTGAGCGACAGCGCGATCCACGGGAAGGAGCGGTACGCCACGATGATCACGACCACCGCGATCGCGGCGATGCCCACCGCGACCCACTGCAGGCGGCGGATGCGCTCCTTGAGCACGAATACCCCGAGCAGCACGGTCGTGATCGGGTTGATGAAGTAGCCCAGCGCCGTCTCGACCACGTTGCCGCTGAGCGTGCCCAGCAGGAACACCTGCCAGTTGATGTAGATGAGCAGACCGGCCAGTGCCGTCCACCCGAGCAGCCGGGGCGTGCGGAGGATCACGCGGATGGCCGCCCACCCGCGCGTGACCGTGAGCAGCAGCAGGCAGAACACGAAGGACAGCACCACGCGCCACGCGACGACCTCCCACGGGCCCGTCGGCGCCAGGAGCAGGAAGTACAGCGGCAGGACCCCCCACAGGACGTAGGCGGACGCGGCGTAGACGACGCCCGCGGTCGGGGTGGCGCGGGCGGTCTCGGGGGTCACCGCACAACCCTATGCCCGCGGCGCGACCCCACCGCGCCGGTCACCGGGCCGCTCGGGAAGATCGGCGGGAAGTGACCGACGATTGGCGGAAACGCAGAAGGGGTCCGGATGCCGTGGCATCCGGACCCCTTCGGATCCGTGGCCCCGCGCGCGGCGGGGACGGGATTCAGCTGATCAGCGGACGACGACCGCGAGGACGTCGCGAGCCGACAGGACGAGGAACTCGTCGGCGCCGAACTTCACCTCGGTGCCGCCGTACTTGCTGTAGAGCACGCGGTCGCCGACGGCGACGTCGAGCGGAACGCGGTTGCCGTTGTCGTCGATGCGGCCGGGGCCGACCGCCACGACCTCGCCCTCCTGGGGCTTCTCCTTGGCGGTGTCGGGGATGACCAGGCCACTCGCGGTGGTCTGCTCGGCCTCGACCTGCTTGATGACGATGCGGTCCTCGAGCGGCTTGATGGAAACCGACACGGTCTACCTCTTCTTTCTTGACGCTGACACGAAAGACTCGTTCGCACTCTCAACCCGAGAGTGCTAATGCCAGTGTAGGCGGTCGGCTGGCACTCATGCAATGCGAGTGCCAGCCCGGGAACGTCCGCCCCCGCGCGCCTAGGCTGAAGGCGTGGAGATGTCCGAGCTGCGTGCCCTGCTGACCCCCGCCGGCCTCGAACTGCTCGACGGCACCGGCGAGGTGGGCTCGACCGCAGAGGCCGCCGCCGCGGTGTCGCGTCTGCGCGCGGCCGGGCACTCCCCCGACCTCGTCTCCGCCGTGGTCGGCCAGGCGCACCTGCGGGCGAAGGCCGCCGCGAAGTTCGGCCCCTTCGCGGCCCGCATGCTGTTCACCAGGGCCGGCCTCGAACAGGCCACGCGCCTGGGTGTCGCAGCCCGGCACGCGCAGCGCCTGCGCAGCGCGGGGATGACGGCCGTGGCCGACCTCGGCTGCGGCATCGGCGGTGATGCGCTCGCGTTCGCGGGCGCCGGACTCGACGTGCTGGCGGTCGACGCCGATGAGGTCACCGCCGCGATCGCCGCCTACAACCTCGCGCCCTTCGGCGACAGCGTCACCGTGCGGCACGACACCGCGGAGGACACACTCGGGGAGCCACGACCCGGCCGCGCCGTATGGATGGACCCCGCCCGCCGCACCTCTGGGCACAGCGAGACCCGCCGCGTCGCCGCGGACGACTACTCCCCCTCGCTCGACTGGGCCTTCGGGGTCGCCGCGCGGCAGCCCACAGGGATCAAGCTCGGCCCCGCGCACGACCGCGACGCCCTGCCCGACGACGCCGAGACGCAGTGGATCAGCGCCGACGGGAGCGTGGTCGAGCTCGTGGTGTGGACGCGCGAGCTCGCGCGAGACGGTGTGCGCCGCTCGGCGCTGCTCGTCCGCGGCGACCGGTCCCACGAGCTCACCGCCGCGGCGGATGCGGAGGACGCCCCGGTGCGCGACCTCGGCGCGTTCCTCCACGAGCCGGACGGCGCCGTGATCCGCGCCCGCCTGATCGGGGATGTCGCGCGCAGCCTCGACGCGGGCATGCTCGACCCCCGCATCGCCTACCTCACGTCGGACACCGCCCTGACGAGCCCGTTCGTGCAGAGCTTCCGCGTGCGGGACGTGCTGCCGATGAACACCAAGGGCATCAACGCGGCGTTGAAGGCGAACGGCATCGGGCGGCTGGAGATCAAGAAGCGCGGGGTGGACGTGGATCCCGCGGCGTTCCGGCGCACGCTCACGCTGAAGGGCGACGCCGAGGCGACCCTGATCCTCGTGCGGATCGGCGACCGGCGCCGCGCGATCCTCGCCGACCGGGTGTCCGCGGCCGACTGATCGCTCAGCCGTCCGGGTCGCGATCGGGGATCTCCACCCGGATCGGATCGCCGGGCGGACCCGTCGTCACCAGATACGAGTCTCCGGACGGCGCCTCGGAGAACACCGCCCCGGTCGTGACCGACAGGTACGGGGCCTGCCAGCGCGTGAACTCCACCTGGACCACCGAGACCGCGATCACGTCTCCCGACTCCTGATCGACGTCGACCACCTGCACCCCCAGCCCGGACTCCAGGGCCTCGCTGATCGGGGCGCACTGGCGCGAGGCGTCGGCATCCACGATCAGACACCGCAGGGACACACCGGTGTCCGACGGACGGTCGGCCAGCCACACCGGTTCCCCGTGGAAGAACCCCACCAGCGACAGCCCGAGCTCGTAGCCGTCCGCCAGGAGCTCCTCGGCCCTGGTGCGCTGCTCGCCCTCGAACTGCGACAGCACCGACGAGTTCATGCTCCAGCGCTGGATGCTCACCATCGGCTCGTCGTCGACCGACAGCAGCAGCGTGGCCACGACGTTCTCGACCGCGGCCCCGCCCTCGTCGCCCGGCGGGTCGATCGGGACAGGGACCGTGACGTTCATGCCGTCCGCGGCGTCGTCCGCGGGCAGGCAGGTCGACTGCGAGCGGTCGCCCACATCGAGCACCAGGCACAGTCGCCGGGCGTCGTCCTGCGTCGCGAACCACGCGAGCGCGTCGTCGCTCTGCGCCACCGCCCGCACCGATCCCCGGTCGTAGTCCTCGGCCGCGAGCTCGGCGCGGCGCTGCTCCTGCGCGGCGGTCAAGGGCAGCGCGGCGTCGCGCGGGGCGAACAGCGCCCAGCCCGCTCCCACCCCGACCGCCACCAGTGCGAGGGCCGCGGCGACGACGATCGACGCCCGGCGACGCCGCGCGAGCGGCAGCGACGGTGCGTCCTCCGCCGCGGTGCCGTGGGGCTTCGGGACAGCGTCCCCCTCGGACGAGGGGTCGACGTTGTGCCCGGCGGCGGCCTCCGGGGCGGCCTCGCGCGGCCCGGACGCCGCGCTCTCGTGCCGGGCGGAGGCGGAGGCGAACGCGGGGCCGGAGGCGGAGGCGGGTCCGGAGACGCCGGGACCCGAGGCGCGTGGCCCGGAGGCGGAGCCCAAGGAGGTGGCGGGTCCGGGGACGCCAGGACCCAAGGCACCGGGCCCAGCCTCGCGCGGCCCGGACGCCGCGCTCTCGTGCAGGGCGGAGGCGGAGGCGGAGGCGGACGCACCGGGGCCGGACACACCGGAGCCGGAGGCGGAGGCGCGGCGGGCGTCGTGCAGCGCGCGGAGGCGGCGCGCCTGCACGTCGTCGAGCCCGGGGCCGCGGCCGTAGGCGCGACGCTCCAGCTCGCGCAGCTCACGCTCCGCCGCGTCGGTCCACGACCCCTCGGTGCCGGGCGTCGCTGCGGCGTCGGGCGTCTCAGTCCCCTCCGGCACCGGCGACACCCCACTCGCGCGTGATCACCAGGAACATGGGCCCCGCATCCATCGGCAGCTCGTAGCGCGTCATCGCGCCCGAGGCCACATCGGCGACCTCCAGCGTGAGCCCGCGTCCGTACTCGCCGAACGTCTCGGCGGCCTCGCACGTCATCGGCGCCTCCGCGGTCGAGCCGTCGTAGATCAGGCACTGCCGTCCCTCGCCGATCCGCGAGGCCACCCACAGCGGAACATCGCCGTCGTACCCGGCCACCCAGATCGAGTTCGGATCGAACCCGTCCTCCGCCAAGCGCTCGGCGGTGGCGGTCTCCTCGTCGTTCGCGTACTCGATGCCGGTCACGGTGCTCGAGTAGTCGGAGGAGGCGGCGGCGACCGCGGCCTCGCCGCTCGCGGTCAGCAGCAGCTGCGCGCTGACCTGCCTCTGCCGCTCCTCGTCGGCGCCGAGGGTCAGCGAGCCGTACAGCCCGGTGTTCTCGACCTGCTCGGCAGGACCGCAACTGGGCGTGGTGCTCTTGCCCGACCCCAGGACGAGGCAGATGCGCGCGCGCTGCTCCTGGGTCGCCGTCCAGATGACCACGTCGTCCTCCACCGCGAGCGCCCGCACCGACCCGGGGTCGTAGACGCCTGAGGCGACGAGGTCGTTGTGCCACACCTGTTGCTCGGCCGTCAGCGCGACCGCCGGCGCCGCAGATCGGCCGAACGCCGCCCAGCCGATGCCCACGCCGACCGCGACCAGGAGCACCGCGGCGAGCGCGAGGACGAGGGGACGACGGTTCCGCAGCGTCCCGAGGACGCCCGTCGCGTCGGTGCCCCCCGAAGACTCGCTGTCGACGCCGGCACCCGGATCCGAGCCGTCTGCACTCTCCGGCGACGCGTCGCCCGGGCCGCCACCGGACACCGCGTCCGCGCCCGATGCCGAGGCCGTGTTGGCATCGGAAGCCGGGCCGGTGTCGCATGCCGCGGCATCGCGAGCCGGCACCCCGGAGGCGTCCGCACGCCCGGCACGCCGGAGCTCTTCGAGAGCGGCCAGCCGGGCGGCCTCGGCGGCCGTGAGGGCGCCATCGCGGGCGTAGGCCTTCCGCTGCAGCGCCCGCAGCTCGTCGTCGCCCCCCGCCGACGGCATCGCTAGCCGAGCCTCTCGAACTGCATACCGGCCCACACCAGCCAGGCCAGGCTGTACACGGTCGCGCACAGGCCGAGAGCGAGCGCCCAGCGCGCGATCGCGCGGTTCTCCATCGGACACCGCAGCGACATGATCGCCGCGATCACCGCGACCACCGCGACCGGGATCCCCCAGCCGACGAAGAACGACGCGCCCAGCGCCACGATCGCCGCCAGCAGGGCCCAGGGCGCGAGCCGCGTGTCGTCGACGGGCGCCGGCTCGGTGACCGACGGCTCCCACTCCGCATCCTCGTGACGGTCGATGTCCGGGCCACTCACCACCACGGGCTCGATGCCGACCGGACCCGTGGGCAGCTTGCTGTATCCGTCGCGCCGCGCGCCGGGGATCCGCGCCGTCGCCGCCGAACGGTCCACCTGTTCGCTCGCCCGCTCGAGTCGCGCAGGGGGCGTCGGGGTCGCGTCTCCCGCCGGTCGCGGCACGTCGCTCATACCGCCACCGCCTCCGCGACCTGGATCTCGGTCACCGGCAGGGTCGAGTCGGCGCCGAACGCGAGGGTCGACGGCGGACGACCAGACGAGATCAGCTCGGCGGCGAGCGCCGCGATCATCGCGCCGTTGTCGGTGCACAGCGACAGCGGCGGGATGCGGACCGTGACGCCCGCCTCCGCGGCTCGCGCCAGGGCGACCTCGCGCAGCCGCCGGTTCGCGATCACGCCGCCGCCGAGCAGGAGCCGCGGGACTCCCAGGTCGGCGCAGGCGGCCAGCGCCTTCGTGACGAGCACATCGACCACAGCCTCGCGGAAGCTCGCGGCGACATCGGCGATGGGCAGCGCCGGGGCCTCGTCGCCCGCCGCCGCGGCCTCCGCCTCGAACCGCTCCACCCACCGCGCGACGGCGGTCTTGAGCCCGGAGAACGAGAAGTCGTACCGGTGCTTCGCGAGGTCGGACGCCCGGGACAGCCCGCGCGGGAACCGGATCGCCTCGGGATCCCCGCCCACCGCGGCCCTGTCGATCTCGGGGCCTCCGGGGTACGGCAGCGACAGCAGCCGCGCGACCTTGTCGAACGCCTCGCCCGCCGCATCGTCGACCGTCTCGCCCAGCAGCTCGACATCGGTCGTGAGGTCGCGCACGTGCAGCAGCGACGTGTGCCCGCCCGACACCAGCAGCGCGATCGTCGGGTACTCGAGCGGCTCCGACTCCGGCGTCAGGATGTCGGCGGCGATGTGACCGACCAGGTGGTTGACGGCGTACAGCGGCTTGTCGAGCGACACCGCGAGCCCCTTCGCCGCGCCGACACCCACCATGAGCGCGCCCGCCAGTCCCGGACCGCTCGTGACGGCGACCGCGTCGAGCTGGTCCAGGCGCACCCCGGCCTCGGCGAGCGCGGCGTCGATCGCCGGCTGCAGCGCCTCCAGGTGCGCACGAGCCGCGACCTCCGGCACGACGCCGCCGTAACGGGCGTGCTCATCCATGCTCGACGCGATCGTGTTGGACAGCAGCGTGCGGCCGCGCACGATCCCGATACCGGTCTCGTCGCAGCTCGTCTCGATGCCGAGCACCAGGGGCTCGCTCATGCGTTCGCCTCCTCCGGCGTATCGGCGACCGCGGGGTGGCGGCGCAGGTCCAGACGCATCACGATCGCGTCGACGTCGTCGGGCTGATAGTAGCGGGGGCGTCTGCCGATCTCCTCGAAGCCCTCGGCCCGGTACAGCCCCTCCGCCGGCGGGTTGTCGGCCCGCACCTCGAGGAACATCTCCCTGGCTCCCCGGGCGGCCGCCGCCCGGAGCAGAGCGTGCAGCAGCGCACGCCCCCGGCCCCGACCCCGGTGCTCCGCGAGCAGGGCGATGGTCTGGATGTCGGCGTCGGCGCCGCCCTGCAGAGCCCTGACCCCGCCGTACCCCACGATCTCGCCGTCGACCTCGTCGACCAGATAGCGGCCGTGCGGACTCGACAGCTCGCTCGCCATGGTCTCGCGGCTCCAGGCGTCGGTGGGAAACGACCGCTCCTCGATCGCCATGATCGCGTCGAGGTCGCCCGGCACCGCCTCCCGCAGCGTCACGAACCCACCTTCTTCGGCGCTCCGGGCAGCGTCACGTCGGGGTGACGGAGGTACAGCGGCTCGGCGTCGGCGAGCGTGCGGCCCGCGGCCAGCGCCCGCGCGCCCGCCCTGGCCAGGTCGACCGCGGAGAGCACGGTCGTGTCGACGCGCGGGATGCCGTCGAGGTGGGTGTCCGCATCGACGGCCCGCACCAGCACCGTGTCGGCCACGACCACCGGCAGTCCGTCGTCGTCGAGCCCGTCGAACACCGTGACCGCGACCTCGCGGCGGCGTGCGTCGGTGACGATCGCGAACGGGCCGGACTGCGTCGGCAGGGCCGTGAGCGCCGCCGCGGTGTGGCTCGGGACCGGCAGCACGGGCAGGCCGCGGCCGAGGGCGAACGCGCGGGCGGCGGCGATCCCGATGCGCAGCCCGGTGAACGGTCCAGGACCCATGCCGGACACGACGTGGGTGATGCCGTCGGAGCCTCCGTCGCGGAGCACCCCGGCGAGCAGATCGCCGATCACCTCCGCATGACCGAGCGGATCGGCGGTGCCCGCCTCGGCCCGCGGCGTCCCGTCGGGGTCGATGAGAGCGACGGCGGTGCCAAGGGACGTGTCGACGGCGAGGATCACCCCTCCAGGGTAGTCGTCACGGGCCCTCCGGCGCCGTGCAGGAGGGCCCGCCCGCTCAGCCCAGGGGCGCCCTGACCGGGTAGTCCTGATCCTCCAGGATGACCTGGGCGGCCGCGCCCGTCGTCCGGTTCACGACCACGGGCGCCAGGAGGTTCACGCTCACGCCATCCGCCGAGGGGTGCGCGACCACGAGCACCAGGGCATCGTCGGGCGAGCGCAGTGCCAGGTCGTCCACCTGGGCGTCGCTCAGCGTCGGCGCATACTCCCCGAGCACGGTGCTCGGGTCGACCAGGTACAGCCGCAGCGCCTCGTCGGCCACGGCGCGCAGCGCGAACAGCCCGTCGGCGCCGTCGATCGGCGCGAGCGAGAAGTCGACGTGCGGGGCGAGCCCGGGAGGCGGGGCGGTGAAGGTGAGCGCCGCGGTCATCGCAGGAAGTCCATCAGCGAGGGCTGCAGCACGCGGGCGTTCACCGCGAGCGCCGACCGGTAGACGAGCTCCTGGGCTTGGAGGCGGATGAGGACCTCCACGGAGTCGACGTCCTCGACCGCCGCGCGGCGGGACTCGAGGGACACGGAATTCTGCACGGCCGCCTCCTTGGCGCGTTCGATCTGGGACTGACGGGTGCCGACCGAGCCCTGCACCCCGAGCATCGCGGTGCGGCGGTCGTCGATCTCGCCGAGCCGCGGCCCGACGTTGGTGCCGGAGCGGAGATCCGCCACGATGCGGTCGACCAGCGCGAACACGGAGTCGTCCCCCGTGCCGAACACGGCCGCGCCGTCGGTGTCGACGCGGACCGAGGCGGCGTCGGACACGCGGCGCGTGACCTCGGAGCCCGCGACGCCGCTGTACGAGTAGTCGGCCGCGAAGGCCGCGGTGTCCGACGTGCCGGCGAACACGGAGCGGCCGAGCAGACGGGTGTTCGCCTGCGCGAGCAGCTCGCCCCTGATGCCCTCCAGCTCCACCGCCAGGGCCTCTTTGGCGGTCGCGTCGAGCGCGCCGTCGTTGGCGCCCTGCGCCGTGAGGTCGCGCACGCGGGACAGCAGCGAGGTGCTGGCGGTGATGGCGCTGTCGGCCGCGGTCACCCACGCCAGCCCGTCGTCGATGTTGCGGGCGTACTGCTCGGTGCGGCGCTGCTCGGCGTGCAGCGCCAGGGTCGCGGCCGCGGCGGTCGGGTCGTCCGACGGCGCCGCGAACGCCTTCTGCGAGGTCGCCTGGTCCTGCAGCCGCGCGAGCTCGGACAGGTTGGCCTGCAACTGGCGCATGGCCGTCTGGGTCATGGTGGACTGCGTCACGCGAGAGATCACGGTGCTCCTCCGATCAGCGTCCGACGACGCCCGTGCGGTTGATCAGGACGTCGAGGGCCTCGTCCACGGCGGTGAGCACGCGGGCGGCCGCCTGATACGCGGTCTGGTAGGTGAGGAGGCTGATCGTCTCCTCGTCGCCGTCGACGGCCGCGACGGACTGCTGGGCGCCGATGGCCCCCGCCGCCGCCGACTCCGACACCTTCGCGCGCTGCACGTCGGCCGCGGTCGAGACGCCGAAGCGGGTGACCTGGTCGGTCCACAGCGCATCGGGCGAGGTGGCGCGCCGTCCGATCTGCGAGATGAGATCGGCGTTGCTCGCATCCTTCGCCCCCGCGCCCGGAGCCGCCAGGGCCAGCTGGTCGGCGCTCGTCACGGCCACGCGCAGCCCGAGGGCCGCGGAACCCGTTGCCGGGAGGGTGAAGAAGTCGCCGCCCGGCTGACCGGAGGCCGTGACACCGGCCCGATGCTGCGCGTTGAGCGACTCGGCCAGCGCGGTCGCCACACGGTCGTAGGTCGAGGCGAGCTGCGCGAGCATGCCCCCGTCGGCGGCCGGCGCCAGCACCGACAGCGTGCCGCCCAGCTCGCCGCCGTCGACCGAGACCGGAAGGTCGGGTGCCGACTCCCAGATCACTCCGACGCGCTGCCCCGCCTCGATCGCGGTCGGCCCGGTGAGGGCGAGACGCCGGGCGTCGCCGCCGGAGACCAGGGCGTTGCCGCCGAGGCGCAGCGTGAGCGTGCCGTCGCTCTCCAGGGTCCCGGTGCCGCCCGTGAGGCGGGCGACATCCTCCGCGAGCACGGTCCGGCGATCCATCAGCTCGTTCGCCGAACGCCCGGCGGCGAGCGCGTCGCGGATCTCGGTGTTGAGCACGGCGATCTGCTCGGCGGCCGCATTCACCTGATCGACCGCGCGACCCGCCGACTCGCGTGCGGCCGTCCACTGCGCTGCCACCGTGCGGTAGCCGCCGGCCACGTGCGCGGCGAGCTCCTTCGCGGACTCCAGGACGCTCGCCGCGGCGGCGCCGGAGTCGGGCGTGTTCGCGAGCTCCTGCCACCCCGCCCAGAAGGAGGTGAGGCGGTTGGCGAGGCCCTTGTCGGTCGGCTCGCCCAGAGCAGCCTCGGCCGTGGTCGCGGCGAGGGCGCGCGCCGACCAGTAGCCCGAGGTGCCGAGGGTGTCGCGCACCCGCGCGTCGAGCAGGGCGTCACCGAGCCGGGCGACGCCGTCGATCGACACGCCGTGGCCGGGGAGCGCCCCCATGCTGAAGCGGCCCGTCTGGGCGACGGCGGCGATCGACGAGGTCTCGACCCGCTGCCGCGTGTACCCCTCGGTCTTCTGGTTGGCGATGTTCTGTCCGACGACGTCCATGCCGCGGCGTGCCGCGGCGAGTCCGCTCGCGGCGGTGTTCAGTCCACTGAAGGTCGACATGGTCCCCTCTCGGTCACATCTCTGTGTCGATGATGCGGGCGGAGTCCTCGCGGGCGCGGTCTCCACGGGTGGTGTACTCGCCGCTCTCGACGCCGAGCGCGGCGATGGTCTCCTGTGTCGCGCGGAGCACGCCGCTGAGCTGCTCGGCGGTGGAGTCGCGCATCTGCTCGACCTCCGCCGTCAGCCGCACGAGCGCGCGCAGGTGGTCGGTGAGCACGTCGGCCCACGCCCCCTCCGGCGCGTGCTCGATGAGCTCCGTGATGGTCGCCTCGTCCGAGGCACCCCACTCCTGCGCGACTCCGGCGACCTCGACGGCCCTGGCCAGTCCTGCGCTGCGCAGACGATCGAGTACCTGATCGATCTCGCGTGCCGCAAACTGTATCCAGTGCGATCGGCCGGCCGCGAGCAGCAGTTGCTGCTCGTCGAGCTTGAAAAGCAGCATCTCGAGCAGCTCGCGCTCGCGCCAGAGCTGCATCGATAGTTCGTTGGCTCCCATGATCCCCTTGTTCCCCAGCGATCCCCCGCCCCAACGCCGGTGCGATCGACCCGCCTGTTAACGGTTCATTAATCCCTATCGGCCGCCGCGCCCATAAGGTTACTATGTGGAACGGCGGTGGTTAGTTCTCCCCATGTACATATCGCGAATTATGTGATATGCGCATCTACCCCTCGCCATGGAGCTTCCGGAGTGCATCCAGAGAGGTGGATCATCCCCCATGTCGTCGCGCGCTGAGCGCAACCGCCTCGTCGAGGCCAACCTTCCCCTGGTCGGCTATCTCGCTGCGGACACCCATGCTCGGGCAACCCACATCCCCCGCGAAGAGCTCGCCGCCGTCGGCGCGCTCGCCCTCGTGACCGCCGCCGACGCCTACGACCCCGCGCTCGGCGTCCCCTTCGGCGCCTACGCCCGGCGCCGCATCCTCGGTGCGTTCGCCGACGAGATGCGCTCCATGGACTGGGCGTCCCGCGGCATCCGCAAGCGCATCAAGGAGACCGTCGCCGTGCGCGACACCCTCACTGCCGCCCTCGGCCGCACGGCCACCGTGACCGAGGTCGCGACGGCCATGGGCTCGCCCAGGGAGGCCGTGTCGGAAGCACTCGCCGACGCCGCGCGCACCGTCTCCACCATCGACGACCCGGCCGCCCGCGACCTCGTCGCCGACGTGCCCCTGCCGGAGGAGTCCGCCCTGGTCGGGGAGCGCCGCGAGGTGCTGGAGCACGCGATCGCCGCCCTTCCCGAGCGCATGCGCCGCATCGTGCTGGCCGTGTACATCGAGGAACGGCCCGTGAAGGAGATCGCCGAAGAGCTGGGGGTGACCCACTCCGCCGTCTCGCAGCAGCGATCGGAGGCCGTGCGGCTGCTGCGCGACGCGCTCGACCGCTACTTCGCCGAGGGCACGGTGGAACCCGTCGCCTCCACCCGCATCTCCCCCGCCGCCCGCGACGCCTACTTCGGCCGGATCGCCGAGGCCGCCGGCGCCCGCATCGGCGATGTGTTCCGCACCGCGGCCCCCGCCTGACCACGCCGCATCCCTAACGCGCGCGCCTCCTCCGCCGATAGGTGTGAGCGGGAGACCACGGACGGTCCCCCGTACAACACATCACGGAGGAAACCCTCATGGGTATGCAGATCAACACCAACGTGTCGGCGCTCAACGCCTACCGCAACCTGTCCAACACGCAGAACGACGTGTCGAAGTCGCTCGAGAAGCTCTCGAGCGGTTTCCGCATCAACCGCGCAGCGGACGACGCCGCCGGCCTCGCGATCTCCGAGGGCCTGCGCTCGCAGGTCAACGGCCTGAACGTCGCGGCCCGCAACGCCCAGGACGGCATCTCGGTCATCCAGACCGCAGAAGGCGCCCTGACCGAAGTGCACTCCATCCTGCAGCGCGTTCGCGACCTGACCAACCAGGGCGCGAACGACTCGAACAACGCGAAGTCGCGCAACGCCATCCAGACCGAGATCTCCGCCCTGGGCGACGAGCTCACCCGGATCGCGGCGAGCACCAACTTCAACGGCATCAAGCTGCTCTCGGGCGGCACGACGCTGACGTTCCAGGTGGGCGCGGGAGCGGTCGCCGCCGAGGACCAGATCTCGGTGAACCTGACCAACTTCGCCACGCTCGGTGCCGACATCAAGACGCTCGCGACGGGCATGACGGACGCGGCATCGTACGGCGCTGCTCTGGCGGGCATCGACACGCAGATCCAGGCGGTCTCGACCGCACGTGCCGGCTACGGTGCGCTGCAGAACCGCTTCGAGTCGACCATCAACAGCCTCAACGTGTCGGCCGAGAACCTCGCCGCCGCCGAGAGCCGCATCCGCGACACCGACATGGCGTCCGAGATGGTCAAGTTCACGTCGGCGAACATCCTGTCGCAGGCGGGAACGGCGATGCTCGCGCAGGCCAACCAGGCCAACCAGGGCGTGCTCCAGCTGCTGCGCTGATCCGCACCGCAGCACTGAATCGCACCGGGGGTCCGGGTGACGGCGCCGTCCGTCACCCGGACCCTCCCCCACACGGAAGGGATCGCGCATGTCGCTCTCGCTCGACGGCCTCGTGTCCGGCCTGAAGACCACCGACATCATCAAGGCGCTGATGGACGTGCACGCGATCCCGCGCACGCTGCTCAAGGCGAAGATCGACGACAAGAACGCCGTCATGACGCAGCTGCGCACCCTCAACACCGCCGTGCAGAACCTCGCGACCGCCGCCGAGAAGGCCGCAGCCCCCGGTGGTCTCGACCGCTTCACCGGCACGTCGTCGTCCGACACCGTGAAGGTCGCGCTGCGGGCCGGAGCCGTCCCGCTCACCACCGACATCGTCGTCGACCGCGTCGCCCAGACCCACACCGTCGTCACCGCCGCCTCGCGCGGCTGGCCCGTCGACCCGCCCGTGCTCACCCTGGAGAACGCCGCGGGCGAGCGCGTGCAGGTGCAGGCCGACTCCGCGTCGATCCAGGACATCGCGCAGGCGATCAACGACGCCGACACGGGGATCGTGGCCACCGCCGTGCCCGCCGGGCGCGACGCCGACGGCAACCCGCTGCACCGCCTGCAGCTGCGCGCCGAGGACTCCGGTGAGGCCGGGCGCTTCCGCGTGTACCGCGGCGATATCGCCGCCGTGCAGAACGGAACCGCGACCGACGTCGCCACCGAGACCGGCGCGGCCGTGATCGCCACCGGCACCGACGCGCAGGTGCGCCTGTGGGCAGGAACCGGCGCCGAGCAGGTGCTCACCTCGACCAGCAACACCTTCACCGACCTGTTCGAGGGCGTCGACGTCACCGTCTCCACCCCCTCCACCACCCCGGTCACCGTGACCGTCGCCGTCGACACGGCCGCCCGCACCAAGGCCTCCGGCGAGTTCATCGCCCTCGTGACCGACATCTTCACCCGTATCGACAACGGCTCGAAGGCGACCGTCCCCACCGGTCAGGGCGGCAAGACGACCCTCGGCGTGTTCACCGGCGACAGCACCATCCGCGGCATGCGCACCGCGCTCGCCGACGCCGTGCAGCACCCGGTCGACGGCGTCTCGCCCTCCACCATCGGCATCTCGACCGACATGTACGGCAAGCTCACGTTCGACGAGGACAAGTTCGCCGAGGAGCTCGCGAAGGACCCGGATGCGGTCGGCGCGCTCTTCTCCGCGGTCGCCGCGCGCATCGAGGAGACCGCGACGTCGTTCTCCGACAAGTACGACGGACTGCTCACCACCCGCATCACCGGGCAGGAGAGCGAGGTCAAGAGCCTCGGCGAGCAGATGGAGCGCTGGGACGTGCGCCTCGCGCAGCGCAAGGCCACCCTCGAGCGCACCTACGCCCGGCTCGAGGTGATGCTGTCGCAGATGCAGTCGCAATCGTCGTACCTGGCGTCGCAGATCAACTCGCTGCCGAGCAGCCGCTCCGGATCGGACTCGTGAGCATGAACGCCGCCCTGCGCGCCCAGCAGCGCTACCGCGAGGACGCCATCCTCTCCGCGCCGCCGGAGCGACTGGTCACCATGCTCTACGACCGCCTGCTGCTCGACATCGAACGCGGCGAGACCGCCCAGCGCGCGGGCGACTGGGCCGAGGCGAACGCGCAGCTGCAGCACGCGCAGGCCATCGTCGCCGAACTGTCGTCGTCGCTCACCGACGAGTGGAACGGCAGCGCCGGCCTCCGCTCGCTCTACGTCTTCCTCAGTCAGACGCTCATCGGCGCGAACATCGGCCGCGACCCCGAACGCACCAGGGCCTGCCACGGCATCGTCGCCCCGCTGCGCGACGCCTGGCACGAGGCGTCCCGGTCGCTCGCGGAGAGCCGCGCGTGAGCGCCGACGCCTGGGAGGAGCTGCTGGACCGGCTGGAGCAGGAGGCCGAGCGCATCCTCGCCGCACCCGACGGAGCCGTCGAGACGCACGAGCTGCCGCCCTGGACGCCGCCGCCCGCGCCGCTGCCCGCGCACCTCGCCGACCGCGCCCGCCGCGTGATCGACCGCCAGCGCGCGGCCATGGACCGCGTACGCCACGAGATCGACGGCGTCCGCCAGCACCTCGGCGCCGTGGGGCGCGTACCGGCACCGCGCGAACCCGACGCACCGGCCTACCTCGACGTGGACGGCTGACGGCCGCCTAACGCACCCGGCCTGCCTGCCGACAGTGCACCGTGAGCACGGATGGCTCGCAAGACTCGGCCAGGGATCGGCCATTTCCACCACACACGGGGAGCCGGTTCGTGTTCGACTCTGTCACCATCACCGCACTCACGAGTGCGCTCGATGGGCTCTCGCTGCGCCAGCGGGCCATCGCCGACAACATCGCCAACATCAACACCCCCGACTACCACGCCAAGCGCGTGCGGTTCGAGGAGGCCCTCGCGGACTCGATCGCCCGCGGCGACGGACGCGTGTCGGCGACGGTCGGCACCTCGCTGGAGCCGACCAGGCTCAACGGGAACAACGTCAACCTCGACACCGAGACCCTCTCCAGCATCGACACCATGCTGCGCTACCAGTTCGCGACGCAGGCCGTGAACGGCTCGTTCTCCTCCATGCGCACCGCGATGAGGACCTCATGACCTTCGACGCGATCGGCATCGCCGGCACCGGGCTGACCGTGCACCGCAAGTGGCTCGACGCCATCAGCGACAACATCTCCAACATCAACACGGTGCGCTCGACCGACGGCGCCGCGTTCCGTGCGCGCTACGTGCTCGCGCAGACCAGCGCCCAGTCGCCGGGCGTCTACGTCGCCGGCACCGTGCAGGGCAGCGCCGAGGGCCGCCTCGTGCACCAGCCCGACCACCCCCTCGCCGACGCGAACGGCTACGTGCGCTACCCCGACATCGACCTCGGCGACCAGATGAGCCAGCTCATCCTCGCGCAGCGCGGCTACCAGGCCAGCGCGGCGATCGTCGACCGAGCCCGCACGACCTACGAGTCGGCCCTGCAGATCGGACGCAACGCATGAGCGCGGTCTCCGGAATCGAGGCCGTCGCCTCGTCCCTCGGTCTCACCACCTCCCCCGTCACCGGGGCGAAGACGACCGACGGCTCCGCCTTCGCGAACAGCGTCACGGGCGCGATCGACGAGCTGCGCTCGCTGCAGTCCGACTCCGACGCGCTCAAGGTCACCGCGGTCACGGGCGACCTCGACGACATCCACGCGGCCATGATCGCGTCGTCGCGCGCGGCCGTGACGCTCGAGCTCGTCGCCGCCGTGCGCAACAAGGGCGTCGACGCGTTCAACGAGATCATGCGGATGCAGGCCTGATGCCCCCGGCCGTCGCCGGTGCGTTCCAGCGCATCCGCCGTGTCATCGCGGGGTTCTCGCTCGCCCAGCGCACCATCGCCATCATCGGTGTCGCCGTGCTCGCCCTCGGCATCATCGCCCTGTCGAGCTGGCTCACCCGCCCCACCTACACCCCGCTGTTCTCCGGGCTGAGCGCGACCGACGCCAACGCCGTGGTCGAGCAGCTCCGCTCCGCGTCGGTGCCGTACGAGCTCGCCGACGGCGGCGCCACCGTCCTCGTGCCGGAGAAGGACGTGTACGACCAGCGCCTCGCCGCCGCATCCGCCGGACTGCCCAGCGCCAACAGCGCCGGCTACTCACTGCTCGACGACATGGGCGTCACCACCTCCGAGTTCCAGCAGTCGGTGACGTACAAGCGCGCCATCGAGGGCGAGCTCGCCGCCACGATCTCCGCGATCGACGGGGTCTCCGCCGCCTCCGTGCAGCTCGCGATCCCCGAGGAGAGCGTGTTCGTGTCGGAGACCGTCGACGCGACCGCCTCCGTGTTCGTGGAGACCGCGGGCAACAGCACCCTCGACCAGAAGCAGGTCGAGGCGATCGTGCACCTCACCTCCGCGGCGGTCAGCGGCATGAAGCCGGAGAACGTCGCCGTGGTCGACCAGACCGGGCGCACGCTGTCGGCCGTCGGCGTCGGCTCGACGGGCGGCCTCGACCAGCAGGCGGGCGACTACGAGGCACGCGTCACGGCGAGCGTGCAGCAGATGCTCGACACGGTGGTCGGCCCCGGCAACGCGACCGTCACGGTGGTCGCCGAGATCGACCGGTCGGTGAACGAGCGCATCGAGGAGACCTACACCCCGGCCGAGGGCGCCCCGCCGCTGACCGAGGAGACCCGCAGCCAGACGCAGAACGGCGCGAGCTCGGAGGCCGGCGTGCTCGGCCCCGACAACATCGCCGTGCCCAGCGAGAACGGCGGCACGTCGTCGGCGACCGAGCAGAGCCGCACCAACGCGGTCAACAAGGCCACCGAGAGCACCTCGACCCCGGCCGGCACGCTGCTGCGGCAGTCGGTGTCGGTCGCCGTCGACGCCGGGGCGGGCGGCGACCTCAGCTCCGCACAGCTCAGCGACCTGGTGTCCACGGCCGCCGGCATCGACCGCGCCCGCGGTGACGACCTCACCGTCGAGCTGGTCGCGTTCAGCAAGACCGACGCCGAGTCCGCGCAGGCGGCGCTGCAGGCCGCGAAGGACGCCGAGAATGCGGAACGACAGGCCGCCCTGCTCAACACCGTCATCATCGCCGCGGCCATCGCGATCCCCCTGATCGCCGCGATCGCCGCGTTCATCATCCGCGCCCGCCGTCGGGCCGGGCGCGTGGAGGAGTTCGACCAGCTGTTCGGCGACCGGCCGCCCGCCCTGTCGGCGCTGTCCGCCGACGCGCCCACCGCCGTGCTGGAGGCCCCCACCACCCCGCTGGCGTTCCTGGAGCCGGCGCCCGACCTCGACCCGGAGCCCGAGCCCGACCCGGAGCCCGCCCAGGTCAGCCTCGAGCGCCGCCGCGCCGAGATCGGCGCCCTCACCCGGCAGGACCCGCAGCGCACGGCCGAGCTGCTGCGCACCCTCATCGACGATCGGTCGCACGCGTGACCGGGCTGACCGACCGGCAGACCGCCGCGGTCGTGCTCATGAACCTCGACCGCGCCCAGGCGGTGGAGGTGATGAAGCACCTGTCCGAGGCCGAGGCGGAGGCGGTGGCCGCGGAGATCATCGGGCTGCAGGACCTCGACGCCGCCACGACGGCGCAGGCACTCGGACAGTTCCACCGCATCGCCGCCGGGCACCTGCCGCCCGCACGCGGCGGACGCGACATCGCGGCCGGACTGCTGGAGGCGTCGTTCGGCGCCGAACGGGCGGCGGCCGTGCTGGGCCGCGTCGGCTCGACCTCGATGAGCGCCTCGTTCGAGTTCCTCGCCTCGGCCGACCCCGCGCAACTGGCCACCCTGCTGGACGGCGAGCTGCCGCAGACCGTCGCGCTCGTGCTCGCCCACCTCTCCGCGGATCAGGCCGCCGCGGTGCTCGCCGCGTTCCCCGACCCCGCCCGCACCGACGTCGCCCAGGCCATCGCGACCATGGGTACCGCGTCGCAGGAGGCCATCGCGATCGTCGCCGACGCCCTCAAGTCGCGCACCGGCAGCTTCGCGTCGCGCGACGCCCCGGAGGTGCTGGGCGGTGTCGAGCCGCTCGTGGAGATCATCGGCCGCTCCGGGGCGACGATCGAGAAGGCGCTGCTGGCGAGCATCGAAGACCGCGACAGCGCCCTCGCGGAGGACATCCGCTCGCGCATGTTCACGTTCGTCGACATCGTCAAGCTCGACGACCGGGACACGCAGCGCGTGCTGCGCGGCATGGACATCCGCTCGCTCGCGCTGGCCCTCAAGGGAGCCCCGCAGCCCATCGTCGACCTCATCCGCCGCAACGTCTCCGAGCGCAACAGGGAGAACCTCGACGAGGAGGCCCGCACGCTCGGGCCCGTCCGCATGTCGCAGGTCGAGGAGGCACGCGCCGAGATCGTCCGCACGATCCGAGCCCTGGAGGCGGCGGGCGACATCACGGTGCAGCGCGCCGACGAGGACGAATATGTCTACTGACGCCTTCGCCCCCGCGGCCTTCCCGCGGCTCGGCGGCCCCGACCACCGCGCCGAGCAGGAGCGTGCACGCCGTCGCGGCTACGCGGAGGGCCACGCCGAGGGGTACCGCGCGGGTGCCGCCCAGGCGGAGACCGAGGCCAGGGCGGCCGAGGAGCAGCGGGCGCAGCGTGAGGCCGCCAGGGCGCACGAGACCGCCGCCGCGGTCGCCGCCCTCCACGCGGCCACCGCATCGATCGCAGCGCGCGAGCAGGAGCTCGCCGCGGTCGCGCACGAGCAGGTGCTGCGTCATGCGATCGAGCTGGCCGAGCTGATCCTCGCCGCCGAGCTGAGCGAACCGGGGGCCTCCGCCGCCGCCGCACTGCGCCGCGTGCTCGCCGCCCCGGAGGCCGCAGCCGCCCGCACCGTCCGGGTGCACCCCGACGACCTGCGCGTGCTGGAGCGCGACCCCGACGCGTCCGGCCACGGCTTCACCCTCGTGGCCGACGCCACGCTCGACCGCGGAGACGCCGTCGCGGTGCCGGAGCACGGGGTGGTCGACGCCCGGGTCTCCGCCGCGCTCGACCGTGCCCGCCGCGCGCTCGACGGGAGCGCGACATGACGGCCTGGGGCGCGGTGCGCGACGCCGTACGACCCGAGCGCATCGGCGAGGTCACCCGAGTGCGCGGGCTCAGCGTGCACGTGCGCGGACTCGACGGCGCGGTGGGTGACGTCGTGACGCTCGACGGCATCGACGCCGAGGTCGTGGCCACGGGTGAGGACGGGCTGCGGTGCATGCCGCTCGCCCCGGTCGCCGGGCTCACCGTCGGCGCGCCCGTCCGCGGCAGCGGCGGTCCGGTGCGGGTGCCCACCGGACGAGCGCTCCTCGGGCGGATCCTCGACGGGCTCGGCCGCCCGATCGACGGCAAGGGCCCGCTCGGCGCCCCCACCGTGAGCCTCGACCACGCCATGCCCTCCCTCCTGGAGCGCGACCGCATCACCGCCCCGCTCCCCCTGGGCGTGCGCGCCCTTGACACGCTCGTGAGCGTCGGCCGCGGTCAACGCGTCGGCCTGTTCGCGGGCTCCGGGGTGGGCAAGTCGTCGCTGCTGTCGATGATCGCGCGCGGCACGGAGGCCGAGGTCACCGTGATCGCGCTGGTCGGCGAACGCGGACGCGAGGTGCGCGAGTTCATCGAGGACGACCTCGGACCAGCCGGCCTCGCCCGCTCGGTCGTGGTGGTGTCGACCTCGGACCAGCCGGCCATGGCCCGCATCCGCGCGGCGTTCACGGCCACGCGCATCGCCGAGGCCTTCCGGGACGACGGCGCCCACGCGATCCTCATGATGGACTCGCTCACGCGCGTGGCGATGGCCCAGCGCGAGATCGGGCTGTCGGCGGGCGAGCCCCCGGCCACGCGCGGCTACCCGCCGTCGACGTTCTCGATCCTCGCCGGGCTGCTGGAGCGCGCCGGCACCGACCGCACCGGGTCGATCACCGGCATCTACACCGTGCTCGTCGACGGCGACGACCACAACGAGCCGATCGCCGATGCCGTGCGCTCGATCCTCGACGGCCACGTGGTGCTCGACCGTGCCCTGGCGCTGTCCGGCCACCACCCCGCGATCGACGTGCTCGGCTCGGTGTCGCGCGTCGCGGGCAAGATCACCGGGGCCGAGCGCCGGGCGCACGCCGCGACACTGCGGGCCGTGCTCGCCGCGCGCCGTCGCGCCACCGACCTGATCGACATCGGCGCGTATCACGCGGGAGCGGATCCGCGGATCGACGCCGCCATCGCGCACGAGCGGGAGATCTCCGCCTTCCTCACGCAGTCGCTCGACGAGACCTGCGACATCGAGGAGTCGTGGCGCCGGCTGGACGCCCTGGTCGGCGCCTTCGAGGGGGTCGCATGAGTCGTTCGTTCTCGCTGGCCGGTCTCCTGCGCGTGCGGGAGATCCAGGAGCGTGCCGCGGCGCAGCGGCTGTCGCGGGCCGTGATCGACGCGCAGCACACCGAGGCGCGCGACCGGGCCCTGCGCGCGCACCTGTCCGGCGCCGACACCGAGGCCGTCGACGTGCGCTCGCTCGCCGCGCTCGCCGCCGCCCGGGTGGCCGGCCGCGCGCTGCTCGCCGACCTGCGCACGCTGTCGGAACTGCAGCACGAGACCGTCGCCGAGGCGCGCGCGGAGCACGCGGACGCCCGCCGCACGCTGCGCGGCCTGGAGCGCCTGGCCGACGCCCACGCGGCCGAGCTCCGTGCCACCGACCTGCACGCAGAGCAGGCGGAGCTCGACGAGATCGGCACGCGCACGCGGACGGAGGACCCCCGGTGACCCCGATCGACCTCCTCGGCGCGCTCGGCGTGCGCGCACCCCGCCCCTCCGGCGGCCCGGCGGCCGCGCCGTCGGCGGGGGCCGCGGCGTTCGCCGACGCGGTGCGCGATGCCGAGCGCTCGGCCCAGCGCCGCAACGCCGCCGAGGATCGCGGTCGCAGCGCGACGGCATCCGCGGATGCCGCCGAGACCCCGGTTCCGTCCGCGGAGTCCGCCCCCGGGACGGCCGCCCCGACCGAGCCGCGCCCCGCGCCGGCCGACCCCACCGACGCCGGCGCCGGAGACCTCGACCCCGCCCCCACCACGGCGCCGCTCGCACCCCCCGCTGCGGCGACCCCCGCTGCCCCGGCCGACGGCACGCTCGCGGGTGGCACCGGGCCCGCGGCACCCGGCGTGCCCGAGGTCGCGACGCCCGCGGGTGACGCCGTCTCCGGTGGCATGGCCCCGGGCGGCGACACGCCACGCGCACTCCGTGCCGACGCCGACGCCCTCCCCGTCCGCGCGGCGCCCGCACCCTCCGCGACCGCGGCGGCAGCCCTCGCTCCGGCGACTGCTCCCGCGCCGCTCCCGGGTGCCGTCGGTTCCGCGCTCGGGGCAACCGCGGCGGACGGGGCGGACTCCCCGGCGGGGGCCACGACCGCCTCCCCCGCAGCCGCTTCCCCCGCAGCTGCCTCCCCCGCGCACGCGCCCGCCGCCGCGCCCTCCCCCGCGGCCGCAGCAGCCGCCCCCGCGCCCGCCGCAGCTGCGACTCCCGTGCCCTCCACCACGTCGTCCGCCCCCGCGCCCGTCGCCGCGGCGACCGACACCGCACCGCCCCTGCGCCTCGTGCCGGGCGACACCGGCTCCGCCCCCGACGCCGCCACCGACGCCGCGACGACCCCCGCATCCGCACCCGCCACCGCCGCGACCGCGAGCCCCGCCGCCGGTCCGTCCCCCGTGTCGGAGGGCGCAGCCCCCGTGGCCGCGGTCGCCCCGAGCAGCCCGGCCTCCGCCGCCGCTCCACCCGCCGCCGCGCCCGCCGCCGCGGCACGGACCCCGCTCCTGCCGCAGCTGTCGGCGCCCGTGGTCTCGCTCGCCCGCGCGTCCGACGGCGACCACCGGATCACGCTCACGGTGTCGCCCGAGAACCTGGGACCGGTGACCGTGCGCGCCCACATCTCCGGCGCCGCGATCCGCATCGAGCTGCAGGCGCCCGGTGAGCTCGGCCGCGAGGCGCTGCGGGCGATCCTCGCCGACCTCCGCCGCGACCTCGCCGTCGCCGCGCCCCAGGCCACCCTGAGTCTCGCCTCGTCGTCGGACGGCCCCGGCTCGTCCACCCCGCAGGGCCCCTCCGCCGGAGGCCAGGGCACCACCGGAGGCCAGGGCGCCGCCGGGGGCCAGGGCACCGACCGGCAGCCCGCGGCCGCGCGGCCCCTGCCGTCGACCTCGCCCGCACCACCGCCGCCCGTCCCGACCGCCCCGCCGCACGGCGGCATCGACGTCTACGCCTGATCAGAGAGGACCCCATGACCACGGTCGACTCCATCCCCGGCACGATCCCCCCGGGCAGCACGCCCGCGTCCGGCGTGCAGACGGGCAGCACCACCCCCGCATCCGAGCGCAAGAAGACCCTCGACTCCGAGGTGTTCCTGAAGCTGCTCGTGACACAGCTGACCAATCAGGACCCCAGCTCGCCCATGAACACCAACGAGATGATCTCGCAGACCACGCAGCTGGCCTCGATGGAGCAGCTCACCGCGCTGTCGACGACCACCACCGAGAACTTCGCGCTCAGCATGCGCCAGACCGCCGCCGCGCTGATCGGGCGCGAGGCGCAGTACGTCGACGCCGACGGCACCACCAAGAAGGGCATCGTCACCGCGGTGTCCTACAAGGGGGCGGTGCCGCTCGTCATGATCGGCGACGTCTCCATCCCCCTCGACGCCGTCTCCGGCGTCTCCCTCGCTCCCGGCTCCGCTGCCTGACCCCTCTCCCCAGAAAGGCATCACCATGCTCCGCTCGCTCTTCTCCGGAATCTCCGGCCTCCGCTCGCACCAGACCATGCTCGACGTGACGGGCAACAACATCGCCAACGTCAACACGACCGGCTTCAAGGCGTCGTCCGTGCAGTTCCAGGACTCGCTGTCGCAGCTGCTGCGCAACTCGATGCTGCCGCAGCAGGCCCAGGGCGGTCAGAACCCCGCCCAGGTGGGCCTCGGCGTGCAGGTCGCCGGCATCAGCACCAACTTCGCCGGCGGTGCCCCGCAGCCGACCGGTGTGCCCACCGACCTGATGATCTCGGGCGACGGCTTCTTCGTGGTGCGGTCGGGCGGCGAGACCCTGTACACCCGCAACGGCGGCTTCACGTTCGACGCGACCGGTCGCCTGGTCGGCGCGGGCGGCGCGCTCGTGCAGGGCTGGACGGCGCAGAACGGCGCGATCGTTCCCGGCCAGGGCATCGGCGACATCACCCTCCCGGTCGGGGCGCTGAGCCCCGCCGCGGCCACCACGACCGCCCGCGCCACCGGGAACCTGCCCTCGGGTGCCGCCGTGGGTGAGACCCTCGTCCGCGACATCAAGACCTACGACGCCGACGGCGCCGCCACCACGCTGCGCCTCACGTTCACCCGCACCGCGACCGGGTGGGACGTGGCCGACGGTGCCGGTGCCACGACCTCGCTCACCTTCACCGACGGGAAGCAGAACGGCGCGGGCAGCATCGTGTCGGGCGGCATCACGGTCGACCTGTCCGCCGTGACCGGCTTCGCCGACGTGAGCGATCTCGCCCTCAAGGAGCAGAACGGCAAGCCGGCCGGCACGCTCGCCTCCTACGCGCTGACCAACGACGGCAGCCTGGTCGGCACGTTCAGCAACGGCGACACCCAGGTGCTCGCCCGCATCGCGCTCGCCGGCTTCGTCAACCCCGGCGGACTCGAGAAGGTCGGCTCCTCGCAGTTCCGTCCGAGCGGCAACTCGGGTCAGCCCGAGCTCGGTCAGGCCGGGACCGCGGGCCTGGGCGGCATCATCAGCGGCGCGCTGGAGATGTCGAACGTCGACCTGTCGCAGGAGTTCACGAACCTCATCGTGGCCCAGCGCGGCTTCCAGGCGAACGCACGCATCATCACCACGAGCGACGAGGTGCTGCAGGAGCTGACCAACCTCAAGCGCTGATCCCGCGGGGTCGCACGGGAGGGTCCACCGCGCGTCGGGGACCCTCCCGTCTCGTACGGCTTGGTGGAGCGGGCGGAGCGTCAGGCCGGGCGCAGCGCGTCGGCGGCGGCGCGGAGCACCTCGTCGTTCACCGCGAAGTACGCCCACCGCCCGCGCTGCTCACGCGTGACCAGTCCCGCCTCGGCGAGCAGCTTCATGTGGTGCGACACGGTCGCCTGCGACAGCCCGACGGGCTGGGTGAGGTCGCAGATGCACGCCTCCCCCTCCGGGCTGCCCGAGATGAGCGACAGCAGCAGGACCCGGGTCGGATCGCCCATCGCCTTGAACACGCGCGCCGCCCGCTCGGCGTCGTGCGGCGTGAGGGCGGAGGTCACCCGCGGCACGCAGCACGCGGTCTGGTCGATCACGGTGGGGAGACTCACCAGTCCAGTCTCTCACGTATTGACATTCTTCGATAGATCCGTGATGCTCCTCGTATTGATATTCATCGATACGAGGAGCATCGGATGTCCGCACTACCCGTCGTCGTCATCGGAGCCGGCCCGCAGGGCCTCGCCGCCGCCGCCCACCTGACCGAGCGCGGTCTCGACGCGATCGTCGTGGAACGCGGCGACGCCGCCGGGGCCGCCGTGGCGGAATGGGGGCACGTGCGCCTGTTCTCCGCGTGGCCCGAGCTGACCGACGCGGCGGCGCGCCGCCTGCTCGAACCCACCGGCTGGGTCGCGCCGAGCCGCGGGTACCCCACCGGCGCCGAATGGGTCGAGGGCTACCTCGCACCCCTCGCCGCGAGCCTGGGCGAGCGGGTGCGCTATGCGACCACCGTCACCGGGATCGCCCGACAGGGACGAGACCGGGTCGTGGACAGCGGCCGGGCGGCGCAGCCGTTCTTCGTCCACACGCGAGACCGCCAGGGCGTGGAGGGCCGCATCGTCGCCCGAGCGGTCATCGACGCGAGCGGCACCTGGGGCCTTCCCAACCCCGCGGGCGCCGACGGCTTCCCCGCCCTGGGCGAGACCGCAGCCGCCGACCGGGTCTCGTACCGGATCCCCGACGACGTGTCCGCGTTCGCCGGGCGGCACGTCGTGGTCGTGGGGGCCGGGCACTCCGCGACGCACACCGCGCTCCGCCTCGCCGACCTGGCCCGCCGCGAGCCGGGCACCCGCGTCACCTGGCTCCTGCGGCGCGGCAGCACAGGGCACACCTTCGGCGGAGGTGACGCCGACGACCTCGCCGAGCGCGCCGCCCTCGGCCGCCGCGCGCGCGAGGTGGTCGACGCCGGGACGGTCGAGCTCGTCACCGGGTTCCGCGTCGCCGCGCTCGCCTCCCGCGGCGACACGCTCTCGGTGCACGCGGAGGACGGCCGCGAGATCGCCGGAGTCGCCCAGGTGTTCGCGCTCACCGGGTTCCGGCCCGACACGAGCTTCCTGCGCGAGGTGCGCATCGCCCTCGACCCCACCCTCGACGCCGTCGCCGGCATCGCCGCCGACATCGACCCCAACATCCACTCGTGCGGCTCCGTGCCCGCCGCCGGTGCGCGACAGCTCGCCCAGCCCGAACAGGACCTGTTCGTCGTCGGTGCCAAGTCGTACGGCCGGGCGCCGACGTTCCTCGCACTGACCGGCTTCGAACAGGTCCGGAGCGTGGTCGCGCACCTCGCGGGCGACCACGAGGCCGCCGCGCGCGATGAGCTCGTGCTCCCCGCCACCGGGGTGTGCGGCGGTGCGGGCGGGTTCGACGCCGAAGCCGGAGGCGGCTGCTGCGGCGCGCCGACCGTGCTCCAGCTCGGCTCGCGCCCGGTCAGCGTGGGCTGACGCGGGGGCGTTACTGAGGTTTAGCATCCATAAAGCTCAGTAACGCGATCGTTACTGAGCTTTAGCACCCATAAACCTCAGTAGCGCGGCCGCTGCTCCGCCTTCGTATCCGAGTGGCAGGCGGGCTGCGCAGAGGGCCCGCCACCGGGTGGATCGCCGCGCCTCCGCGGGGTCAGACGTAGACGCCGCGGTCCTCCATGAAGCGGACGGGGTTCGTGTACCCACCGTTGATGTACACCTCGAAGTGCAGGTGGCAGCCGAACGAGCGGCCGGTGTCTCCGGCGTACGCGATGACCTGTCCCGCGTTGACCCACTGGCCGCGGCGCACGATGATGCCGCCGTTCTTGATGTGCGCGTAGCCCGTGCTCACGCCGCCGCCGTGCTGGATGCGCACGTAGTTGCCGTAGTTGCCGTTCGATCCGGCGTAGTCCACGGTGCCGGAGTTCGCGGCGTAGATCGCGGCACCGCAGCCGTTCGCCAGGTCGGCGCCGTAGTGGAAGCTCGACGAGCAGCCCCGAGGGCCGCAGATCGACGTACGGGGTCCGTAGCTGGAGCTGCGGGCCCCGCCGTGCGGCCGCACCCAGCCGCCCGAACCGGCCGAGCCTCCCCCGCCGCCGTTGCCGCCGCCCGCCGCGGCCGCCGCGGCGGCCTCACGTTCGCGTCGGGCCTTCTCCTCGGCCTCGCGCGCCGCGACACCCGCCTGGTACTGCGCGACCGTGGTGGCCGTGGTGTCCTTGAGGGCCGCGAGCTGCGCCTGCATGGTCGCCAGGTTCGCCGACTGCTCGTCGAGCGCGGCCTGCGCGGCCTCCGCGGCCTGCTGTGCCGCCTCCATCTTCTGCTCGGCGACCTGCTGCAGCCGGTCGCGCTCATCGCGGGCGACCGCGGCCTGGTCGCTCAGCGACTGGGCGGCGTTGCGCGCCGCGACGGCGTTGTCGTACACCGACTGGTTGTACTGCAGGAACTTGTCCATCGTGCCGAGCCGCGACAGCAGCTGGTCGGCGCTCGCACCGGAGCCGGCGAAGAACAGCTGCAGCGAGGTGTCGTCTCCGCCGCTGCGGTACAGCTGCGCCGCGATCTGTCCGGCCTTCTTCGCGGACGACTCGGCGAGCGCGGACTGCTCATCGGCCTCCGCCTGGAGGTTGTCCGCCTCGGTGATCGCCGCGAAGTAGGCCTGCTGGGCGGCGTAGAACTCGTCCGACGCGACCTGCGCCGCCGCCTGCGTCTCCGCGACCTTGCGGGTGAGCGACTGGATCAGCCCCGCGATGCGCGAGACCTCGGCCGCTTTGGCTGCCTCGTTGTTCTTTGCCCGCTGCACGTCGTCCCAGCTCGGATAGGTCGCGGCGTACGCGGCCGACACCCCGGTGCCCACGCCGAACGCGGCGAGCGCGACCACGCCGAGCGCCCCGAGCCCGAAGGCGCCGCGGCGGCTGACGTTCACCCGCCACAGCGACTCGCGCTCGGCGGGGGTCGGGGCGCACCCGCAGTCCTCTGCCGCCGTCTCGGCCGCCGTCTGCGGGGTTCGCTGCTTCACGGGGTGCGTCTCCTTCTCTTCCGGTCCGCCTCCGGCGCCGCGCGCACGTCGATGCGCTCTCGGTCGGGTCCGGTCCCGTCCATGCTGACCCCGGTCGACGCGCCCGGCCGCCTGCGACACGGCGCACGCGCCAGGTCGGGGCATCGTCGGCGCGTCGCGCACCCCGCGCCCTAACGCGTCGCGCCGCACGGCCGACAGTCCCTCCCGACAGCCCAGGACGGGCCGTCTGTTCTCCGTCTCCGGACGGAGCGAGCCTTCCAGGATGGAGCCCATGATCGTCCTCACGCGCCTGAACCGCACCCGGTTCGCGGTGAACCCCGACCTGATCGAACGTGTGCAGGCCACGCCCGACACGACACTGATCATGGTCGACGGCGCGACCTTCGTCGTCACGGAGACGATGGACGACGTGATCGCCCGCATCACCCGCTTCCGCGCGGGAGTGCTCGCCACCGCCGCCGCCCTCGTCGCCACGGACACCGTCGACACGGACACCGTCGACACGGCCGCCGCCGGGACGGAGGCCTGATGGATCCGTCGCTCATCCTCGGTCTGGTCCTCGCGTTCGGGGCCCTGATCGCCATGATCAACCTCGAGGGTGCGACCATCGGCTCGCTGCTCCTGCCCGCCCCGATGGTGCTCGTGTTCGGCGCGACCATCGCCGTGGGTCTCGCCAGCGGCACGCTGCGCGACGCCCTGCACGCCGTGAAGTCGCTCCCCCGAGCGTTCCGCGGCGAGCGCCGCACCGCGCAGAGCATGATCGACACGGTCGTCGGCTACGCCGAGAAGGCCAGGTCGGAGGGGCTGCTCGCCCTCGAGCAGGGCCTCGACGAGGAGAAGGACCCGTTCCTCCGGCAGGCACTGCAGAGCATCGCCGACGGCACGGACGCGGAAGACCTTCGGGTGCTGCTGGAGGACGAGCTGACCTCGACCGCCGCCCGCAACCGCACGGCCTCGCGCTTCTACATGACGCTGGGCGGCTTCGCCCCCACGGTCGGCATCATCGGCACGGTCGTGTCGCTGACGCACGTGCTGGAGAAGCTCGACAAGCCCGACACGCTCGGCCCGATGATCGCGGCCGCGTTCGTCGCGACGCTGTGGGGCCTGCTGTCGGCCAACTTCATCTGGCTCCCGATCGGCGGACGCCTGCAGCGCCTGGGCGAGCTGGAGCTGGAGCGCATGACCGTGCTGATGGAGGGCATGCTCGCGATCCAGGCGGGCGCCGCACCGCAGCTGGTGCGGGAGCGCCTGGGTGCGCTGGTGTCCGACCGGTCCGGCGGACGCTCGCGCCGCACCGAGCAGCCCGCACCCGCGGAGGACGCCGAGGACCTGTTCTCATGAGCGTGCGCGCACGCCGCCGCGTGACCGAGTCCGAGCACAGCGGACCGGACGAGCGCTGGATGGCGTCGTACCTCGACATGGTCACGGTGCTGATGTGCATGTTCATCGTGCTGTTCGCGATGTCGACCGTCGACCAGGAGAAGTTCGAGGCGCTGAGCGCGTCGCTCGCCACCGGCTTCGGGCAGGAGCCCTCCGAGGACATCGACGCGGTCACCGGTGTCGTGGTGCCGCCCGAGCTGGTGGACGAGAAGGGCCAGGACTTCGCCGACACCGAGGCCGCGGCGGCACAGCAGGAGTTCGACGAGCTGTCGGCGCTGCGCGACCGGCTGCGGCAGGTGCTCGCCGAGCGCGGCCTCGAAGCCGACGTGACCTTCACGATCGACGAGCGCGGCCTCACGATCGGCCTGGTGAGCGCCGAGACGTTCTTCACCACCAACAGCACCGCGCTGAGCCCCGCCGCCACGCAGGTGCTCGACGCGCTGGGATCGGTGCTGGTCACGACGCCCAACGAGATCTCGGTCGAGGGCCACGCGGACGCCCGGGGCTCCGTCGCGCCGTTCCCGACGAACTGGGAGCTGTCGGCCGGGCGCTCGACCCAGGTGCTGCGCTACCTGGTGGAGTCGGCCGGCCTGCCGCCCGCGCACCTGAAGTCGGTGGGCTTCGGCGACACCCGTCCCGTGGTCGCCGGCAGCACCCCGGAGCAGCTGGCCGAGAACCGCCGCGTCGACATCGTGGTCCTCTCCGATGCGAGCGAGGAGGTGCGAGCGCTGCTCCCCGCCGCGGGCGCGGCGCAGACCTCCCCCTGACCCCTCCCTAACGCACGCCCTCCGCCGCCCGATAGTCGGGTACGTGGTGAGGGATGACGGTGCGCGCTCCGCGGTGCGCGCACGCACGGCGACAGCGACCGCCGAGGTCGAGGTGTACGACTTCGGCCGTGCGGCGACGCTGTCGCGCGAGCACGCGCGCACGCTCGAGCTCGCGTTCGAGACGTTCGCCAGGCAGTGGTCGGCGCAGCTGTCCGGCCGGATCCACGTGCGCGCGACCATCGCGGTCGAGCACGTCGGGATGCTCACCTACGGCGAGTACGCGCAGTCGCTGCCGACCACCACGACCATGATCGTGTGCGCCCTGCCCGACTCCGACGAGCGGATGATCCTGCAGGTGCCGACCTCCACCGCCACCTCGTGGATCGTGCAGATGGTGGGAGGGCGCTCGACCGCGACGGTCGACGACCGCACCTTCACGCCGATCGAGCAGGCGCTGCTGCGCTCCCTCGTGACGGAGGCCACGGAGCACCTCGCGGCCGCGCTCGACGGCCTGCTGCCCACCGGTGTCACCATCGCCGGGATCCAGTACAGCTCGCAGTTCGCGCAGGTCGCGGCCGCCGGGGAGCCGGTGATCGTGGCGCGACTGTCGATGCGGCATGGCGGGCGCACGGTGCCGGCGAGCATCATGCTGCCCGCGTCCGTGCTGTCCGGGTTCGCCGTGCGCGAGGCCCTCACCGACCGTGCGGAGACCCCGGGCCTCGTGCGCCGCCAGGTCGAGGCCGCGCCCGTCGAGGTCGCGCTGCGCCTCGCCCCCCGCTCGGTCCTGCCGCGGGAGGTGCTCGACCTCGCGGTCGGCGACCTCCTCGCCCTCCCCCACTCCGCCGACCGGCCGCTGCTGCTCACGGTCGGCGATCAGACCGTCGCGACGGCCGCGGTCGGCAGCTCCGGCGCGCGCCTCGCGTGCGTCGTCACCACCACCGTCCCCGCATCCGCCCCCGCTGCCCAGGAGTCCGCGTGACCAGCACCACCGCTTACGAATCCGCCGTCGCCGCCGCTTTCGCCGCCCGGCTCCCCACGGCAGCGCCCGTCACCGCACGGGCGTCGCAGGCCTCGGGCGACACCGGCGACGCGGTCGTCGTTCAGTTCGTCGGCGAAGCCGGAGCCCAGCTCGCCGTGCAGCTGCTCGACCCCGACGCGCTGATCGACGGCCTGGCGGGACGGCCCGTCGCCGACCGGCTGCTCGACGCGCTGGAGGCGGCCGTGACCGCCCTGGGCCCCGGCGTGCTGGGCGAGGCCGCCACGGGCGATGCGTCGGCGCTGTTCGCCGACCCGCACGCGCAGCTGTTCGACCTGGTCGACGAGGGTGAGCGCACGATCGGCCGGCTCGCCGTGCGCATCACCCACCGCCCGGCACGACCCGCCGGCGGCGACGGCCGCCTGCACCGCATCGCCGGTGTGGAGATGGAGCTGACGGTCGAGATCGGCCGCACCCGCATGGCCGTGCGCGACGTGCTCGACCTGGAGCCCGGCCGCATCGTGGAGCTGGACCGTTCGGCCGGCGCCCCCGCGGACGTGAAGCTGAACGGCCGGACGATCGCCCACGGCGAGGTCGTGGTGGTCGACCAGGACTACGCGGTGCGGATCACGCGCATCCTCGAGAACGTCGAGGCCTGACCCTGGACGACCTGCTGCTCGCCCTGCGGGTCGGGCTCTCCCTGGCGGCGGTGCTCGGCCTGCTGTGGTTCCTGCAGCGCCGGGTCGCGAAGACCCAGTCGCGCAAGCGCGACGCCGAGCCGATCACGGTGCTGGGGCGTCAGGGCCTCGGGGCGAAGGCGCAGCTCGTGGTGGTGCAGACCGAGGACGCCCGCTACGTGCTGGGTGTAACGGAGCACGGCGTGAGCGTGGTCGACCGCCTTCCGCTGCGCCCGGAGCCCGCGGCCCCGCCCACCGGGCCGGCACCGCGCGACGCCGCCGCCGACGCCGCGGAGTTCGAGCGCATCCTCGCCGCAGCCGCGCTCACCGGCACCCCCGCGACCTCCGGCACCCCCGCGACCCCCGCACTCCCCGCCGCCCCGGGCGACGGCACCCCGGGCGACCGCACCCCGGGCGACGGCACCGAGCTGCGCCGGCGCGTGCGGCACCGCAACGACCCCCTGCGCGGCTCCATCCTCTCCCCCGACACCTGGCGGCAGACCGCCGAGGCCCTCCGGCGCGCACGATGACCGCAGCCCGGGCCGTCGAGCCTCGTCGCGCGCCGTGGCGGCTGCTCGCCGTCGCGGCCGCGGTGCTGCTCGTGGTCGCGGTGCTCGTGCTGTGCAGCGGCGGTCCCGCGCACGCCGAGGTGCTGCCCGACGACCAGGGCGAGGGCGTCTCGATCGACATCAACGGCGTCGACGGCAGCCCCTCCGGCTCCATCCTCACGCTGCTCGGCATCACGCTGCTGTCGGTCGCTCCGGCGCTGCTGCTGATGATGTCGTCGTTCACGAAGATCTTCGTGGTGCTGGCGATGACCCGCAACGCGCTGTCGCTGCCGGCGATCCCGCCGAACCAGGTGCTGGCGGGCCTGTCGCTGTTCCTCTCGCTGTTCATCATGTGGCCCGTGCTCACCGAGATCAACACGCTCGCGGTGCAGCCCTACATCGACGGCGCCCTCACGTTCACGCAGGCGGTCGACATCGGCCAGGGCCCGCTGCGCGAGTGGATGCTGCACTACACGCGCGAGGAGGACCTCGCGCTCATGACCCGCATGGCCGGTCAGGACAACCCCGACGACGCGGCGAGCGTGCCGATGTACACGCTGATCCCCGCGTTCATGATCTCGGAGCTGCGGGCCGCGTTCATCATCGGCTTCGTGATCTTCGTGCCGTTCCTGGTGATCGACCTGGTCGTGGCGGCCGCGCTGATGTCGATGGGCATGATGATGCTCCCGCCGGTCATGATCTCGCTGCCGTTCAAGATCCTGCTGTTCATCCTCGTGGACGGCTGGGGGCTCATCATCAAGGCCCTCCTGGAGAGCTACGGAGGTGTGGGATGAGCCCGGAGGCCGTGCTCGACATCGGCGCGCAGGGGCTGCTCATCGCGGCCAAGCTCGCCGCGCCCATGCTCGTGACCGCGCTCGTGGTGGGCTTCGCGATCTCGCTGCTGCAGTCCATCACCCAGGTGCAGGAGGTGACGCTGTCGTTCGTGCCGAAAATCGTCGCGGTGGGCATCGCCCTGCTGATCGCGGGCAACTGGATGATCGCGGAGATCATCGCCTTCACGAACGAGATGTTCGCCCGGATCCCGGCGCTGCTGAGCGGGTGAGCGCGTGTACATCCCGATCGACTTCGCGTGGCTGGAGGCCACGATGCTCGCGGCCGTGCGCATCACGGCGTTCATCATGATCGCCCCGCCGTTCTCCTACGGCGCGATCCCGGTGCGCGTGAAGGCCATGCTGTCGATCGGGCTGTCCCTCGCGGTGGGCGCGGCCGTCGCCCCCGGCTACGAGCCGCTGGACACCGGCGCGTTCCTCGGCGCGCTCGTGCTCCAGGTGCTCACCGGTGCGCTGCTGGGTTTCCTGGTGATGATGTGCTTCGCGGCGCTGCAGGCAGCCGGCAGCCTGATCGACGTGTTCGGCGGGTTCCAGCTCGCCCAGGCGTTCGACCCGGCGGCGATGGTCAACGGCGCCCAGTTCACCCGCCTGTTCCACCTGACGGCGCTGACGCTGCTGTTCGCCTCCGGCGGCTACCAGCTGATCCTCGCGGGGCTCGCGCGCAGCTTCGACGCGGTGCCGGTCGACGGCATCTTCGCAGTCGCCGGACCCGTCGAGCTGCTCGTCGACGGGGTGTCGCAGATGGTGCTCGCGGCCGTGCAGATCGCGGGCCCGCTCGTGCTCGTGCTGTTCCTGGCCGACGTGGGCCTCGGCCTGATCACCCGGGTCGCCCCCGCGCTCAACGCGTTCGCGATGGGCTTCCCGGTGAAGATCCTGCTGACCCTGCTGCTCGCCGGCGCCGTGTACGTGGCGTTCCCCGGCATCATCGACGCGCTCGCCTCCCAGGCCTTCCGGCTGATGCAGGGGGTGACGCCGTGAGCGACGCCGACAGCGGGGAGCGCAGCGAGAAGGCGACAGACAAGCACCTGCGCGAAGCCCGGCAGAAGGGCCGCCTCGCCCGCAGCCAGGACCTCACGGCGTGGCTCGGCATCGGCGCCGCGGCCGTCATGATGCCCGCCGCGATCGCTGCGGGCACCGCCGCGGGCACCGAGCAGCTCATCTCGCTCACCTCGCTCATGCGGGCGCCGTCGCCCGAGGCCGCGCTCGGCGCGCTGGGCCGCGGGCTCGCGTCGGTCCTGCCCACGCTCGGCGCGCTGCTGGCCGCCGTCGCGGTCGTCACCCTGCTCGGCGCGGTGGTGCAGGGCGGCGTGCACCTGCGCAAGCTCACCGGGCGCTACGAGCAGTTCAACCTCGTCACGGGCATGCGGCGGGTGTTCGGCCTGCAGGCGCTGTGGGAGGGCGCGAAGGCGCTGCTCAAGACCGCAGCGATCGCGCTCGCGCTGTGGTTCGTGATCGCCGGGCTCATGCCGGTGCTGACCGCGAGCGGCGCGCACTCGATCTCCCGTCTGCTGGGCACCGCGGCCGAGGGCACCGCCGCCCTCCTGCAGACCGCGATCGGCGTGGGCCTGGTCCTCGCCGCGATCGACCTGTTCGTGGTGATGCGCCGCAACCGCAAGCACACGCGCATGACCAAGAAGGAAGTGCGCGACGAGAACAAGAACTCGGAGGGCGACCCGCTGATCCGCCAGCAGCGCCGGTCGCGCCAGCTCGCCGTGAGCCGCAACCGGATGATCGCGGCGGTCGCGAACTCCGACGTCGTGGTGGTCAACCCCACCCACATCGCGATCGCGCTGAGCTACGAGGCCGGCACCTCCGCGCCCCGCGTGGTCGCGAAGGGCAGCGGGGTGATCGCCGAGCGCATCCGCGAGAAGGCGCTCGAGGCCGGGGTGCCCCTCGTGCGCGACATCACCCTCGCGCGATCCCTGCACGCCGCGTGCGAGCTGGGACACGAGATCCCCGAAGACCTGTACAACGCCGTGGCGCGCGTGCTCGTGTTCGTCGACGCCCTGCGGCGTCGCGGCGCCGCCCGCGGCATCCACTCGCTCCCCTACCGGAGGACCGCATGAAGAAGATGCTCACCACGCTGATGGTGCCGATCGGGGTGGTCGGCATCATCATGCTGCTCGTCGTCCCGGTGCCGCCGTTCCTGCTCGACGTGCTCATCATCCTCAACATCATGTTCGCGCTGGTGATCCTGCTGACGTCGATGTTCGTGAAGAAGCCGCTCGACTTCTCGGTGTTCCCCTCACTGCTGCTGGTGGCGACGCTCTTCCGTCTCGGCCTCAACGTCGCGTCCACCCGGCTCGTGCTGGGCGAGGCGTACGCGGGGCAGGTCATCGAGGCGTTCGGGGCCATCGCGGTCGGCGGCTCGCTCATCATCGGCGCGGTCGTGTTCCTCATCCTCGTGGTCATCCAGTTCGTCGTCGTCACGAAGGGTGCCGAGCGCGTGGCCGAGGTCGGCGCCCGGTTCACGCTCGACGCGATGCCCGGCAAGCAGATGGCCATCGACGCCGATCTCAACGCGGGACTCATCACCGACACGGAGGCCAGGCAGCGCCGCGCCGAGGTGGCCGCGGAGGCCGACTTCTACGGCGCCATGGACGGTGCCTCGAAGTTCGTGAAGGGCGACGCGATCGCCGGGCTCGTCATCATCATCATCAACATCGTCGGCGGCATCGCGATCGGGCTCGTGCAGCACGGCATGTCGATCGACCAGGCCGTGAGCACGTACAGCCTCCTGACGATCGGCGACGGCCTGGTCACGCAGATCCCGGCCCTGCTCATGGCCGTGTCGACCGGCATGATCGTGACCCGTTCGACCGCCGAGACCGAGATGGGCACGGCCGCATCGGCCCAGCTCGGGCAGTCCCGCAACGCGCTGCTGATCGCCGGGTGCGCGGCCATCATCATGTCGCTCATCCCGCACATGCCGATGCTGCCGTTCGTCGCGATCGGGGCGCTGCTGCTCCTGGTCGCCCAGCGCATCACGGCCACCAGGAAGCGGGAGGCGGCCGAAGCCGCGAAGGCACCGGTGACGCCGCCTGCGGAGCAGCCGGAGGAGCTGATCGAGCGCATGCGCGTGCACCCGCTCGAGATCCTCCTCTCGCCCGACATCGTCGACCTGGTCACCGGCGGCCCGGACGACCTGCTCGCGCGCGTGAAGGCGCTGCGGCGGCGCATCGCGCTCGACCTCGGCCTGGTCACCCCGCCCGTCCGCACGCGCGACAGCATCGAGCTGCCGCAGGCCACGTACGTGATCCGCATCGCCGGGGTGGAGACCGGGCGCGGCACCGCGCCGGGCGGATCGGTGCTCGCGCTCGGCTCGGGACTCGAGTCGCTGCCCGGCGCCGCAGCCCTCGACCCCGTGTTCGGGCTGGAGGGCAAGTGGATCCCGATGGAGATGCGGCACAGCGCCGAGTTCGCCGGGGCGACCGTGATCGACCGGGCCAGCGTGATCGTCACGCACCTGTCGAGCGTGATCCAGACGCACGCCGCGCGGCTGCTGTCGCGGGAGGACGTGCGCCAGCTCACCGACGCGCTCAAGCAGGTGTCGCCGTCGGCGGTGGAGGAGCTCACGCCCGCGCAGCTCTCGCTCGCCGAGGTCCAGCGCGTGCTGCAGGGGCTGCTCGCGGAGCGCGTGCCGATCAACGACCTCGGCCGCATCTACGAGGCGCTGGCCCTGCGCGCCAAGACCTCGACCGACCCGGAGGGGCTGATCGAGGCCGCCAGGGCCGCGCTCGGCCCGGCGATCGCCGCGCGCTTCGCGGAGAACGGCGTGCTGCGGGTGGTCATGATCAACCCGCTGCTGGAGCAGGCGATGCTGGAGAGCCTGCGGCCGGGCGACGACGGCACCCAGATCGTGTTCGAGCCGCAGCGCATGGAGGCCGTGATCGCCTCGGTCAAGCAGGCGGTCGCCGCGCAGGCGGACGGGCCGGAACCGGTGCTGGTGTGCGCGCCGTCGCTGCGGCCGGCCGTACGACGGCTGGTGTCGGCGCAGACCGACGGCCTGCCGGTGCTGTCGTACAGCGAGGCCACCGCGGCGCCGCTGACGATCGAGACCATCGGCGTGGTGCGCGACGCCTCGACCGCGTCGCTGGGGCCCGCCCCCGTCGCACCAGTAGGCTGATCGAATGCTGGTGTTGACGAGGCGGATCGGTGAGAGCGTGCGCATCGACGGCGAGATCGAGGTCACGCTGCTCGACATCAAGGGCGACAGCGTGCGGATCGGCGTGAAGGCCCCGCGGGAGACGCGCATCCAGCGCACCGAGATCATCGAGGCCGTCGGCGCCGAGAACGTCTCCGCCGCCGCCGACACCGACGCCACCGCCGAGGGGGCCATCGCCGCCGCACTCGCCCGCGGCCGCGAGCACCGCCGGTCCTAGCCGTTCACACCGGCGAGAGGTCGGCGGACACGGCGCGCTTCCACTGGTCGCCGCCGGCCGCACGTGCCCGGTCCGCGGCGGCGGCCGCCGCCGCCAGCAGCGCGTCGTAGTCGTAGCCGGCGACGCTCGAGGTGGCCCAGCCGATGCTGGCCGAGGAGCGGATGCCGCTCACCGGCGCATCCGTGTCGATGACCGAGATCCGGGACAGGATCGCGCGCAGGTGGAAGCGCACGGCCTCGTCGCTGCCGCGGATCAGCACGACGACCCGGTCGTCACTCACCCGTTCCGCGTCGGCGGTGGTGGGCAGCGCCTCCTGGACGTCGGCGTGGAAGCGGTCGACGATCCGGCGGAAGGCCCCGCTGCTCGACGCCTCGCGCAGGTCGGCGGGGTCGTCCAGCCGCACGTCCAGCACCGACCACGCCCCGTCGTTCTGCGCCTCGGCCTTGCGCAGGCGGGCCCTGGCACGGTCGGCCGCCCCGACGTCACCGCGCGCCGCGCTCTCCACCCGCACCAGCAGCACGAGGGTGAAGGCGGCGCAGGTGCTCACCACGATCGCGCCGACGGCGTTCATGCCCCGCAGGGCGCTCAACTGCGCCTCGGTGCTCACGCTCCCCGACACCAGTGCCGACGCCCCGCTGACCACGGAGACGACCGCGAAGCCGCACGCGGCGAGCGCGAGGGGCATCACGACGTCGCGCGCGGGAGGCTGCCCGCGCAGCAGCTCCCACGCGAGGAGCCCGGCGAACACGCCCATCGACAGGAAGACGAGGTGGAAGACCAGCAGGTACCAGGCCGTGCCCGCCGTGGACACCAGGGCGACCGGCACGCCGATCAGCGCCACGATCACCGGCAGCCAGGGGGCCGAGCGCCCGAAGTGGATCCGCACGCCGATCCAGACGAGGGGGATGAACACGACCGTCAGCGCCGACGAGGCGGCCCGCAGGACCGGGAGGCCGGTGTGATGCCCGGCCAGCCACAGGTACGCGCCCAGCATGCCGATCCCGAAGGCCACGCCCCACACGATCGTCGCCCTGCTCGGGCGCGCCAGGGTGGCGAGACCGATCACGATCGCGGTCAGCACGGTCACGACGGCGACCATGCTGGTGGTCACGTCGACGTTGACGGGCACGAGCGGTGTCATGCCGGATCCTTCCTCGGGGAACGGCGCGGGAAGCGCACGGTGACGGTGGTGCCGGCGCCCACCTCGCTGTCGACGAGGATCTCCCCGTCGTGCGCGACGACGATGTCCCGCGCGATGCCCATGCCGAGCCCGGTGCCGGAGATCCCGCCCCGCACGGCGCTGTCGGTGCGGAAGTACGGCTCGAAGAGACGGGGCAGCTCGTCGGGGGCGATGCCCATGCCGGTGTCGACCACGCTCACCTCGGCCCTGGCATCGTCCGCGCCGACCCGCACCTGGATGCGGCCACCGGACGGGGTGTACTTCACGGCGTTGCCGATCAGGTTGTCGAGCACCTGGCGCAGCCGGAACGCGTCGCCGGTGATGACCAGGCGGTCCGCGCCGTCGAGGCTCAGCTCCTGCCGGGCAGCGGTGATCAGCGGCGCGAAGGAGGCCGCGGACGCCTCCACCACCTCGCGCAGGTCCACCGGCTCGAACGGCTCCGGCGAGCTGCGGGTCTGCGCCTGCATGCTCGAGAGCAGGTCCTGCATCCGCTCCCCCGCGTTGGCGATCACCTCGACCTGCGCTGGCACGCGGCCCGGCAGGTCGTCGCGTTCGCGCAGCAGCTCCACGTGCCCGATGATCGCGGTGAGCGGGTTGCGCAGCTCGTGCGAGACGATCGCGGTGAGGGCCCTGCGCTCCTCCGCGGCCTCCAGGAGCGCGGTGACGTCGTCGATCACGACCAGCGCGATGTGCTCGCCCTCGCCGGCCCCGGCCATCGCCTGCGTGGTCACCTCCAGCGCCCGCCACTGTCCCGCGCCGTCGAACAGCCACACCCGTTCGGCGCGCAGCTCCTCCCCCGCGGCCGCCCGCGCCAGGGTCGTGCGCGCGGGGCTCAGGGCGGTGCCGCGCCGCGCGTCGTACTCGACCGAGGCGGAGGGCAGGGCGGCCCCGTAGCGGTCGCGGCCGTACAGCGCGCGGTAGGCGTCGTTCATCTGCAGGATCCGCCCCTGGGCGGTGACCACGACCAGGGCGACACCGAGCGCGTCGATGATCTGCGTCACCCGCTGCTGGTTGGTCTCGGCCCGCTCGGCCGCCCTGTTCACCTGCTCGGAGCGCCGCTGCAGCAGCCGTCGCGCGGCACCCGACCGCTGCGAGCCGATCCGCACCGTGACCCCGAGGAAGCTGAGGGTCACCACGACCGTCAGCACCCGCAGCAGCACGTCGGCCGGCTCCCCCGAGCGGTCGGCGAAGAACACCAGACAGCCACTGCTGAAGGCGACACCGGTGAACACCCACGGCATCGAGAAGTAGGTCGCCAGCCACACCACAGGGAACACCCACAGGAACCCGAGCCGCAGGTCGGGGGCGTTGGTGGTGAAGCCGACGGCCAGGATGTCCAGGAGCGGGAGCGCGGTCACGGCGGTGCGCGGAAGCCGGCGCCACGGCACGAGCAGGGCGACGAGCGTGGTGACCACCACGAGGACGATCCCGACCACGAACAGCGGGATCGTGAGCGTGTGCGGCTTGAAGCCCGCGACCATCACCACGATGGCGACGATGCTGCCCGCGAACACGAGTTGCCAACGCCAGATCGACACTGTGCGGATCATGAAGCCCCCGCCTCCTGGTCGATCCTCAGCTTTGTCGCAAGATTACTCAAAGATCGGGCCTACGCGCTCTTCAGGCGACATCGGCGTCCTACGATTCTGAGTGGGGGCCGACACTGCGACTGGGGATTTCGCAGACGCTGGGGCCGCGCGAGTGGGGATTCGCAGGCATCCGAGGCCGCGGTGGGGGAGCCGCGGCCTCGAACCCCTGTCAGCCGGGTTGATCGCCGGCTGGGGTGAGCCGATAGCCGACGCCGCGCACGGTCTCGATGTAGCGCGGCTCGGTGGGGCTGTCGCCGAGCTTGCGGCGCAGGTTGGCCATGTGGGTCTCGATGGCGCGCTTGTCCGGTTCGCTGACGGGGTCGGCGGAGCCGGACGGCGCGCCGCGCAGACCCCGTGCGAGCTCCGCCTTGCTGCACACGCGGCGCCGCGACTCCAGCAGCGCGGCGAGCAGGTCGAACTCCGTGGGGGTGAGCTCGACCGGACGCTGCGCCACGAGCACGAGTCGCGTGTCGAGGTCGAGACTGAGGTCGCGATGCACCCGACCACGCCACGTGGACACCGTCGTGTCGGTCGCGGCGGCCGGCGGCGCGGGCGCGACCGGCCGCTGCGTCGCCGTGGCGACCGGGAGCCGCGGTCGCCGCAGGAGCGCCTCGATCCGCGCGCGCAGCTCGCGCGGACGGAACGGCTTGACCAGGTACTCGTCGGCGCCCGAGGTGAGACCGAGCACCACGTCGGACTCCTCCGCGAGCGCGGACAGCATGATGATGAACGTGTCGCTGACCCTGCGGATGCGCCGGGCCACCTCGAACCCGTCGATGCCGGGCAGGTTGATGTCGAGCGTGGTGATCACGGGCTGGTGCCGTTCGACCGCCGCGAGGCCCTCCGGCCCCGATCCGGTGACGGCGACCTCGAAGCCCGCGGCGAGGAACACCTCCTCCAGCAGCGACTGCACGCCGGGGTCGTCCTCGATGATGACCGCGACCAGGTCGCCGACGCTGCGGGCGGTCATGCCCGCTGCTCCCGGACGATGGTGACCACGCGCGGGGCGTCCGCGTCGAGCTCGGACGGGTCGAGGTCGTCGTCGGCTCCGGCCGCGCCGACCGGGCGTTCCAGCTCGATGTCCCACCACGCGTCGGCGAGCTCCTCCGCCATGCCGCGCCCCCATTCGATCACGACCACCGAGCGCTGCAGGTCGAGGTCGAGGTCGTCGAGCTCGGCGGCCGAGCCGAGCCGGTAGGCGTCGACGTGCACGAGCGGCGCCCCGCCCACGAGCGACGGGTGGGTGCGCGCGATCACGAACGTGGGGCTCTGCACGGGTCCGCGCACACCGAGCCCCTCCGCGAGCCCCCGCGTGAAGGTGGTCTTGCCCGCCCCGAGCGGCCCCGTGAGGATGAGCAGGTCGCCCGCCTCCAGCTGTTCGCCGATCCGCAGGCCGAGCTGTTCCATCTCGTCCGCGGTGGCGATCTCCCGGCGGCCGAGGAACGCCGGGTCGACGCTCACGACGCCCTCCGCGGCACCCGGTGTCCGATGCGGGTCACGATCTCGTAGTCGATCGTGCCCGCGGCGTCCGCCCACTCCCGCGCCGACGGCACGCCGAGGGTCGGATCGCCGAACAGCACCACCTCGTCGCCGATCGAGACGGGGGTGTCCCCCACGTCCACCACGAACTGGTCCATCGCGATGCGGCCGACGTTCACGAAGCGGCGCCCGCCGATCGACACGGGAAGGCGCCCGGAGGCGCTGCGGGGCACGCCGTCGGCGTAGCCCAGCGGCACCAGGACGAGCGTGGTGTCGCGGTCAGTGCGATGGTCGTAGCCGTACGAGACACCGGTGCCGGCCGGCACCCGGCGCACGGCCGCGACCGCGCCGCGCAGCGTCATGGCCGGGCGCAGGCCCAGTTCGGCCGAGGAGCGGTCGTCGAACGGCGACTGCCCGTACAGGCCGATGCCGATCCGCACCGCATCCAGCCGCGTCTCCGGCAGGTCGATCGCCGCGGCGGTCGCGGCGATGTGGCGGATCTCCGGGCGGATGCCGAACGACGCCGCCGCGGCCACCCCCTCCTCGAACTTCGCCAGCGCCGCCCTGTCGTCGGCGGGTGACGTGTTCGACAGGTGACTGAACAGGCCCACCACCCGCAGCCGCCCGATGCGTTCGAGCCGCGCGGCCTCGGCCAGCACCCGCCCCCAGTCGCCCGGGGCGATGCCGTTGCGCGACAGCCCCGTCTCGAACTTCAGGTGCACCGCGACCGGGCTGTCGACCGCCGCCGCGGCCGCCGCGGCCTCCAGCTGGTCGAACGAGGAGATCCCGAGCTCGATGTTCTCGGCCGCCGCCTGGGTGAAGCGCTCCCCCGGGGCGTGCAGCCAGGCGAGGATCGGCGCGTGCACGCCCTGCCGACGCAGCTCCAGCGCCTCCGGGATCTCGGCGACCCCGAGCCGGGTGGCACCGGCCGAGAGCGCGGCCACCGCGGTCGCCGCGGCACCGTGTCCGTACGCGTTGGCCTTCACCACCGCGAGCACCTCGACCCCGGTGAGCCGACGGAAGTGCCGCACGTTGTCGGCGATCGCGTCGAGGTCGATCGCGGCCTCACGGAAGGGGACGGTCACAGCGGTGCTCCTTCGGCGACGACGAACGCGGCGGCCAGGCCCGCGTCGTGGGTGAGGGTGAGGTGGAGGGTCACGATGCCGCGCTCCTCGACGACCGCCGCCGTCGAGCCGGACAGCACGAAGTACGGCCGCCCCGAGGGCTCGGAGGCGATCTCGATCTCGGTCCAGTGCACGCCGTCCGACCCGCCCAGCGTCTTGATCAGCGCCTCCTTGGCGGCGTAGCGCGCGGCCAAGGACGGCAGCCGGAGCGCCTGTTCCGCGGGGGCGAACAGCCGCTCGCGGAGCTTGGGCGTGCGGGTCATCGTGCGCTCGAACCGGGGGATGTCCACGAGGTCGATGCCGGTGCCGATGATCACCCGTTCAGCCTACTCGCGCGGAACGGCCCCGCCCCGGAGCGGGACGAGGCCGTTCGCGGACGACGGGCGGGGTCACTCCACCGTGACGGACTTGGCCAGGTTGCGCGGCTGGTCCACATCGAGCCCCTTGGCGGTGGCCAGCGCCATCGCGAAGATCTGCAGCGGCACCACGGCCAGCAGCGGCTCGAACATGGGGCCGGCGAGCGGGATGTGGATGACCTCGTCGGCGAAGGGCAGCACCGCGGCATCGCCCTCCTCCGCCACCACGATGACCCGGGCGCCGCGCGCGCGGATCTCCTGGATGTTGGAGACGACCTTCGAGTGCACGAGCGCGGAGTGGCGCGGCGACGGCACCAGCACGAACACCGGCTGCCCCGGCTCGATCAGCGCGATCGGGCCGTGCTTGAGCTCGCCGGCGGCGAAACCCTCGGCGTGGATGTAGGAGATCTCCTTGAGCTTGAGCGCGCCCTCCAGCGCGATCGGGTAGCCCACGTGGCGACCGAGGAACAGCACGGAGCGGGTGTCGGCCATCCAGCCGGCGAGCTGCGTGACGTGCTCCTGCTCGCTCTCCAGCACCGCGGCGACCTTCTCGGGCAGGGCCAGCAGCTCGGCGACGTCGGTGGACGCGTCGGCGACCGTGCCGCGCACGCGACCCATGTGCAGGCCGAGCAGCAGCAGCGCCGTGATCTGTGCCGAGAACGCCTTGGTCGACGCGACCGCGACCTCCGGTCCGGCGTGCGTGTAGACGACCGCGTCGGACTCGCGCGGGATGGTGGCGCCCTGCGTGTTGCACACCGAGAGGGTGCGCGCGCCGCGCTCGCGGGCGTACTTGACGGCCATGAGCGTGTCCATGGTCTCGCCCGACTGGCTGATCGACACGACCAGGGTGTCGGCGCCGATCACGGGGTCGCGGTAGCGGAACTCGTGCGCGAGCTCGACGTCGACCGCGACGCGCGCCCACTGCTCGATGGCGTACTTGCCGACGAGGGCGGCGTACGACGCGGTGCCGCACGCGGTGATGATGACGCGGTTGATGCCGGTGAACAGCTCGTCGAGCCCGTCGAGCTCGGGGATCACGACCTGCCCGTCCTGGATGCGACCGCGGATCGTGTTGGCCACGGCCTCGGGCTGCTCGGCGACCTCCTTGGCCATGAAGCTCGACCAGCCGCCCTTCTCGGCGGCGGCGGCATCCCACGACACGTCGAAGGGCTCCGGGGTGACCGGGGTGCCGGCGAAGTCGATCACGGTCACGGCGTCGGGCGTGATCGACACGATCTGGTCCTGACCGATCGCGAGCGCCTGGCGGGTGTGCTCGACGAAGGCCGCGACGTCGGAGCCGAGGAAGTTCTCGCCCTCGCCCAGGCCGATCACGAGCGGGGAGTTGCGGCGGGCGCCGACGACGAGGCCGGGGTGGTCCTGGTGCATCGCGAGCAGGGTGAAGGCGCCCTCGAGGCGGTTCACGACCGAGCGGAAGGCGAGCTCGAGGTCGCCGCCGTTGCCGGCGTACTCGCGACCGAGCAGGGCCGCGGCCACCTCGGTGTCGGTCTCGCTGCGGAACACGACGCCGTCGGCGAGCAGCTCGTCGCGCAGCGCGGCGAAGTTCTCGATGATGCCGTTGTGGATCACGGCGAGCTTGTCGTCGTCGGCGAGGTGCGGGTGGGCGTTGCCGTCGGTGGGTCCGCCGTGGGTGGCCCAGCGCGTGTGGCCGATGCCGGTGGTGCCGTCGGGCAGCGGCGCGTCGCCGAGCGAGTCGCGCAGCACGGCCAGCTTGCCGGCCTTCTTGCGCATCCCCAGCTCGCCGTCGCCGTCGATCACGGCGATGCCCGCGGAGTCATAGCCGCGGTACTCGAGCCGGGCGAGACCGGCGAGAAGGATGTCCTGGCTGGGCCGCGGGCCCACGTATCCGACGATTCCACACATGAGATACAGGGTAAGACGCGATTTTTGCGAGTCGTCCGAACAATAGAGCGCCGACGGCGCGGCGTCACAGCTTGCGCAGCAGCACGCTCTCCACGTCGTGGTCCGGGCCCTTGCGCAGCACCAGGCGTGCGCGATGCCGGGTGGGCATCACGTTCTCGACCAGGTTGGGCATGTTGATCTCGTTCCAGTACCCGAGCGCCGTGGTGATCGCCTCCTCGTCGGTGAGGTGCGCGAACACGTTGAAGTAGGACGACGGATTGCTGAACGCGCCCTGCCGCAGCGCGAGGAAGCGGTCGACGTACCACTTCTCGATGTGCGACGTCTCGGCGTCGACGAAGATCGAGAAGTCGAACAGGTCGCTGACCGCGACGTCGTTGGGCGCGGGCGGCGGCTGCAGCACGTTCAGCCCCTCCACGATCACCACGTCGGGTCGCCGCACCACGACGTGCGCGTCGGGCACGATGTCGTAGCGCATGTGGGAGTAGAACGGCGCGCGCACCTCGGGGGCGCCGCTCTTGACCTCGGTCAGGAACTCGATCAGCGCGCGCCGGTCGTACGACTCGGGGAAGCCCTTGCGGTCCATGAGCCCGCGGCGCTCCAGCTCGGCGTTCGGATAGAGGAAGCCGTCGGTGGTCACCAGCTCGACGCGCGGCGTGCCCGGCCAGCGGCTCATGAGCTCGCGCAGCAGCCGGGCGATCGTGGACTTGCCGACCGCGACCGATCCGGCGACGCCGACCACGAACGGCGTCGTGCTGTCGTCCTCCTGCAGGAAGGTCGAGGTCGCCGCGCCGAGCTGCTTGGTCGCCGAGGCGTAGAGGCTCAGCAGGCGGCTCAGCGGCAGGTACACCTCGCGCACCTCGGTGAGGTCGAGCCGGTCGCCGATGCCGCGCAGCTCCACGACCTCGGTCTCGGTGAGGGGCTGGTCGAGGCCCGCGGCCAGACGCGCCCACTCGGCTCGGCCGATCTCCCGGTACGGCGACAACGGCAGCGTGGGGTCGGGGGTCACGTGCACCATCGTAACGGCGCGCGAGTAGTCTCTTCCCGTGCGCCTGGGAGTCCTCGACATCGGATCCAACACCGTCCACATGCTCGCGGCCGACGTGCGTCCCGGCGGCCGCCCGCTCGCGACGACCAGCGACCGGACGGTGCTGCGCCTCATGCGCTACCTCACCCCCGACGGCGCCATCTCGGAGGAGGGCGTCACCGCGCTCGAGGCCGCCGTGGCCCAGGCCCGCCGCGTCGCCGAGGCGGAGCGGGTCGACGAGCTGCTCGCCACCGCGACGAGCGCCGTGCGCGACGCCCGCAACGGCGCCGAGGTCATCGCCCGCATCGAAGCCGCGCTCGGGCAGCCGCTGCAGGTGCTCGACGGCGAGACCGAGGCGGAGCTGACGTTCCTCGCGGTGCGGCGGTGGTTCGGGTGGTCGGCCGGACAGCTGCTGCTGCTCGACATCGGCGGCGGCTCGCTGGAGATCGCCGCGGGGGCGGAGGAGCTGCCCGACGCCGCCGCCTCCGTCCCGCTGGGCGCCGGCCGCATGACCGTGCAGTTCCTCCCCGACGACCCGCCCGGCGAAGCCGACGTCGAGCGGTTGCGCGCGCACGCCGAGACGACGCTCGCCGAGGTGCTGCCCCGGTTCCGCGCCCTGCCCCGCCCCGACCACGTCGTCGGATCGTCGAAGGCCATCCGCTCGCTCGCCCGTCTGGTGGGCTACCCGGCGCCCGGGTGGTCGGGCAGCGACCGGATGCTGCTGCCCCGCGCGGCGCTCGGCTCCTGGATCCCGCGGCTCGCCCGCCTGCCCGCCTCGGCCAGACAGGAGCTGCCGGGCATCACCCCCGACCGCACCTTCCAGATCGTCGCTGCCGCGGTCTCGCTGCACACCGCGATGACGGCACTCGAGGTCGACGAGCTCGAGGTGTCGCCCTGGGCGCTGCGCGAGGGGGTGCTGCTGCGGTACATCGAGCAGCACAGCGACGACCACGGAAGCTGAGAAGCCCGCTCCGGAAGCGCCGATACCATGACGGCATGACCTCCCCCACCGCCGTCCGCGCGCGCCCCGGTGCCGTCGCGGCCCGCGTGGCACTGGCTGCCTACCTGCTGTTCGTGGGCTTCACCGTATGGCTGCCCGCGACCGTGTCGGCCAAGGTCACCGGGCTGGTGGGGATCGTCGCGAGGTGGGTCGCCGATGCGGGCATCGCCTCGTACTACCAGAGCGCCTTCGTGCTCGAGATCCTGGCGAACGTGGTGCTGTTCATCCCGGTCGGTCTCCTGCTGCCGTTCGTGTGGTCCCGATTGCGGTTGTGGCAGATCGTGCTGATCGGCGGGCTCATGAGCGTGCTGATCGAATCGGTGCAGGGACTGATGCCCTCCCGCTTCCCGACCCTGAGCGACGTGATCGCGAACACCACGGGCACCCTCATCGGCGCGCTGGCGGCGATGGTGCTGGTGTGGATGTTCGCCTCCGGCCGCGCCCCGGAACACCACAGGTCCGCGGCATGAGCACCGCGCAGGGACACGATGGTCCTCTCCTCGGCATGAGCCGCAGGGAATGGCGAGAGCACCAGGCGTCGGGCGACGCGCCGGCGGCCGGTCCGATCGCCGCTCCGTTCCTGGGCGGGCCGGTGGGCGACGACGACCGTCCGCTCACCATCCTCACCGTCTGCACGGGCAACATCTGCCGCTCCCCCTTGGCCGAGGTGCTGTTGCGCGCGCGCCTGGAACCGCTGGGGGTGAAGGTGCACAGTGCGGGGACGCACGCCCTCGTCGGCCACGCCATGACCGAGCCGGCCCAGCAGCTCGCGATCGATGCGGGGGCCCGCGCCGACGCCGCAGCAGGACACAGCGCCCGTTACCTGCGCGAGCCACTGCTCCTGCAGGCCGACCTCGTGCTCACGATGGCTCGCGAACACAGCGCACATGCGATCCGCATGGTGCCGAGCCGGATCCGGCGCACCTTCACAGCCCGTGAGTTCGCTCGTCTCTGTGCGGGGGTCGGCGAGACCGCGGCGCAGCAGGCGGCGGACGCCGGGGGCACGACCCCCCGCGCGCGCTTCGCGGCGCTGCTCTCCCTGCTCGCCGAGCAGCGCGGATTCGCCGCATCGGCCGATGAGAACGACGACGTGATCGACCCCTATCGCCGCTCCGCGGCCACGTACGCGAAGTCCGCCGGACAGCTCCTGCCCGCGCTCGACGAGGTGGAGCGGATGGTACGAGCCTCCCTCGCCTAGCGCGCAGCCATCCGCGTGAGGCCGCTCGGCCCCGTATGCTCGTTCTCATGCCTGCATCCCGGAATCCCCACGGGATGGTGTGAGGGGATAAGACTTGGAACTCAGCGACTACTTCCGCATCCTGCGCGCGCACTGGATCGTCATCCTGATCGCGACGATCGTGGGCGCGGGCCTCGCCTTCGGGTGGAGCGCCCTGCAGCCGAAGGTGTACTCGGCCGACACGACCGGAATCGTCACAGCGGTCGGCGGCGACGGCACCAGCGGGTCGGCGCTCGTCGGCAACCAGCTGGCGCAGAGCCGCGTGAAGTCATACCTCAACCTCGGCTCCTGGCGCGCCGTCGCGGAGCACGCGATCGACGAGCTGAACCTCGACGCGACACCGGAATCGCTCGTCGACAGCGTCACGGTGACGAACCCGCTCGACACGACCGCGCTGATGGTCACGGCCAAGGGCCCGACGCCCGAGGCCGCGCAGGAGCTCGCCGAGGCATGGATGCGCGGCATGGCCGCCGAGATCCAGCAGCTCGAAGGCGGTGACGAATCCACCCCGGCCGCGGTGACCCTGATCGTGGGCGACTCTGCCCGCCTCCCCAGTGCGCCGTCGTCGCCGAACACGCGCATGAACGTGATCATCGGCGCCCTGGTCGGCCTCGCCGCGGGCCTGATCTACGCGTTCATCCGTCACACGGTCGACCGCCGCGTGCGTCACCCGCGCGACATCGAGCGTGAGACGGGCGTCTCGGTCATCGGCACTCTGCCGCTCGAGAAGACGATGGCGGGTGAGCGTCAGGTGATCGACTTCTCGCTCGACACCCAGCACGGCGTCTCGCACCACACGATCGAGTCGATGCGCGAACTGCGCACGAACCTGCAGTTCATCGACGTCGACAACCCGCCGCGCGTGATCGTCGTCACCAGCTCGGTCCCCGGTGACGGAAAGTCCACCGTGGCGGTCAACCTGGCCTCCAGCCTCGCGGCCGCGGGCCAATGGGCGATCCTGATCGACTGCGACCTGCGCCGACCGGTCATCGCCGACATCTTCGGTATGTCGCCCGACGTGGGGCTCACCGACATCCTCGCCGGCCGCGCGGAGCTGCAGGACGTGGCCCACCGCCCGAGCCGCGACATGCCGCTCGCCGTGGTGGGTGCCGGTCGCGTACCGCCGAACCCGAGCGAGCTGCTCGGATCGCACCGCATGCGCGACTTCCTCGCCGAGATCAGCAAGACCGCGATCGTCATCCTCGACTCTCCGCCCGTGCTGCCCGTCACCGATGCGGCCGTGCTCGCCGCCGGGGCAGACGGCGTGCTCATCGTGGTGTCGTCGGGCAAGACCACGTTCGACATGCTGCATCGTGCCATCGCGAACATCAGCCGCACCACGGGCCGCGTGCTCGGCGTCGTGCTGAACAAGGTGCCCCGCACGGGCGCCGAGTCGGCGTATTACGGCCGCGAGTACTACGGGTCCTACGAGCGCTATGGCCGGGAGGACGAGGCTCCCGCCGAGTCGATCCCGATGCCGGAGCCCGGCGTGCGTCGTCGCGGGCAGGCCTGACCCGGGCCGGTCAGGCCCCGGTCTGGACGCCGGACGCGCGGAGCAGGCCGTCGGCGTGCAGTCGGTCGATCGCGGCCTGCACGAGCGCGCGAGGGTCCGCGTCGCCGGGTCGTCCGTGCGCCGCGACGACCTGGTCCGTGATCTCGTCCACCGTGAGTCCTGACGCCGCGTGCCACACCGTAGGACCGATGCCGTCGAGCACGTGTACCCGGCTCCCTGTCTCCGACCGACGCAGCAGAGCCAGTCGACCGTCTTCGAGGTCCAGCGCGTCGATCACGACCGTGCGCCCGTAGACACCCGATCCGGTGAGCTCCGTCGGGTCGAGAGGCGCACGGCCGGTTGCATCGGCGACCGGCCGCCGCGATGCGGAGCGCAGGAGATCGTCGATCGCCCCGTCGAGCGACGCCGCCTCCCGATAGCGGATGCGGACCGCACCGCCCACGGCGGCGAGAAGATCGCGCACGAGATGCAGTGGTGCGGGCATGTCGCTGAGATAGCTGGTCTGCGGGGCGAGCAGCTCCAGCGCCGTCGCGATGTCGAGGCGCTCGACCTCCGGCACATCAGGGCCGTCTTCCCGACGGTCGATCACCACGATCGCGGCGACGCGCAGTCCGGCGGCGAGCGGAGGCCCCTCGTGCAGTCGTGAAGGCGCCACCTGCACTTTGTGCGGTGAGGAAGGCTCGATGACCGACAGCGGCTTCCGGTAGGCCACCACGCTGCCGTCGTCGGCCACCCCGACCGTCTCGTCGCTCACGTAGGCGAAGCGCCGCGAGAGGTGCCGTGCCGCAGTCGTCTTCCCGGTTCCCGATGCCGCACTGAGCACGACGACCCGTCCCTCGGCGTCGGCGAGCCCCGCAGCGTGCAGCATCCACAGCGGATCGCCGCGTCGCTTCTCGAGCGCGGCCAGCGTGACATCGGTGGACAGCATCGCGAGGGCCGCGTCGTCGTCGAGCTCCGGACGCACCGCGACGACCGCGGACGCCTCTCCGTCCGCGGCGGTGAGGGCGTCGGTCCAGGCTTCGCGCACCCGCCCGGCGAATCCGCTCCTCCGTCCCTCGACGTCGATCTCGATGACGGCGCCGATCGCGGCGACCAGGATGCGGTCGGACATGGCTGCAAGCCTAGCCAGGCTGCACCGCACCCTCTGACGCCGACCGCTCGCGGGTGTCGCTCGCCGCGCGGCGGAAGCCGAAAGCACACAGCGCGCAGATATAACGCGCACAGCGCGCTTTTCGCCCAATTCCCGCACATGCCGCTCAACCCGCGCCTACCGTGACTCGCACGGAGAGGCTCCTGGGGGATGCAGACAGTTCGTGTCGTCTCGCCGCGACAGCACGGACGACCATCTGCATCGACCAGGAGAGAGTGTCGCATGACCGAAGAAGCTCCGCACCGCTCCGGCCCTCTGCGCCGCGTGATCGCCGACGGCGCGACGACCGTTCCGGTCATCTCCGGCCCCGCCCGAGCGTTGACCGCAGCATCCATCCTCGACCTGACGACCGTTCCGGTCACCATCGTCGAAGCCGCCGTCGGGCTGCCGCCGAACGCGACGAGCAGCGTCGCGTGACCATGGGCGCAGGAATCGTCTCACTGCGGGACTTTCCCCTCGCGCCGCTGAATACTTGTTCAATCACCACCACATCCGGGTCGGCTGACACCCCGCACACCCCGCGGCGGATGAGACCGTGTGCGGGAGAACGACCTCCCGGACACCCGCCGTCGACGCACTGCCGATCTTTGAGGAGGAACGTCTCGTGAAGACCAAGATCGCCCACTCGATCGACGATCGCGAGCTCTCTCAGCACGGCGTGCGCCGTGTCGGCGACCGGCCGGGACTGCGCTCCCGGGTGCGCACCTCTGGCGGCGTCATGCTGCTCGGCATCGGCGGCGGAACGTCGGAGCTCAGCATCGACACCGTCGCGGTCTATCCCGATCACTCGGTGTTCGCGTTCGTCGAGACGCAGGGCATGTGGTCCCGCGTCGACGGCGAACCGTGGGTGGAGACGGAGGGCGGACTGGTCATCGCTCCGCACGGGGTGGCCCGCCGTCTGCGCTGGGCGGGGGCATGGCGGCTCGTGGCGGCGCTGGTGCCGCGCTCCGCGATCGCGTCGTTCGCCCCCTCGCTGCCTGCCGGCGCCAGCGTCTACCCCGACCGACGGCTGCTCGACTCCTCGATGCAGCGCTTCGTCGCCGGTCTGCTCGACGCCGACACCCCGGCATCGGCCATCGAGCAGTACGCGATCGAACAGCTGGTGATGGAGATGAGCGGCGCACTGCTGCTCGACCGCATCGGCGGCGCCACCGGCCAGGGCACACCGCACGAGGTGCTGCGCGAGCGCGCCATCGCCGTGATCGCCCAGCAGTGCGGTGACCCGGCACTCAACCCGGAGCGCGTGGCCCGCGAGGTGCAGTCGTCGCTGCGCCAGCTGCAGCTGGTGTTCTCGGAGGCGGGCAACAGCGTGGCCGGCGAGATCCGCCGCCAGCGCGCCCGGCTCGCCCACTCCCTGCTGATGGACAGCCGGTACGACGTGCTCAGCATCGACCAGATCGCGCAGCGCGCCGGCTTCCAATCGCCGATGAGTCTCCGTCGCGCCCTCGACGAGTCGTACGCGTGCACCCCTCGCGCGCTGCGTTCCGCACGCCGCGCGTAGCCGCCGAGCGCCCCGAAACGCACAGTCCGCGCAGGTAGGGCGCACCCTGCGCGTAGTTCGCCCGAACCTCATTTTCGCCCTGCCTCCCCGACCTAGCTTGAGGTCCACGGAGAGGCTCCTGGGGGATGCAGACAACGTGTCGCCTCTTCGCGACACCGCGGGAAACCGCATCTGCATCTATGAGGGAGGACACTTTCGTGACCGAGGAAATCCAGAAGAACAAGGGCGTCTCGCGCCGCACCATCGTCAAGGGCGCCGCGTGGTCGGTTCCCGTCATCGCCGCCGCCGTCGCGACGCCGCTCGCTGCCGCGTCGGGCACCACCGACATCGGGGCGTTCGCGCTCAACGGCTCGTGTGGAACGCTCGGCGTCCTCGGCCCCGGCTTCACGCTGACGGCCGGCCCCAGCGCGCCGATCCCCGCAGGGACGACCATCGCCGTGACCGGTACCGGCATCGCGAACATCGGCGTGTTCGGCGTCACCGGCGGCACGGCGAACGTCAACGTGCTCTCGCCGACGTCGCGCAGCATCACGCTCACCGCCGATGTTCCGGCCGGCGCGACGATCGCCTTCCGGACCACACTGTCGATCTCGGTCGCCTTCGGCCTCAACGCCACCGCGACCCTGCCCACCGGCTACGTGGGCACGGGCGGCAAGCCGGCCGGCTCGGTCACCTCGACGCTGGTCCTCTGCTCGACCACCTGATCGTCGACGCCAGACAGCACCACTGCGGAGCGGCCGGGACCTTCGGGGCCCGGCCGCTCTGGTGATCCGGGAAGATGAGGTCATGACCGCGTTCGTCCTGCCCCTGGCGGTGTTCCTCGCCGCCGTGTTCGCCGCGAGCGCGATCGGCAAGCTGCGTGCCTCCGATCGCGGCCTCGGCGCATTCTCGGCGCTGCAGATCCGGGTGCGGCGTCCTCAGATCGCCGCCGCGCTCCTGATCACCGCCGAAGCGCTCGTGGCCGTCGCGCTCCTGGCGACGTCGGGCTGGATGTTCGTCGCGGCGAGCGCGGCAGCGCTCGCCCTCACGGCCGGCCTGCTCCTCGTGACGATCCGCGCGCATCGCCTCGGGGCGACGGACGACTGCGGGTGCTTCGGCGACTGGATGCCCGCCGCGATCGGGCCGCGCCTCATCGCACGCAACATCGTGCTGGTCGTCGTGGCGGCGGCTCTCGTCGTGGCGGCTGCGGTCGCCGCGGCGGGCGGCGCACCGCTCGGGCTGCCGGCAGCCCTCGCGGGCGGCCGGCCGGCCGTCGGCATCGCCATCGGCGCCCTCGGTGCCGGTCTGCTGATCGCCGCAGGCACCGCGGCCATCGTGCGGGCATCGAGGGGCGATGCGCCCGTGACGGCGCCCCCGGCGCGCGGTGCCGGCGCCGTGCTGCTGCCGGCCTCCGATGAAGTGATCGATCTGCTCGCCGCGACGGCCCGCGCACGGCTTCTCGTGTTCGTGTCACCCGGCTGTCGCGCCTGCGCCGACGTCCTGGCCTCCCTGGGCGCCGCAGAAGGCCCGCTGAGCGCGCTTGTGGACGTGTACGCGGTCCAGCGCGTGTCGAACGCGTCCGGGGCCCTTCAGCCGGCGCATGCGCTCCCCCGCACGACGCGCTTCGCGGTGGACGTGGGCGGCTCGCTCTCGACGATCCTCGGCACGGGTCGTGCCACGCCGGTCGCCGCCCTCATCGGCACCGACGGCGCGCAGGCGGGTCCGCTCGCGGTCGGCACCGACGAGGTCGACGAGCTGATCCGCAGCCTGCTCGCGCTCGCCGATCAACCGTCGTGATGCGGATCAGCGGGAACGCAGCAACGGCTTGCGGCGCCCCGTGATCCAGCCCATGACCCACTCGACCGGTCCGGTGCCCACGAAGCGCCACCACAGCCAACCGATGAGCACCATGCCGGGCACGATCACGAGCCACCCGAGCCAGACGTTCTCGAGCGGACGACCGTAGGCGTTGTTCCACAGGGCGATCAGGCCCACGTGCAGCAGGTACAACGACAGCGCCACCTGCCCGCACGCCACGAACGGCACGAACACCGTGCTCCAGAGACGCCCCGCGCCCCCGCGCGCCGTCGCGGCGAGCACCACCACCACGTACGTGGCGAGTACCAGCCCGACGTCGCGGAGCGTGTCGGTGTAGTCGCCGGACTGCGCGCGCAACAGATCGAGATACTCGGTGATGCCCCACACGGCATATGCGGAAGGCGCGAGGCACGCGATCACCGCCAGCAGGCGATCGCGACGCAGGCCGTGCCGGATCATGAGCCCGCCGACCAGGAAGAACGGCAGGAGGTTCACGAGCCGATAGTTGGGGCTCATGATCACCCAGTCCAGCAGGTCGTGGAGCGGGCTCGGCGCGGTGTACGCCCATGCCCATCCGCGGGCCAGTCGCACGAGCGGGTCACCGACTACGAGCACCACAGCGGCGACCCCGATGACCCACGGCGTGCGCGCGAGGAGCAACGGAGCGCCGACGATGAGCAGGACGCCGAGATGCCCCAGCACGATCGCCACCCACGAGCCCCAGGACGCCATCCACACTCCGAGCGCGATCAGGAACAGCCCTCTGATCGTCTGCTGCAGGAGGGTGACGGGGACGCGCGGTCCGCGGTTCCAGACGAGCTGCGCCGACATACCCATGACCAGGGCGAAGAGCGGCGACGCCATCTCGCTGAGGTTCCCGGTGAGGAAGCCGGCGGCGGCGGGCTTCACGGGCACGAAAGCCGACGCGTGCGCTACGAGCATGGCCACGATCGCCACCCCCCGCAGCACGTCGGGGATGACGAGCCGTGCGGCCCCGTCCCAGGTGGCTGAGGTTGCGGCGGGCTTCACGTCGACCTCGGCTTCACGACCCATTCCCTGACACTATTGGGTGTGACCCCGACAGCGCGACCGGAGAGACGATGACGACGACCGAGCATCAGCGGCCGCGCCGACGCTTCTTCCGGAGTGTGTGGTTCCACGCGGCGCTCGCCCTGACGCTCGCGCTGATCGTCATCGCCTTCGTCGGGCAGCCGTCCTCGAGCTCGATGGCTCCGACCCTGCAGCCCGGCGACCGCCTCATCGTGAACCGGCTCGCCTACCTGGCCGCCGACCCCGCGCCCGGCGACATCGTGGTGTTCCGGCCCGGTGATGACTGGGAACGTCCAGCGGCCAGTGGGAATGCGCTGGTCGCGGGTCTGAACGCGATCGGCGAGACGACGGGGCTGCGGCCGTACGTGCTCGTCAAGCGCGTGATCGCGGGCCCCGGCCAGACCGTCGAGTGCTGCGACGCGGACGGCTCGGTGCTCGTCGACGGCGTGCCGCTCGACGAACCCTACGTCGTGCAGGATCTCCCCTTCGTCGCCGGCGACCTCGACTGCACGAGCACCCCTACGTCAGCGCGATGCTTCCCCGCTCTGACCGTGCCCGACGACTCCTACCTCGTACTCGGTGACAACCGTACGAACTCCGCGGACTCCGTCTACCCGTGCCGGGGAGACCCGGACGCCGACGATGGCTGTGCGCGCTGGATGATGCGGGACGAGGTGTTCGGCAAAGCCGGGCCCATCCTGTGGCCGATCAACCGATGGGGTGGGCCGTAGGCGTCAGCCACAGCCCGGAGCGTCGATCGTGACCGGGGTCTCGCGCACCATGGGCGTCGTCCATACGTCGTAGGGCCCGTAGTCCGCGCCCGACGATCCCTCCGCCCCCTTCATGTCGACCGTGATGACGGCGGCCGTCTGCGGCGGCGTGACCACGTTGATGCGCACGACCGAGCGACCGAGATGCGTGCCCTCGGCCATGAGTGTGAAGCTCTCTGCCCCTTCGACGTTCCACGACTCGATGCCCACTCCGGGAGGTGCGTACACCACCACATCGGTGGCGATGTAGCCGGGCTCGAAATGAGGGCCGGTGATGAATGCGGGGAGGTTGCTCGCCTCCGCCGGGGTGATGTTGTTCGCGAAGGTGATCGTCTGTCGGAACGTCGGCGCGCCGGTCGCCGTGCACTGATCCGTCGTGGAGACGATGTTCGCGTCGGCGTAGTAGTCGGTCTTCGCTCCGGTCGTGTCGTTGAAGTACACGCCCGCGATCGTCCCTGCGCCGTTGCTCGCGGGCAGGACACCCGCCACCTTCGTGCCCGCCGTGAGTCCCTCGATCTCCGGGTCGGATGACCAGATCGTCATTCGACCTTCCTCACCCGCACGTCGCAGCGCGTCGAGGAAACCGACCGGATTGTTCAACCCCGAGGTGATCGTCGCGAAGACCTGAGCCGCCGCCGAAGCGAAGAACAGATCCTGGGCGGAGGCATCGACGACACCCGGGCCATACTCGCCGTACTTGAAGTAGACCTCGTTGAGCAGGAGGGAGACGGCGTTCTCGCTCGTGAGGATCTCCCCCGTGGCGAGCGGGATCGGACCGGTGGCGTTGAGGATGTAGCTGAGCGCGATGGGGTCGGTGGAGATCACGTCATCGAACGGAGGCAGTCCTTCGTCGGCCCACCACGCCCGCATGATCTCCACGGTGGTCGGGAAGTCAGGCGTCGCCGTCATGTTGGGGATCCACCGCCCGATGATGTCGGTGTAGAGCCCCTCGGTCTCGGCGTCGAGCGGAGCGATGCTCTCTTCCCGCGCGTTCGCGAACTGGACACTGGTGGCTTGCGTCGTCAGCTCGATCCGCCCTTCCGTGGCCGTGACCAGGGCGAGGGCCGCGGGGTTGCCACCCTGCGCACGCAACTCCGAGTTGCCCTGGAACATGAGGAGGTAGGTGCGCGGAGTACCCTCGCCGAGGGCCGCGGGAAGCGCCTTGAGGATCGGCACGAGCGTTCCGAGGCTCTCGTCGACGCCCGAGACGGCGTCGTCGAGCGTACCGAGAGCCTGCGAGACCTGCGGCAGCAGGAACGTGCGGTCCGTGCCGTCGATGCGGTCGTTGACCCGAGCGAAGACCGTCGCACCTTCGGAGACGATCCCCTCCAGACGATGCACCGCCGCCAGGTCCACGGCCCCGCCGACCGGCCGGAAGGCGGCGAGGTCCAGCCCCGCGATCGATGCCGCCGCGAATTCCGCCACATCGTCGACGCTCTCGGCCGCCGTACGCACTGCGGAGAGATTCTGTCCGACCACGGGGATCCACTCCGCGATCCGCCAGTCGAACCCCTCGGTCTGCGCCACGGCGCGGGCGGACAGTTCCTGCAGCGCCGCGGCGTCGTCCGCGGCGCCGGCCGTGTCGCCCGAGACCACCTTCGCCGGAAGACCGCTCGCGATGGGCACGGCGGGCGTGAGCGAGTCGCGAACGGATAGCGCCTTCGATGCGGCTACCGCGGCGAAGGCCACGACAACCACGACGAGAAGGACCACGACGGCGACGATGATCCACAGGATCGTCCGACGAGATCGACGCTTCGATTCGCGGGCGGCGGCGTCTGCGCGCAGGGTGGCTCTAGTCTGGTGCGAGGAGGACATCCCCCCTATTCAATCGCACTCGGATGGGAATTCCCCGCCCTGCCGGGGGCCGCCCCGACGGGGGGAGTCAGCGGCCGTCGAGCAGCTTCCTCGCACTGGTTCCGACCCGACGGATCCGCGCGGCGAAGACCTCCGCGTTCGATGCTTGGGGGCGCGACAGGGCTATCCTCGTCGTCTCGGCCGTCGGCCAGACCAGCCGGACGAGCGCGCGCAAGCGCATCCGCAGAGGAACGAACTTCAGCGCCTTGAAGTTCCTCGCCGATGACGTGCGCTCGAACCTCATCTCCCAGTCCTTCGGCGGGAGGGCCGATTCGAAGCGTCGCGCCTGTGCGCCGAAGGCGCGCTCCAGCGGTTCCCGCAGGACATAACCGGCATCCAGTCGGTCGATCACGTCGAACACCGCATCGCCGGCGGTGGCGAGCACCGCGGTCGCGGATGCGACGGCATGAGCCGACGGCGGCGCGCCCTCGAAGGGACGCATGTCGTGCAATGCGGACAGCACGGCGTGTGCGGCGAGGGATGGCGTTTGCGCCGACACTCCCGCGTAGGAGCGGTGCTCGGCGCCGTCGAGAAGGAACTGCAGCGCTTCCCCGGGTGCGAGGCGCATCCCAGGGAAGGACGTGTGGACGTCGATCGCGCAGCCCCATTCACCGGCGACGAGGGTGAGCGAATGCGTCACCGTCGTACCGGTGAAGGGCAGCATCAGCGGGGTCCAGCCCCATTCGCGCATCGCCCGCGCAAGCCGCAGGTCGTCGCCTGGTCGGACCCAGCAGTCCACATCGCCGGAGTGCTTGCGGCTGCGGAGCCCTTGCGCGTGCAGCGTCGGCCCCTTGATGAACAAGAGCGGAATGTCGTTCTCCTCGGCGACCCGAGCGACGAGGGCGTAGACGAGCTCGTGGAAGACGGAGTCCAACCACGGCTCGCTGAGCGTGAGCGGAGCGCTGGAGGACGTCCCCGCCCCCGCGGCGAGACCCATCTCCTGCAGCTGCACCACGACCTCCCGCTGCGCGTGGTCGAGGTCACGATCGGCGAGGGCGCCTCGTTCCAGGAGCCGCCATACCTCCGCCCCCTCCCCGAACAGAAGGACCGGCATCGCCGGCGTCGCCGGCGTCACCACGATCTCGTACCCGTCGGCCGCGAGCTCGGTCCCTGTGAGATCCAGCGCTCCCTGTCCGGCCACCGTCCAGGAGGTCGGGCGGTCGCCCTGATCCGGGACCTCTCGCCGACGACGGTTCTCCGAGGGCGTCCCCCGTGGCGTCATGAGCCGCCGCCTTCGTTGCCGCTGCTCAGCGAGCGTTCCAGCGGCGCGCGGTCCTCGGCCGCGCGCGCGATGAGAAGCAGGAGACCGAAGAACACCCAGGTGGTGGACGGGTCGAGCGTGGAGCTGTGCATGGTCAACACGACGGGGAGGGAAGCGATGCCGATGAGAAGGACGATTCCCCCCGCAGAGACGACCCTGTCCGGGTCCTTGCGCTGACGGATCCCGACGACCAGCATCCGCCCGAGCCAGAACACGAAGACGGCGAAGACGAAGATGCCGTATTGCGCGAGCACTTCGATGAAGCCGTTGTGCGGGCTGATGACCCCCAGCGTCCGGGTGTCCATCCCGTTCGAGACCACGGCGCCCTCGAACGCTCCCGGCCCCCATCCGAGCAGAGGGCGGAGCGCGAACAGGGCGAGACCCGCGAGGACCAGTTCCCACCGGACATATGTGGATGAGTCGACGGCCATCTGAAAACCGAGCACGTCGATGCTGTACCCCGCGTTGCCGATGTAGTCCGCGAGCTCCACGATCGGGTTCTCTTCGACACGGTCGAGCACGAGCACCGCGGCCAGCACCGTCACGATCACCAGGGCGAATCGCAGCAGCCTTCTCGTGCGGAGGTAAAGGAGGATGCTCACGACGATGAACGCCGCCGCCGTCCACACCCCCGTGCGGCTGTTGGTGAAGGTCATCAGCACCGGCACCGATGCGAGAGCAAGGAAGCAGAGGACCTTCGCGGCCTTCGTGCGCACCCGCGCCCAGAGCGCGAAGAGCGCCAGGAACGAGTACAGCAAATAGGTCGCGTAGTTGTTCGGGTTGAAGAACACGACGGTGAGTCCCCACCCGTCGATCGTCCGTCCCTGAGCCAGCGATGCGCTGATCGAGCTTCCGGTGATCATCTCGGCCACGGCCAGCGCGGAGATCACGATGTATCCCACGAGCCAGCCGCGCAGGAAGAGCGTCAGCGCACGGCCGGGCGACGGGAGGAGCGAAAGCGCGAGCAGCGCCGCGATTCCCGAGATCAGGGAGAGCAGCTCTCCCCATGATTCGGCGGCGGGTCCGACGGCCAGGAGCGACATGGCCGTCACGAACATCCACACGGCGGCCAGCACCACGGTCGACTGACGAGCCGCCGACCGTACCGTCGACTTCCGACCGAGCACCGCCAGCACGAGGAGAAGCAGCGCGGCCGCGCGGAAGGCGAAGAGCGATCCGACCCCGGGGATGAACGGCCCGAACGCCGCCAGGATCGGAAGAGCGAAGACGATCACGTGTGCCAGCCGGGTGAGGGCCCCGGAAGCCCGGTCGGAACCGCTGTCCCGTTCCCAACCCGGAATCGGCCCGGTGCGCGCGATTCGCTCTGCGGTCATGTCTTCTTCCTCTTCAGCCGAGGACCGATGAGGGTCCACGCGCGACGTACGTCACGGTACCGGGTCACCGTCCACGCCACGATCACGGCGAGAGCCAGCACGGGAGCGAGGAAGCCGTTCCAGAGCCCTTCCCGAGCGAGCACCCCGAGTCCGATGCTGAGTGCCACGATGCCCACCACCTCGATGGTCGACCGGGCCCAACGCATGCGATAGTGCCTCCACACGATCACATAGGGCAGGAGGCCGGTGAGGACGGTGGCGACGACGCAACCGATCATCACCCCCCGTTCTCCGGCCGTGGGGATCAACACCAGCCAGGTGATCGCCCCGATCAGGGCGCCGAAGAAACTGGTACCGGCGGAGATCAGCATCCCCTTGTTCGAGCTGGAGGTCAGGGCGGTCACCGACGGCACCGCCACGGTCGTGGCCAGCGTGCCGATGAGGAGGAACTGCAGGATCCACCAGGTGTTCGAGTATGGGGATCCCCAGACGAACTCGACGAGCGGCACCGCCAGGATGATCATCGTGCACACGGCCGTGGCGATGAGCCAGGTGAGGATGCTCGACGCCTCTGTGACGCGGTGACGCACGACGTCGGCCGTGGATCCCGCGTGCATCGCCGACAACGCCGGGAACAGCGTCGCGCTGATAGCCGTCGCGAGAATGGCGAGCGGCGTCGTCAGCGTGAGTGCGGCCGCGTACTCGCCGGCGAAGGAGGCTCCTCCCGAGGCGTTCGCGACGATGGTCGTCAGCTGCACGAATCCAGAGCTGGCAAGAGTTCCGAAGGCCGCGATGATCATGAAGTGACGGATGGCGCGACGCTCGCCCCGCTTCAACACGCCGGAAGCTCGGGGCGGCCAGGTCACGACGGCGAAGATCACATTGGCGACGGCGACGGGGACGATCACCCAGGGAGTGCGGTTCCCGAGGAGCAGCAGGATCGCGGAGCCTGCGGTTCCCGCGGCCGCCACGGCGAGGCTGCCGACAGCGAGGCGGCGCCCCTCCCCTCCACCGAAATGCAGACCCTCGACGAAGATGCGGGCGGACAGACCCGCGGTCATAACGGACGACACGACCACGACCGTGGTGTTGTCCACGCCCGCCAGGAAGGAGATGCCGATGACCAGCCCGATGAGGCACACGATCGCGAAGACGACGCGGCGCGCGAGGTAACTCGCGACCACGCGGGCCTTCTCCGGGTCGCCCGCAGCGACCGACGCCGCGACGAAACGGCTCGCGGCCGAAGCTGCCGGACCGGGGTATGCGAGCGAGGTGAGCGCGGCCGTCGAGATGGCGGTCTGCGTCAATCCCAGAAGATGTGCTCCACCGAGGCGCCCGACCAGCAGATTGGTCGTCAGCGTCGCGAGGCCGGGAGACACCTTGGTGACGATCGCGAGAGCGCTTTTGGTTCCCAGATCGTGGTCGGCTCGCCCGAGGTAGCTCACCCGACTGCGCACCGCTCCCCCTGCCTCGTCGTCCGACGGCGGATTGGACGACGGCTCGGTGGCGGCCACCGTCCACACACCTGTCTCATAATAGGCTAGGCGCGTGCCCGCACAGACCCAGCCCACTGAGCGGGAACCGGCGTCTCTCGGGATCGGTCCGATGAACGCGGCAAGTCAGGCGACCATCTGGGCACGGGCAGTGCAGGACTCCGGCACCCCCGCGACATCCTTCGCACACGATGGTCGCGTGAGTCGGCTGCTGCGGCCCCAGACCAAGGTCACCTCGAGAGCACGACGAGCACTCCCCCACCACCGACTCGCACCCCTGGCCATGAGGCGGGCCGCACTCCACCTCGCCCTGCGTCCGGTGACGCACGTGCTGAACGAGGGGAACATGCCCTTCGCCATGGACCCGCACCATGCGTCGTTCGCTTTCGAAGTGGCCGCCGGCTTCTACGGAGACCGCCGGCTGGGCGTCGTGTTCCACGGGTCGGAAGCGCGAGGGCCTGCGCTCGCGAAGGAGCTCGACGAAGCCAGCTATTTCTTCGACGCCGACCCCGAGTGGGTGCGAACGACGGAGGAGCGCACGGCGCGCAACCGACGCGAGGTCGCGGACCTCGGGGTCCCCGTGTTCGTGACGACGCCGGACCTCCTCGCCCATGTGCCGGGGTCGACCCTGCTCCCCATCAGCGTCGACGCGGAGAGCTGGAGAGGCTCATTCCCGGCGATGCAGTCCACCACCCCGCGCGTCCTCCACCGTGGATCGGGCGGCGGCAATGCGAAGGGTTCCGCGTACATCCTTCCCGTGCTCGAAGACCTGGCGCGCGCCGGAAGGATCGAACTCGTCCGCCCTGCCGTGGTCCGCCGCAGCGACATGGCCGCTCTCATAAGATCGGCGGACATCGTCGTCGATCAGCTGCAGACGGGAACCTACGGCGTCACCGGCATCGAGGCGCTGGCGGCCGGTCGCGTCGTCGTCGCGAACATCTCCGCCCACCGGGAGACCGCCCGAGATCGCCCGCCCATGATCGACGCCGATCCGCAGACGTTCCGGGTCGCGATGGAAGACATCCTCGACGACCCGGACTCAGCGATCCGGGTGGCGCAGCGCGGTCCGGAGTACGTGCGGCGCTGGCACGACGGACGAGAAGCGGCTCGCGTACTCAGCGCCTTCGTCCATGGTGGCGAGCAGAGCTTCGGAGGCGAGCCTCGGACGACGAGGTGAGCAGTCCGCGAAGCTGCGCCGCCAGCCCCGGCGCGACACCACGCTCCCACGTGAACGTCTCCTTGGCCGCCGCCGCCTTCTCGCGGAGCGCAGCATCCGTCGCCTCAGCGTCCTCGGCCAAGCGCAGCATCGCATCGAGCATGTCGTCGCACGATTCGGGATCTCCGTCCACCATCACGGCGTGCTCGCGGGAGAACTCTCTCTGCGCTCTCCGCGTCGTCACCACGTTGACGAGTCCCGCCATCACGTGCTCATAGTTCTTGCTCGGCACGGCTGTCTCGTTCTGACCGTCCGGCATGAGCAAGGACAGCCCGAACCCCATCCTCGAAAGCAGCGCCGGCATCTCGTGGGAAGGACGGCTCGGGAGCACCTCGACGTTCGGCGGGTTCGATGCCTCGGAGAGCAGTCCCTCGAAATCCGCCTGGTGCTCGACCGACGGATACCGGGCCAGCACGTGGAACGTGAACGGGAGGTCGCGCTCCGCGGATCGCGCCGCCAGACGGACGAGCAGTTCCGTCCCGTACCCGCGACTCAGCGTCCCGATGTGCAGCACGGACCATCGACGATCCTCGAACGGACGCGAGGGAAGGGACTCGAACTGCGTCAGCAGCGGAAAGTTCGGAGACACGGAAACCGGAACCCCCGCTTCGCGGAACGGCCCGGCCATCTTCTCCGTGACGACGTTCGCTGCTCCCAGTCGTTTCGCCGAGCGCACCTGATACCGCTCCAGCATCCACGCGACGCCCCTCTGCACCACCGCAGGCACCGGGAGTTTACCCGCGTAATAGTCCGCGTAATACTCGTGGACGTCGTACAGCACGGCCCTTCCCGAGTGCCGCTGCCAGCGCTTCGCCGCCCGCAGGAAGTAGTAGTCGTGGATGTGCCAGGCATCCGCGAGCCGTGCTGCCGCCTCTCGGGCGACTCCGTTCACCATCCCGATCCGCTCGCGCGCATTGCGCGGAGAGGGAAGCACCGTCTCGGAGACGGCGGCGTCGGCCGACGGCGTGCCCTCCCCCAGCCAGACGAAGTGCACGCGAAAGCCCGCATCGAGTGCCACCTGTGCGCACCGGATGATGCGACGGTCACCTCTCGGATGGACCGTCGGCACGACGAGGAGCGGGGAGGCGTCGCCGACGGTTCGCGGGACGGAAAGCTCCCAGGCGCTCGTGCGGACGATTCGATCCGACTCCGCGTTCTGCTGCGCGCTCTCAGACATGCAGCCCCAGCCGCGCGCGGTGCGAGTGTGCCGTGGAGAGGAGGAACGCGGTGGCGCGCCAGGCCGTGTTGTCGATCTCGTAGCCGGCCGGAAGGGAGGCGAGGTCGGCGGGAATGCTCAGCCGCGCCCTGACGGCGCGGACGACGCCCTCCGGCGTGAGACCGGTCGTGATGATCGCTCCCGCATCGAGGGCCTCCGGCCGCTCGATGAAGTCGCGCACGGTCACCGCCGGGAAGCCGAGCACGCTCGACTCCTCGCTGATCGTGCCGCTGTCGGAGAGCACGAGCTTCGCGTCCTGTTGCAGCTTCACGTAGTCGTGGAAGCCGAACGGCGGATGGAAGGTGATGCCGTCCGTCGCTGCGGCGTCGTCGAGCGCCTCGATGCGCTTTCGCGTGCGCGGGTGGGTCGAGACGAGGATCGGCAGCGCGTACTCGGCGCGGAGAGCCTGCAGCGCCGCGATCGCCGAGCGCAGACGGTCAGGATTGTCGACATTCTCTTCCCGATGCAGGCTCACGAGGAAGTACTCCCCTGGCGTGAGGCCCGCACGCGACACCGCGTCGCTCGCGTCGATCTGCTCCTGGTTCTGCGCCAGCACCTCACGCATGGGTGAGCCGGTCAGCAGGATCCGCGAAGGGTGCAGTCCCTCTGCGAGAAGGTTCCTCCGAGCGTGCTCGGTGTACACCAGGTTGTAGTCGGCGACGTGGTCGACGAGCCGGCGGTTGGTCTCCTCCGGCACGTTCTCGTCGAACGAACGGTTGCCCGCCTCCATGTGAAACACCGGGATCTTCATCCGCTTCGCGATCACCGCGGAGATGCAGCTGTTGGTGTCGCCGAGCACGAGGAACGCATCCGGCTGCTCGGCGCGCAGGACCTGCTCCGTCTTCGTGAGGATGGAACCGAGTGCTGCACCGAGCGATGATGTGTCGGCCTCGAGGAAGTGGTCAGGACGACGGAGTCCGAGGTCTTCGAAGAACACCTCGTTGAGCTCGTAGTCGTAGTTCTGCCCCGTGTGCACGAGCACCTGGTCGGTGTGCTCGTCGAGCATCTTGATCGTGGCGGAGAGGCGGATGATCTCGGGTCGGGTGCCGACTACGGTCATCACCTTGAGCTTGTCGGCCATGTCACACTGCCTCGGCAATCGTGTCGGGGTTCGCGGGGTCGAAGATGTCGTTCGTCCAGAACGAGGTGTAGAGCACGTCGTCGCCGATGTTGGTGATGTTGTGCGCCCACATCGTCGGCATGTCGACCGCACCGGGAGCGTCGCCGGACACGTCGAACGACACGACCTCTTCAGAGTACAGGCGGCGCAGCGAGATGCGGGCCCGCCCCTGCAGCACCGTGAAGCGCTCGATCTTGCGACGGTGGAAATGATCGCCCCGGGTCACGCCGGGCACGGTCGTGGAGAATGACGATTGGCCGGGACCGCCGTGCGAGCGGATGATCTCGAAGAACGATCCACGAGAATCGGCGTGCCTCGTCAGGCCGATCGGCGACTGCGTGGGGAACGTGTACGAACGGTAGGTGTTGAAGAGGTCGCGATCGAAGTCGTCGGCCACGCTCGGGATCTCCCCCCGGCCGTAGAGTTCCGCATACCCCTGCAAGCGTGCGAGAACTCCCGATACCGTCTCCACGCGTTGCAGCCCCTCCATCACGGGGACCGGCACCGCGCCGAGAAGAACGTCGGCGGCGTTCTGCGCGTGCAGCAGGGTGAGCTCCTTGTCGTTCTCGACGGTGGGACTCTCCCCGTTCGCGATCAGGTGGCTGAACGTGGCGGTGACGGCGTTGTAGAAGGGACGCCCGTGCTCGCCGAACAGGTTCGGGAGGTGCACGTCGACGAATTCCGCTCCGATGTCCCGCGCCGCCCCGGCCAGGATCTCGGCGGCGCGCGCCTTCGCCTCCCCGTAGACCGAGCCGTTCCCGGCCTGGATGGAGTTCGCGTAGACGACCACGGGTGGGGGATCGCCCGCCGCCCGCAGGGCCGACGCCAGCTGTCCCGCGAATCCGACGTTGCCGTCGGCGATCTCCTCGTCGGTCGCGCGATTCACGCCGGCGACGTGGATCACGCGGTCGGCGCCGTCCACGGCGGCCGTCGCGGCGGTCGCGTCGAACGCGGCCCCCAGCGCGATGGCCTCCGCGGTCGCCCCCGCCTCCTGCAGAGCGGCCCGGAGGTGCCAGCCCAGGAAGCCGCGCGCGCCCGTGACGGCGACGCGGGTCATGCCTGCTCCGTGCGGGACTCCGGCAGCCCGGCAGCGCGCAGCTCGGCGCGGACCTCGGGCAGGGTGAGCAGCAGCTCCTCTACCTCGCTGACCGCCATCTGATCCACGGTGTGCGAGTCATAGTCCTCGAAGCGGCTCTGCGTCACGTCACCCTCTTCGAAGTAGACGCTGTAGTTCAGGTCCCGGTTGTCGGCCACGACACGGAAGTAGTCGCCCATGTCGCGGGCCCGCGACAGCTCCTCGCGGGTGGCGAGGGCCTCCGACAGCTTCTCCGCATGCCGGGTGCCGATCACCTCGACCTTCGCGTCGGAGCGGAACAGGTTCAGCACCGCCTGAGCGAGCGTGCCGATCGACGTCGCCTTGGCCTTGCGCACGAACAGGTCCCCCTGATGGGCGTTGCGGAAGGCGAACTCCACCAGATCGACCGAGTGCGCGAGCGACATCATGAAACGCGTCATGTCGGGGTTGGTGACCGTGATGTCGCCGCCCGACTTGATCTGACGGATGAACAACGGGATCACCGAACCGCGCGAGTACATGACGTTGCCGTACCGCACGCACGACACCGTCGTCGCCGTGTTCGGGTTGTTGAGGCCGTGAGACTGCGCGACCTTCTCCATCAGCGCCTTCGACATGCCCATGGCGTTCACCGGATAGACGGCCTTGTCGGTGCTGAGGGCCACCACCGACGAGACCCCGTTGCGGTCGGCGGCGCGAACGACGTTCTCGCTGCCGTGCACGTTCGTGCGCACCGCTTCCATCGGGAAGAACTCACACGACGGGACCTGCTTCAGCGCGGCCGCGTGGAAGATGAAGTCGACGTCGCGGGTCGCCCGCTCGACGCTGTCGTAGTCGCGCACGTCGCCCACGTAGAATCGCAGCCGCGAGTCCTTGATCTCGTGACGCATGAGGTCCTGCTTGGCCTCGTCCCTGCTGAAGATGCGGATCTCGGACACGTCGCGCTCGAGCAGCTTGCGCGCAACGGTGTGCCCGAAGGAACCGGTGCCTCCGGTGACCAGTACCCGTGCACCGTCGTAGGACTCGCTCATCGTGTTCCCTTCGCAGCCGCCGACAGCAGCTGTTCGATCATGGAGATTCCCGACTCCCGCGAGAAACGGGTGTCGTACAGTTCGCGACCGCGCCGGGCCATGCCGACACGCTCGCTCGGCGGCAGCGCTGCCGCGGTCCGGAACGCGTCCGCCAGCCCGTCCACGCTCTCGGCGTCGGCCGTGAGTCCCACCTCGGCGTCGTCGACGAGCGCGCGCACGTCGCCCTGAACCGTGGTGATCACGGGCACGCCGGCGGCGAGCACGGCCTGCAGCTTGGAGGGGATCGTGCCCCGGAACACCGGTATGTCCTTGAGCGAGACCAGGGCGTAGTCGGCACGGGCGTAGAGATCCGGCATACGCTCGCGCGGCACGGGATCCCCGAAGCGCACGTTGTCCGCTCCGAGTTCCGCGGCGAGCGCCTGCAACTCGGGCTTGGCGACACCGTCGCCGACGATGGTGAGCGCGACCCCGGAGTCGGCGGCGTGCGCCGCTCGCACGGCGGTCTCGAGGTCCTGCATGTCACCGACATTGCCGGCGTACAGCACCTCGGCACGCGGCTCTTCGGCGGCGGGCAGCACGGAAGGGACCGGTGCCCCGGCATCCGCCCAGTTGTAGACGAGGTGAGCACGCTCCGCCGGCACACCGCGGGACACGAGGGTGGAGACCATCGTCGGCGCGATGCCGATCACCGCGCCCGCCCGGCGGTAGGCGCTCCGCAGCCAGGGACCCAGAGCGCCCGAGACGACACGCTCCTTCGGGCCGCCCGCCATCATGGACGAGCCGATGATCGAGTCGGGCCACAGATCCTGCACATGCAGCACGTACGGGCGACCGCCCGTCACCCGCCAGAGCCACGGTCCGAAGCCCGCCGTCATCTGCGTGGCGTAGACGTAGATCACGTCCGCGCCGCGCGACAGCCGGCGTGCCGTCGCGGAGCTCAGTGCGAACGAGGCGTAGTTCAGCATGCGCTTCACGGCGCTCTGCGAGTGGTCCGCGAACAGCGGGACCCGGTGCACCACCACGCCGTCGATATTCTCCCTGTGCCGCCACCGCTGCCGATAGCCGGGGAAGATCCGCCCTGCCGGGTAGTTCGGGAATCCGGTGAGCACGCGGACCGTGTGTCCTCGTTCGGCGAGCCCTCTGGCGAGGTCCGCCGGGATCGGTGCTGTCTCCGGCGGGAAGTACTGGGTGACCACCAGGATCCGCATGGCACCTTCGCTCGTCATGGTGCTTCCCTGCGGGCGAGCACGCGAGCGGGGTTGCCGACGACGGTCGTCCTGGACGCAACCTTCCGGAGCACGGAGGCGGAGGCGCCGACGATGCTGTCTTCGCCGATCCTGATCCCCTGCAGGATGAAGGCGTTCGCGCCGACGAGGGTGCGCTCGCCGATCGCGACCGAGCCGGAGACCGCCGCACCGGGATTCACCGACACGTAGTCGTCCAGCCGCACATCGTGACCGATCGTCGCGTTCACGTTCAGGTGCACGTGGCGTCCCGTCGAGATGTTCGTGGTGAGACGCACGCCGGCGCAGACGACGGCGCCCGGTCCGAGATCGACGCCAAAGCCCCACGACGCCGCCGAATGCGACACCCGCCCGGCGACGTGACCCGCTCGGGTGAGCCGATGATCGATGCGCTGCCGAACAGCGCCGTCTCCGATCCCGATCAGGTATTCGACACCCGCCGGCTCGTGGTCACGGAGGAAGCGCTCCGTGGATCCCAGATAACGGACGCCCTGGGACTGCAGTCGTTGCGCGTTGGCCGCGGTGAGCGCGTCATCGACGACGCCGTGGATCACCCGGCCCTGATCACGGAGCACGTCGAGGATCTCACGGCCGAACCCACCGGCACCGATCACGACCACACCGGTCATCGCTCGCCGTCCGATCCCTCGAAGCGCGACATCGTCGCCTCACCCTCGGCGCTCACGCCTTCGCGGACCGCCACGGAGCGCACAGTCGCCACCAGGATGCGCAGGTCGAGTCCGACACTGCGCCGGTCGACGTAGGCGACGTCGTACGCGAAGCGGCGCTCCCAGTCGACGGCGTTGCGTCCCTTCACCTGGGCGAGCCCGGTGATGCCGGGCCGCACCTCGTGCCGCCGCGCCTGCTGCGGCGTGTACCGCTCCAGATACTCCACGAGCAGCGGCCGCGGGCCCACCACGCTCATGTCGCCCTTGAGCACGTTCCACAGGCTGGGCAGCTCGTCGAGGCTCGTGGAACGCAGGAGGGCGCCGAACGCCGTCAACCGATCGGCGTCGGTCACCCAGCCACGGGTCTCGTCGACCGCGCGCATGGAGCGGAACTTGTACAGCGTGAACACTCGACCATCCTTACCCGGCCGCGGCTGCGTGAACAGCACGGGGCGGCCGAGGCGTACGGCGACGACCAGGGCGACGACCGCGATGACGGGAGCGAGCAGCACCAACCCCGCGGCCGACGCCACGACATCCAGCCCGCGCTTGACGGCGTCGTACGGACGTGCGCGCACACTCATCGGGCGAGGAAGCTGCGGATCGAGCCGAAGACGCGGTCGCGCTGCTCTCCCGTGAGCGCCGACCCACTGGGCAGCGTGAGTCCGCGGGTGAACAGCTCTTCGGAGGCGCCGTCGATCACACCACGGCTGCCCGCGAACACGGGCTGCAGGTGCATGGGCTTCCACAGCGGGCGACTCTCGATGTCATGGTCGGTGAGCGCGGCCGACAGGTCGGCGGGCGTCCACCCGGTCACGGCGGGGTCCACGAGGATCGAGGTGAGCCAGACGTTGTCGTGCTCGTCGCCCTCGGCTCCGAAGACCTCCACGCCGTCCACATCGGCGAACAGCTGCGTGTAGAGGGTGCGCATCTCGCGGCGACGACCGATCATCTCGTCGAGACGACGCAGCTGGGCCCGGCCGAGCGCGGCCAGCAGGTTGCTCATGCGGTAGTTGTAGCCGATGTCGACGTGCTCGTAGTGCACCACCGGCTGGCGGGCCTGCGTGGCCAGGTACCTGGTGCGCCCGGCGAGCTCGGCATCGTCGGTGAGCAGCATGCCGCCACCCGACGTGGTCATGATCTTGTTGCCGTTGAACGACACGATCGACGCCCGACCGAAGCTGCCGGCCGCGCGGCCGGCATGGGTGGCGCCGAGCGACTCGGCCGCGTCGGCGATCACCGGCACCCCGTACTCGTCGGCGACGGCCAGGATCGCGGTATAGTCGACGGCCTTGCCGAGCAGGTCGACCGGCACGATCGCCGCGACCCGCTCGCCCGCCGCGTGCAGCCTCTGCAGGGCCTCCCGCAGCAGGGCAGGATTCATGTTGCCGGTGGCGCGGTCGGCGTCGACGAAGTAGGGCTCGGCGCCGGTGTACACGATCGCGTTGGTGGTCGCGGCGAACGTCATGGTCGACGTGACGACGACGTCGCGTGCCTGCACGCCGAGTCCCAGCAGTGCCAGGTGCAGCGCCGCCGTCCCCGAGCTCAGAGCGACGCCGTGCGCGACACCCACCCGTTCGGCCAGCTCGGCCTCGAAGGCGTCGACATCGGGGCCGAGAGGGGCGATCCACCCGGATCGCATCGCGGCCACGACCGCCTGCTCCTCCGCCTCGCCGACATCCGGCGACGACATGTGCACGCGTCCGGTCATTCGGCCGCACCCTCCCCTATCCGCACCGGCTCAATGATCACGGTGTCGTTGTTGCGCGGGCTGGCTGACATGCGCGCGAGCCACCCGTCCTTGTCCAGTCGATCGGGCGAGATGACGTCTGCGCGCGTATGTGCGACCTTCGGGTGGAAGGGACGCTCGAGGTTCTCCCGCACGCCCACGAGTTCCTCATGCAGCTTCTCGCCGTGCCGTAGGCCCGTGAACACGATCTCGATGCTCTTTCCCGACATCGCGATCATGCGCTTGGCGACGTCGAGGATGCGCACGGGCTCGCCCATGTCGAGGATGAGGATCTCGCCGGGACGCCCGATGGCGCCCGCCTGGATCACCAACTGGCATGCCTCAGGGATCGTCATGAAGTAGCGCGTCACGTCGGGGTGGGTGACCGTGATGGGCCCGCCCGCGTCGATCAGGGAACGGAACGTGGGCAGCATCGACCCGCGGCTGCCGATGACGTTGCCGAACCGCACCGAGAGGTACCGCATCCCGGTCTCCTCGCCGGCCCACGCGGTGAGCTTCTCCGCGACGCGCTTGGAGTGCCCGAGCACGCTGGTGGGGTTGGCCGCCTTGTCGGTGGAGATGTTGACGAAGGTGTCGACGCCGGCCTCGCGCGCGGCGGTCAGCACGTTGAGCGTGCCGAGCACGTTGGTCTTCCAGGCTTCGTCGGGGTACTGCTCCAGCATGGGCAGGTGCTTCAGCGCCGCGGCGTGGAAGATCACCTCCGGCCGACGCTGGCGCAGCAGCTCGGTGAGCGTGACCGTGTCGCGGATGTCGGCGAGCACGACGTCGTTCGTGTCGAGCAGCCCGTGACCCGCTGTGCTCAGCTGTGCCATCTGCAGTCCGGTCTCGTCGCGATCGAGCATGATGAGCTCGCGGGGGCCGAACTTGGCGAGTTGCCGGCACAGCTCGGAGCCGATGGAACCACCCGCGCCGGTCACGAGCACGCGCCGCCCGGTGACATAGCCCGCGATCAGTTCCACGTTCGTGTCGACGGGGTGGCGGCCGATCAGGTCCTCGATGCTGATGTCGCGCACGTCGCCCGGCGATTCCTCGCCACTGACCATGCTGCTCAGCGTCGGCGTGACCACCACGCGCAGCCCCGCGGCCTCGGCCTCGTCGGTGAGGCGTCGCAGCAGGACGGCGTCGGCGCGGCCGATCGCGATCACCAGGACGGTCGCACCCGTGCGGGCCGCTACCGCGGCGATCTGATCGGTGGGCCCGAGCACGGGCACTCCCCGCAGACGCAGGTGGCGCTTGGCCGGGTCGTCGTCGAGCAGTCCCAGCGGCCGGATGGGCGACGCGGGATCGGTGGTGATGTTGTGCAGCAGCGTGTCGCCCACGTAGCCGGCGCCGACCACGAGGGCGGGCTCCGCCTCCTCACCGGGCTTGCGGGAGCGCTCCAGCACCAGGCGCGCGACGTAGCGCACGCCGAACATCAGCAGCAGCACGAACGGGAAGGCGAGGATCACGGTGCCTCGCGGCAGACCGATGAACGGGCCGAGGATGATCACGATCACGGCGAGGACGAACGCCTGGATGCTCACCGCCGCAGCGAGGCTGCGCACCTCTTCGAAGGACCCGTATGTGAAGCGTCCGCGATAGAAGCGCAGGTAGTAACCGACCACGATCTGCGCGGCACCGGCCACGAGGGCGAGGATCGCCATCGACGCCCAGCCGCGCAGGGTCGGCTCGAACTCGAACCGCAGCACCACCGCCACGACGATGCCGACGATCCACGCCCCTGCATCGACGATCGCGGCGAGAAGTCGGCGGCGCTTCTGCGCGACCGATACCGCGTTTGGTTCCGTCATCCCCCGAGCCTGCCTCCTTCGACACCCCGGACGCCGGTCTCCCCGCCGCCGTCCGAGTGAACGATCCAATCCTGGCATACCGCCCGGCACCCCTCGGCGCGGGTCAGTCCTTCTTCGTCACGCGGAAGACGATGCCGTGATAGAGCACGAAGCGCAGCAGCACGACGATCACGATGCTGGTGAGGTTGACCGCGTTCACCGCGATCGCGCCGGGAGTGCGGCCGAGAAGCGCACCGGCGATCTCCACCCCCACCCACACCAGCGCGGCGCCCAACGCCGTGCAGACGGCGTTCGTGGCGAGGAACAGCAGCACCTCGGACGTGCGTCCTCGACGGTCGCGGTGCCGGAAGGTCCACTCCCTGTTGCCGATGTACGCGTTCACGAGCGCCACGAGCGAGGCGACGATCTTCGCGGTGACGACATCCCATCCCCACACGTACACGAGAAGGTTGAAGACGCCGACCTCGATCAGGGTGCTCAACGCTCCGACGACGAGGAAGCGGCTGCCGACGCCGGCGAGCCGACGCAGTCGTGAGGGAGGATTCATGGCTCAACTAGGCTACTTCCAGATCTCCCCGCGCCCCGCCACCCCACCCGAGGACTCCGTGACTCTCCGCCATCTCGCCATCGTCATGCCCGCCTACAACGAGGCAGAGGGCATCCGGGGCTTCGTCGACGAGATCCGCGCCTCGGTCGCATCGCTGGCCGACGTCGTCTCGTTCCATGTCGCCGACGACCGCTCGACCGACGGGACGGCCGCGGTGTTCGACGACGTCGACGACGTCACGGTGGAGGTGCAGCCGCTGAACCGCGGCCACGGCCCGACCGCGCTGGCCGCCTATCGCGCGGGTCTCGCAGCCGACCCCGACGCCCTCGTGCACGTCGACGGCGACGGCCAGTTCCACGGCAGCGACTTCCCCCGTCTGATCGGCGCGCTCATCTCGGAGGATGCCGACGTCGTGCACGGCGTGCGCGACGGCCGCACCGACCCCTGGTACCGCAAGGTTCTCACCGGGGCGGTGGGGGTGCTGATCGCGTCGGCCGCCGGTCGACGCGTCCCCGATGTGAACACCCCCCTTCGGGCATATCGCCCGGAGGCGCTGCGCACTCTGATCGATGCCGTGCCGACCGACGCCTCCGTGCCGCACGTGCACTTCTCGCTGGCAGAGGCGCGCGCCGGATTCGTGGTGCGCTACCTGCGCGTCGCGAGCATCCCGCGCCGCGGAGCGTCGACCACCGGCACCATGTGGGGGCGCGGCGCCGGCGTCGCCCTCCCCCCGAAGCGGCTGCGTCTGTTCGTGCGCTCCGCGCTGGGTGAGGCATGGCAGCTGTCGTTGCGGCCGTCCGCGCCGCTGCGGCGGATCCGCCGCCCGGAGCCCGTCGCGCGATGACGCGCACCCGCACGGTCCTGTTCTGGGCGGCGGCGGCCGTCCTGCTGATCGGGCACGTCGTCGTCGCCTGGCACAGCCTCACGGTGTGGCGCTTCTGGGAGGACGAGGCGTTCAACCTGACCGTGCCGCGCAACCTCATCGCGGGCCTCGGCTATGCGAGCGACGGCGCCCTCTCCGGATCGGTCATCACCCCCTTCGACCCGCGGATCTCCACGGGCCCGGTCGTGCTGCTGCCGGTGGCCGCGCTGCTCGCGACGGGCATGGACCCCGTGCTCGCCGGACGCCTCGTCCCCCTCGCCTTCTGGGTGCTGCTGCTCGCCGGACTCGCCGTGCTGGGCCGCCGCATCGGCGGACGCTGGGCGGCCCTGCTCGCCGTCGCAGTGGCCCTCGCGTTCACGGCGAGCGCCGGGGTGTCCCCCATCCAGGGTCCGGCCGATCTGCTCGGCGAGATCCCCGCGGCCGCGCTCGTGGTGTGGGCGCTCGTGGTGCTGCCGCGGCGCGCCTGGCTCGCCGGGCTGCTGGTCGGGCTCGCCGTGCAGGCGAAGCTGATCGCTCTGCTGGTGCTTCCCGCCTTCGCCGTGGCGCTGTGGGTGCTGGCGGACGGGCGCGGCTGGGGCCGCATCCTCGACACGCTGCGACGGTCGTGGCTGCCGCTGCTGATGGTGGGGGTGCCGACCCTGCTGGTGGAGCTGACCGCACTGGTGTCGCTCGGGCCGTCCGGTTTCGTCGAGCATCTGCGCGCGATGATCCGCTTCGTGCGCAGCGGTGGGCAGGACGCCACCACCACGGTGCTGCAGAAGCTGGGCACGCTCGCCGACTCGTGGTCGATCCCCGCGGTGCTCGCCGTGGTCGCCGCCGTGATCGCGATCACGCTGACCGTCGTCGGCGTCGTGCGCCGCTGGCGTTCCGCCTCCGACGCCGACCGCCTCGTCATCGCCTCCACGCTCGCCGCCCTCGTGGGCGCGCTCGCGTTCGTCGGCTGGTGGGCGACCGCCGCACGCCTGCCCCTCTGGGTGCGGCACCCCGCCCCTGGCGTCTTCGCGTTCTTCCCGATCATCGCCGCATCCGCGGTGTGGGCCGTGCGGGGGCTCCCGCGTCGCGGCGGGCTGCGCGTGACCGGCATCGTGGCCGCTGCCGTGCTCGCGGCCACGGTCGCCGGCGGCGCGACCGCGCACGTCATCTCGTCCTTCACTCCGCGCGACGTGACCCTGCAGAGCCAGCGCGCCGCCGTCGCCCCGCTCGCCGACTGGGTCGCCGAGAACGACGTGGAGTGGCTCGCTGCGGAGCCGTGGGGAGCCGCCGTCGCCCCGATCGTGCTCACGGGAGCGCACCTCGGCCTGTCCGACGCCCCGTCGATGAGCGACGTGCCCCGACTGACCGGTGGCACCTGCACGACCGAGACGCTCGCCGACAGCGGCTACTTCCGCATCTGCGCCGCGCCGTAGCGCCCGCGGCATGCAGAACGGCCGGCCGCTGGAGCAGCGACCGGCCGTTCTGTCTGCGACGTGCGTCAGAGCGCCAGGCGCTCCTGGACCACCCCGGCGAGACGTTCCGCGTAGGTGCGCACCGACTCGGCGTCGGCCGCCTCGACCATCACGCGCACCAGCGGCTCCGTGCCGGACTTGCGCAGCAGCACGCGACCGGTGTCGCCGAGCTCGGCCTCCACCTCGCGCACCGCCTGCTGCACGACCTCGTCGTCGGCGACACGATCCTTGTCGACGTCGCGCACGTTGATCAGCACCTGCGGGTAGACCGTCATCACCGAGGCGAGCTCGGCGAGGGACTTCCCCTGTCGGGCCATCTCGGACACCAGGTGCAGACCCGTGAGCAGGCCGTCGCCGGTGGTGGCGAACTCGCTCATGATCACGTGTCCGGACTGCTCGCCGCCGAGCGCGTAGCCGCCCTCGTTCATGTCTTCGAGCACGTACCGGTCGCCGACCGCGGTCTGACGCACGGTCACGCCGTGCTCGCGCATCGCGACGTGCAGGCCGAGGTTGCTCATGACCGTGGCGACGAGCGTGTCGTCGGTGAGGACGCCGCGCTCCTTCATCGACAGCGCGAGGATCGCCATGATCTGGTCGCCGTCGACGACGGCGCCGTTCGCGTCGACCGCGAGGCAGCGGTCGGCGTCGCCGTCGTGCGCGATGCCCACGTCGGCGCCGAGCCGCACCACGGCCTCCGCGAGGTTCTCCAGGTGCGTCGAGCCGACGCCGTCGTTGATGTTCCAGCCGTCGGGGTCGGCGCCGATCACGGTCACCTCGGCCCCCGCGTCGCGGAACGTCTCGGGCGACACGCCGGAGGCGGCACCGTGCGCGCAGTCGAGCACCACGTGGATGCCCTCCAGGCGGTGCGGCAGCGAGCCGAGCAGGTGCACGACGTAGCGGTCCTCGGCGTCGGAGAAGCGGTCGATGCGGCCGACGCCCGCGCCGGTGGGGCGCAGCTTCTCGCCGTGCATGGCCTCTTCGATGCGCTGCTCGACGATGTCGGGGAGCTTGCGGCCGCCGCGCGCGAAGATCTTGATGCCGTTGTCGGGCGCCGCGTTGTGCGACGCCGAGATCATCACGCCGAAGTCGGCGTCGCGGTCGGCCACGAGGAACGCGAGGGCGGGGGTCGGGATGACTCCGGCCTCGAGCACGTCGACGCCGGAGGACGCGAGGCCCGCGGAGACGGCGGCGGTGAGGAAGTGCCCCGAGACCCGGGGGTCACGGGCGACCACGGCGGTGAGTCGCTTGCCTTCGGCCTTGCGAGCCTCCGCCGTACGGCCCTGGCCCAGGACGACAGCAGTCGCCTGGGCCAGGGTGAGCGCCAGGTCGGCGGTGAGGATGCCATTGGCGAGTCCTCGCACGCCGTCCGTGCCAAAGATCGGCATCGGAGCAGTGGACCTTAACGCTTCGAGTACTGAGGCGCCTTACGGGCCTTCTTGAGTCCGGCCTTCTTGCGCTCCTTGACGCGAGCGTCGCGCGAGAGGAAGCCGGCCTTCTTCAGGGTCGGACGGTTGTTCTCCGCGTCGATGCCGTTGAGGGCACGAGCGATGCCGAGACGCAGCGCGCCGGCCTGGCCGGAGTCGCCACCACCCGAGATGCGGGCGATCACGTCGTAGGCACCGGCGAGGTTCAGCGCGGTGAACGGGTCGTTGATCAGCTGCTGGTGCAGCTTGTTCGGGAAGTAGTCCTCGAGCGTGCGGCCGTTGACCGTGATGGTGCCCGAGCCGGGGACCAGACGCACGCGGGCGATGGCCTGCTTGCGACGGCCGACAGCGGCGCCCGGGACGCTGAGCACGGGGCGGGGAGCCGCCTCGACTGCCTCGGTCTCGGGGGTCGACGTCGAGAAGTTCTGGAGGTTTTCGGTGGTGTCCTGGATGTCAGCCACGAGTATGTCCTTAGTCGTTACGGCGCTTACTGGGCGACCTGGTCGAGGGTGTACGGCTGGGGCTGCTGCGCGGCGTGCGGGTGCTCGGCACCGACGTACACCTTCAGCTTCGACAGCTGCTGGCGGCCCAGGCTGTTCTTCGGGAGCATGCCGCGGATGGCCTTCTCCACGGCGCGGACCGGGTTCTTCTCGAGCAGCTCGGAGTAGCTGACGGCCTTCAGACCACCCGGGTAGCCCGAGTGACGGTAGGCGATCTTCTTCTGGAGCTTCTGACCGGTGAGCGCGACCTTGTCGGCGTTCACGATGATGACGAAGTCACCCGAGTCGATGTGGTTGGCGAAGGTCGGCTTGTGCTTGCCACGCAGGAGCGTCGCCGCGTGCGAGGCCAGGCGGCCGAGAACGACGTCGGTGGCGTCGATGACGACCCAGTCGCGCTGGACTTCGCCAGCCTTGGGGGTGTAAGTGCGCGTCACGATAGTGCTGCTTTCTTGTCGAACGGAGGTGTTCGTGAATCCCACTCCGGGGTGGTTCCTCCCGACAGGGACGAACACGCCAGTGGAGGGCTCACGTTCGGATGTGCGTCTTCCTCGCAGTACGGGAAGGGCACCAAAGAGTCAGCATACGCCACCCGACCCCCTCCGACCAAACCAGCCGCGGGCCCGCGCCCGGTCAGTCGGTCTTCACCGTCACCAGGATCGGACGGTGGTCGCTCGACCGCTGCGGCAGGGTCGTGATGCGCTCGATCTCGAATCCGGTCGAGGTCGCGAAGTCGTAGTGACCGCGGAAGACGCGGTAGCGCGTGTAGGTGTGGTCGTCGCTGAGCGACAGCGCATAGCCGTGGTCGCGCACGGCCTGCCCCAGGTTCTCCTTGAACACGGGGTAGTTGTAGTCGCCGACCATGAGCTGCGGAAGGCCGTCCCCGAGGCTCGCGAGCTCGGTCAGGGCCGCGCGGATCTGGTGGCGCCGCAGCGAGTTCAGCGCCGTCAGCGGTGCGGCGTGGAACGACGCGACGATGAACTCGTCGCCGTCGTCGATGTCGCGCAGCCGTGCGCCGAGCACCCGCTCGTGCGCGGGCTTCGCGATGCGGTCGTGCAGCGACTTCTTGAGCCCGAGGGTGCGGATGCCCTGCAGGTGGTAGGTGCTCTCGCGGTAGAACAGCGCGAGTCCGAGGCGGTTGCCCTGGGTGGCGTCGGCGAGCACGAGGCCCCCGATCCGGTCGGGCAGCGCCGGCACGTCGCACTCCTGCAGGCAGAGGATGTCGGGGTCGTGTTCGGCGACGAGTGTCGCGAGCTCCCCGGCCGCCCGGTGTTTGCGCAGGTTGTACGAGATGACCTTCATGACCGTGCCCACGCTACCCGCCCCTGCTGTGCCCGGGATCCGTATCCGGCGATCAGTCCGACTCGCGGTCGCGGCGGGCCCTGGTCTGTTCGGCCCGTGCGGCGAGCAGCTCGTCCGCCGGATACCCGACCTCGGTCAGCGTCAGTCCCCGGGCCGCGAGCACCTTGAACTCGCTGGTCCTGGTGAGAGCGTCGCGCAGCACCACCAGGTCGGACACGTCCAGGCGACCCTCCCCCACGGCCGCGCACGCGCCGACGAGGGCGCGCACCATGCTGTGGCAGAACGCGTCCGCCTTCACCTCGGCCACCAGCACGCCGTCCGCGTCGCGCTCCCACCGGTAGTCGAGCAGGGTGCGGATGGTGGTGGCCTCCTCGCGGGGCTTGCAGTAGGCCGCGAAGTCGTGCAGGCCGATCAGGGTGCGCGCGGCCTCGTCCATCGCGCGCTCGTCCAGGCGTCCGCGGATGCTCGTGGTGTCGGCGCGACGCAGCGGGTCGTAGCCGGCCAGGCCGTCGGCGAGTCGGTACCGGTAGCGGCGCCACACGGCCGAGAACCGTGCATCGAAGCCCTCGGGCGCCGCGGTCGACCGGATGACGGTCACGTCGGAGTAGGCGCCGAGCACACCCCGCATGCGCCCGGCGATCGAGCCGGCCGGATCCTGCGCGGCCCGCCCGTGCCTGGCCTCGATGCGCGACCACTGCCGCTCGTCGAGATCGACGTGCGCGACCTGTCCGCTCGCGTGCACCCCGGCGTCGGTGCGGCCGGCGACCACGAACCGCACGTCGGAGCCCACGATGCGGGCGAGCGCCGCCTCCAGCGTGCCCTGAACGGTGCGGAGCGTGGGCTGTGTCGCCCAGCCGCGGAAGTGGGTGCCGTCGTAGGCGATGTCGAGCCGGATGCGCACGAGGCCAGCCTAGGACAGCCCCGCGCGCACCCGCCGCCTCAGATGCCGCCGTCGACCGAGCGGATGGAGACGCCGGGCTCGTCCGGCACCATCACCTCGGTGTCGCGGTTCAGGCTCTCGCCGCGGAAGAAGCGCTTCGACCGCGGGAACAGGTACCACAGGAGCATCAGCACCAGGCCGATCGCGAGCGAGCCGATGCCGATCACGAACGTGCCGCCGATGCCGAACAGCACCGTGTAACCGTAGTCCACGTCCCACATGTCGATCGCGGACTGCACGAACGCGCCGGTGAGCAGCAGCGCCCCGACGAGCGGGAAGATCCCCTTGAAGAAGAGGTCGCGTGCCGAGTTGCGCAGGTCGGCGCGGAAGTACCAGACGCACGCGAACCCGGTGATGGCGTAGTAGAACGCGATGGCGAGGCCCAGCGACAGGATCGAGTCCTGCAGGATGTTGTCGCTGATGAGCGTCATGCCCACGTAGTACGCGGAGGCGACCACGCCCATCACGATGGTCGAGAACGACGGGGTCTTGTAGACCGGGTGCACCTCCTTGAACTTCGCGGGGAGCGCGCGGTACACGCCCATCGCGAGCGTGCCGCGCGCGGTGGGCAGGATCGTCGTCTGCGTCGACGAGATCGCCGAGATGATGACGGAGACCACCAGCACCCAGCCGAACGGGCCCAGCAGGCCGTCCTTGATCGCGAGGAAGAAGTCGTCGGCGTTGGCCTCGTTGCCGAGCCCCGTGCCGTCCTCGCCGAGACCCGCGTACATCATCGCCGCGATCGTGACGGCGACGTAGGTCACCAGCAGGATCACGCAGGTCAGCACGGCCGCCCGCCCGGGAATGCGCTTGGGGTCCTTGGTCTCCTCGTTCAGCGCGAGGCACGTGTCCCAGCCCCAGTAGATGAAGAGGGCGAGCAGGATGGCCTCGGTGAAGCCCGACCAGTCCGTGAAGCCGAACGGGTTCAGCCACTCCCACGAGAACGGCGTGGCGTCGGGGGCGTCGCCGGTGAAGAACTGCCACAGCGCGGCCACCACGAAGATCGCGAGGGCCAGGTACTGCACGGCCAGCAGGATGTTCTGGATGCGCTCGCCGATCTCGACGCCGCGCCAGCTGACCCAGGTCATCGCGGCGATGAAGAGCACCGCGACGAGGATGATCCGCCAGTCGTTGTTCTCCAGGTCGAACCCGATCAGGGACCAGAAGTACACCGAGGCGATCTGGGCGAGGTTCGCGAGCACGACCATCCCGGCCACCGCGACACCCCAGCCGCCCATCCAGCCCACCCAGGGGCCGAACGCTTTCGTGCCCCAGGTGAAGGTGGTGCCGCAGTCGGGCACGGCGTTGTTGAGCTCGCGGTAGGCGAAGGCGATCAGGAGCATCGGGACGAAGGCGATCACGAACGCGATCGGTGCCTGCGCCCCGACCGCGAGCACGACGAAGCCGAGCGTCGCGACGAGGGAGTAGACCGGCGCCGTGGAGGCGAGACCGATGACGGTGGATCCCCACAGGCCGAGGGTGCCAGCGGCCAGCCCCTTGCCGTCGGGTCGTTCCAGGTGGATGGGCGTCGTTGCCATGCTCAGACAGTACGACGAGCTGCGGTATACCGTCAATCCTTTTCTTCGAGCAACGGATTCCACTCACACAACTTCATCTCACGACGGAATCCGTGGATTCATTCGCGACCGAGCATCCCGTCGGCGTGCGTGGCGACCCACTCCATCAGCGGCAGCATCCGCTCCATCAGGTCACGTCCCAGCGGGGTGAGGCTGTACTCCACGTGCGGGGGCACCGTGGGCAGGGATTCCCGGTGCACCAGCCCATCCGCCGACAGCGTGCGCAGCGTGGTCGCGAGCATCTTCTCGCTGATGCCGTCGACCTCCCGCCGCAGCTCGCCCCAGCGCCGCGTGCCGTCCGACAGGCACGACAGCACCAGCACGCCCCACTTGCTCATGATGTGGTCCAGCACCACGCGCGTGCCGCAGCCCTGGTCGAACACCGTGGGCGAAGACTCCCGGATTTCCGCAAAACTCACCGACATGTAGGTACCTTACGTCAAAGTGGGTACCGGTCGGATGGAATGCGCGGGTGTCTCGCGCCGGTTGGGGCAGGTGTTCACCAACGGAAGGACCGCCCCTCATGACCATCCTCGTCACCGGAGCCACCGGACACCTCGGCCGCCTCATCATCGCCGCCCTCCTCGCCCGCGGCGCCGACCCCCAGTCGATCGTCGCCGGAGCGCGCGACGTGGCCAGGGCGGCCGACCTCGGCGTGCGCGTCGTGCCGCTCGACTACGACGACCCGGCCTCCGTCGCCGCGGCCCTCGACGGCATCGACACGGTCGTGCTCGTGTCCGGCTCCGAGGTCGGCCGCCGCGTCGAGCAGCACCGGGCCGTGATCGACGCGGCCGCAGCCGCCGGCGTCTCGAAGCTCGTCTACACCAGCGCCCCGAAGGCCACCACGAGCGACCTGGTGCTCGCGCCGGAGCACAAGGCCACGGAGGAGCTGATCGCGGCCTCCGGCGTCCCGGCCGTGATCCTGCGCAACAACTGGTACACGGAGAACTACGCCGCCGACCTCGCGCGCGCAGCCGAGACGGGCGTGCTCGCCTCCGGCACCGGCGAGGGTCGCGTCGCCTCCGCCGGCCGCGCCGACTACGCCGAGGCCGCCGCCGTGGTCGCGCTCGACGACGGTCACACGGGCGCCGTGTACGAGCTCGGCGGCGACGTCGCGTGGGACTACACGGAGCTGGCCGCCGCGATCGCCGAGGTCACCGGACGCGAGGTGACCTTCGTGTCGCTCACGGCGGACCAGCAGCTCGCGGCGCTGCGCGAAGCCGGGCTCGACGAGGGCACCGCGGGCTTCGTCGTCGCCCTCGACGCCGGCATCCGCGGGGGCGCACTGGCCGAGACCGACGGCACGCTCGCGCGGCTGATCGGCCGTCCGACCACGCCGCTCGTCGAGGGACTGCGCGCGATCGCGTGAGCCGGCCGGAGCCCCGCCGACCGCACGGTCAGCGGGGCTCCACCTCGACGGGCTCCTCCGCGGCACGGGCGACCTGCACGTAGGCCACCACGAGCGTGATGCTCTCGCGCTGGTACCCCTGCTCCGCGAGCACGGCCTCCACCGCGGCCCGCGCCTCCCGGAGGACCTCTCCGGACGCCGCGCCCGCGTCCACCCCGATCGACGCCTCGACCGCGGCCCCGCGCGCCCCCGCGGCCACCGACACGATCGGCTCGGCGTCGCGCGTCGCGCCCAGCGCCGCGGCCCCCGCCCTGAGCAGATTCGAGATGAGCGAGCCGGAGCGGTAGACGCCGCGGACCCCCTCCTGCGCGCGCAGGACCTGTTCGATCCGGGCGGCCAGCTCGCGACGGCCCTCGCCGTCGATCGTCGGATCCTGCGTCATCACGACACCTCCCTGATGTCCTTGACGGTCACGTCGATCGCGGCGATGGTGAGCTCGGTGTGCCGGCGCAGCCGCGCGTCCACCTCGGTACGGAGCCGGTCGGCCAGCCCGCGGATCGGCTCGCCGTGCAGCACGCTCGCGTCGATCGCCACGCGCACGGGAGCACCCGGCGTCGTGACGTCGCCCTCCAGGCGGCATCGCCCGACGAGCACGCCGGGGACCGCCTCCTCGGCCGCCCGCACGAGACCGCGCACCGCACCCTCGGTGATCGCCAGCTCCACCGCAGGGTCGTCCGAGGCGAATGGGATGCGGCGTCCCGCCCTGGCGTCCATCGCGATCCCGCTCAGGATCCGGTCGATCCACCCCTCCTCGACCGCGGGCTCTGCCGCGGTATCGGCCGCCATCAGCGCGTCGCCCAGTCCGTGCAGCCGCTCGAGCGCGTCGAGGGCGAGCTGGCACCCCGGCGATTCCTCGATCGAGGCCACGCGCGGCTGACGCCCCGCCTCGAGGTAGTCGGCGAGCTCCTCGATCGTGTGCCCGTCGAGGTCGTCGGGCTCCAGTCCGAGACCGCGCAGGTCCGGGTTCTCGTGGTCGTCGTTCATCGCCACGCCTCCATCCGGGTGATCAGGAATCCGCGCGCACGGGCCAGCAGCCCGCGCACCGTGCTGACGGGGACGCCGAGCTCCGCGGCGATCTCGTCGTAGCTGTGCCCGCCCATCTCGCGCAGCACCCAGCATTCGCGCTGCGCCTCCGGGAGCTCCCGCAGCGCGGCTCCCAGTGCCGCGACGCCCTCGCGCACCTCCACCACCGCCGACGGCGAGGCGTGCAGGGGTGCCGGCCGGTCGATCTCGGTCACATCGACCGCCGGGCGGTGGCGCCGGAGCCGGTCCACGGCCTTGCGACTCACGATGCGCATCAGCCAGCTCTTGACCTTGCCGGGGTCGTCGAGCTCGCCGAACCGCTGCCACGCGGTCACGAACGCCTCCTGCACGGTGTCGTCCACTTCGGCCGAGCCGTTCAGCATGCGCTGCGTGTACGCGCGCATCATCGGCGTGTACCTCCGCACCAGCACCGCGAACGCCTCGACGTCGCCGTCCATGGCGCGACCCGCGACGATGTGATCCCCGGCGTGTTCCAGCGGGCCGCGAGAGCCATCCGCTGCCATTCCCCCACCCTTCGTTCCGCTTCCCCTGCAGGTTCGGAGCGCGTGCGGCGACGGATCGGATCCGTGCGCACGGCTCGGCCGCAGGGAGCGCCCCGACCGGGGGCGCCCCCTGCGCGAGCGGGATCACTTCTTGAACGCGTCCTTGACATCCTCGGCGGCGTTCCGCACATCGCCCTTCGCCTGCTCGGCCTTGCCCTCGGCGACGAGCCGGTCGTTGTCGGTGACCTCGCCGACGACCTCCTTCGCCTTGCCGGCGATCTTCTGGGCGGCGGCCTTGATCTTGTTCTCTCCGCTCATGGCGGCTCCTTTCCTCACGCGACCCCGGCTCTCGGGGTCGACGACGTCCGGGCGGTGCGGGACCGGTGCCCCGCCTCGCCCGCGCCGGCCAGCGACCGGCGCATCCTCTGCCTCGACCGGAACAGCTCGCGCCACCCGCGGTCCGCGACGTGCACGACCACCGGCACCTCCACGCCCAGCAACCGGTCCCACTCCGCGACGGCCGCCTCGGCCGCGGCGACGACGGCCCCCAGAGCCGCCCCCTTCCGCGGCGTCACGACGAGCCCGAGGGCGGTACGACGGCCCGCCCGACGCGCGACCGTCCGCGCCGACACCACGTCGGCCCGAGCCGCGAGCGTCTCCGCCAGCACGCCGTCGGCCACACCGCGGTCCACCCGGGTCGTCCCCCGAGGACCCGGCACCGCGAGCACCTCGCGCACGCGACCGCGGCCCCGCGTGAGCAGGAACGCGATCAGCAGGACGACCACGACCAGGGCCGCGGCCGCGGCGGACACGGCCGCGAGCGGGAACTCCCCGATGCTCCCGAGGTCGACCGTCGCGGCCGATGCATCGGCGGACGCCCGCTCGACCGCCGAGACGGCCCCCGCCGCCCCCGCGGGCAGCAGCCGCGCCGACTCCAGCCCGGTCGCCACGAGTGCCGCGCCCGCCGCGAGCAGCACGAGGCCGCCGCCGAGCAGCACCACCCGGTTCCCCACGGATCCCGAGAGCCTCATCCGACCACTCCTTCCGTCGCCACGAGCACACGCGGCGTCAGGGCGAAGCCCACCTCGTCCAGCACGCGCACCGCAGCGGTCCGCGCCGCGTCACGGTCCACGAGCACCCCGCTGGTCGGGGTCAGGCGGACCGTGGCGGCTCTGCGCCCCACCGTGACCGCGACGCGCGGTCGCGGAACACCCGTGCGCCTGGCCACCCCGTCGGCGATCGCGTCCGCGAGCACGCCGTCGTCCACCACGAGCGCGGTGCGCCCGGTCAGACGGGCGCGTCGGGCGCGACGCCCCGGGACGACCGCCAGCGCCAGCAGCACCGCGGCGAGCGCGACCAGCGCGATGCCCGCACCGATCGCGACACCAGGGGCGGACAGCGCCTGGGCGACGCCCGCCAGCAGCGCCGCCGCATCCGTGCGGAACCCGGGGTCGAGGGCCGCGGCGACCCCGCACCCCAGGAGCCCGAGCAGCACGATCGCCAGGAGAGCGGCGAGCACGGTCGCCGGAGCGGTCCGCGACGCCCGTGTCTCCCGGCGCAGCAGTCGGCGCGTGGCGGCGGGCGCGCTCATGCGACCCTCCGCTCGAGCGCACGCCGCACGCCGGTGAACCGCACGTCGACCGCGCCCACCCGTCGCGACGCCAGCTCCCCGAGCCGACGCACGAGGGTCTCGCGCAGCACCTCGCCGCGGTCGGCGAGGGTCGTGCCGTCGGAGCGCGCCAGCACGACGGGCACGACCACCGTGACGCGCAGGTCGCCGCGCCGGTCGCCCAGCTCCACCGCGATGTCGTCGAGCCCCACGCCCGCGGCATCCCTGGCGATGCCGAGGGCGATCCGGTGCAGGGCGCGGGCCTCGACGGACGTGGCCCCCGCCACACCCGTCGACGCCCCTGCCCGCTCGACGCTCACGAGGACGACCGCCGTCCGCGGACCACCTCGGCGAGCGCCCGCACGTCCAGGCGACCGTCGGCGATGCGCCCGGCCGCCGCGCCGACGAGCATCGCGAGGAGCACGAGCAGGAACGCCCAGAAGCCCAGCACGATCCAGGTCAGTGCGAGGACCGCGGCCGCAGCTCCGCCGATCACCGAGGCGTTCACTGGACTCGCGCCTCCTCGGCGTCGGCGTCGTCGTCCGAGGGGATGTGCACGTCGTTGACGCTCACGTTGATCTCGGCGACGTCCATGCCGACCAGGTCGACCATGGCCCGGTGGATGGCCGTGCGCACGTCGTCGGCCACCTTCTGCAGCGACACCGGGTACTCCGCGACGATCGTGACGTCGACGGCCACCTGCGTCTCGCCGACCTCCACGCTCACGCCCTGCGAGAGGTCGGTCGTGTTCAGCACGTCTCGGATCGCGCCCATCATGCGGGCCGCCCCGCCGCCGAGCGCATAGACGCCGCTGACCTCACGGGCCGCGATACCCGCGATCTTCGCGACGACCGCGTCCTCGATCGTGGTCTTCCCCACCGCTGCGGCCTGCGCCGTCGGTACGACCTGAGCCTTGGGCTGGCTGCCCCCCGTCACGTTCGCCATCTCGAGCTCCTTCATCCGTGTGTCCGCACCGTGGGGCGCGGGCCGTGTTCTTACGACACCACTAAGACGCATGAGGCACCTCGGATGTCACGAATTCGCCGACGGTTTTTCCGGGCGGGCAGAGAAACGCACTCTCACAGTGCACTCCAAGGTTGAAAGTGCAAAGTTGCACTCTATGGATGCGAGTGCAGAATCGACGAGGGAGCAGCGCAAGCGCGAGACGTCTCGCGCGCTCACCTCGGTGGCGCGGCGCTGGACGGTCGAACGAGGCTTCGCCGGCTTCACGATCGAGGAGCTGTGCACCGAGGCCGGGGTGTCTCGCCGCACGTTCTTCAACTACTTCGAGAGCAAGGAGAACGCGGTCTTCGGCATCACCGTGATCGACTCCCGCCAGGAGGAGCTGGAGGACGCTTTCGCGACCGCCGACGGCGACCTGCTCGACGACTTCGTCGAGCTCACCGTCGCCCGCTTCTCCCTGTTCGACCCCGTCGAGCATGCCGCCGAGCTGTTCGCCGTGATCGAGCACGAACCGCGACTGCTCAAGGCCGCGTTCGAGCAGCAGGAGAAGCACGAGCGGCGCGACGTCGCCCTGATCACCCGCCGGCTCGAGGGCGTCGAGGACGCCGAGCTGCGCGCGCAGGTGCTCGTGCAGTCCGTCGGTGCCCTCGTGCGCCTGTGCATGGAACAGCTCCTGCACCACCACTCCACCGAGCCGTTCGCCGAGCTGATCCGACGCCGTCTCCGGCTCGCGCGCGACCTGTACTCCCCCGCACAGAAAGCCCACTGAATGTCCGCCACCGCCACCGCCGACGCGCCCTTCCTGCTCACGAAGCGTCGCATCTGGATCATCTTCAGCGCCCTGATCGCCGGCATGCTGCTCGCGAGCCTCGATCAGACCATCGTGTCGACCGCGATGCCGACCATCGTGGGCCAGCTCGGCGGCGTCGACCACCAGGTGTGGATCACGACCGCGTACCTGCTGGCCACCACCATCGTGATGCCGATCTACGGCAAGTTCGGCGACGTGCTCGGTCGTCGCAGCCTGTTCCTCGTCGCGATCGCGCTCTTCACGCTCGCGTCGGTGGGCTGCGCCCTGGCGACCGACTTCTGGATGTTCGTCGTGTTCCGGGCGCTGCAGGGCCTCGGCGGCGGCGGACTGATGATCCTGTCGCAGGCGATCATCGCCGACATCGTGCCCGCCAACGAGCGCGGCAAGTACATGGGTCCGCTCGGTGCCGTGTTCGGGCTCTCCGCCGTGGCCGGTCCGCTGCTCGGCGGGTTCTTCGTCGACCACATGACGTGGCAGTGGGCCTTCTACATCAACATCCCGGTCGGGATCGCGGCGTTCGTGATCGCGCTGGTCGCCCTGCAGCTGCCCAGCAAGAAGGCCGAGAAGCGCATCGACGTGCTCGGCGTGATCTTCCTCTCCCTCGCGACGACGTGCCTGATCTTCTTCACCGACTTCGGCGGCGACAAGGAGTTCGGGTGGGATTCGCTGGCGACCTGGGCGTGGGGCGCCGGCCTCGTGGTCGCCGCGACCGCGTTCGTCATCACCGAGTCCAGGGCGCAGGACCCGATCATCCCGCTGAGCCTGTTCCGCAACCCGATCTTCGTGAACGCGACGGCCATCGGACTGGTGCTCGGGATCGGCATGTTCGCGGCGATCGGCTTCGTGCCCACGTTCCTGCAGATGTCGTCCGGCACGTCGGCCGCGGCCTCCGGGCTGCTGATGATCCCGATGATGGTGGGCCTGATGGGCACGTCCATCTTCTCGGGCATCGCGATCTCGAAGACCGGGAAGTACAAGGTCTACCCGATCGTCGGCACGATCGTGACGGGCCTCTCGATGGTCGCGATGACCACGCTGTCGGCCGAGACGCCCATCTGGCTGATCTGCGTCTTCCTGTTCGTGTTCGGCGCGGGTCTCGGGCTCATCATGCAGGTCGTGGTGCTGGTGGTCCAGAACGCCGTGCCCGCGGGCGAGATCGGCACCGCGACGAGCACCAACAACTACTTCCGGGAGGTGGGGGCATCCCTCGGAGTGGCCGTCTTCGGCACGATCTTCACGACGCGGCTGACGGAGAACCTGCTCGGCGTGTTCGCCGGAGCCGGTGCCTCGCCGGATCAGGCGTCGCAGGCCGCGTCGACCATCGACCCCGCAACGCTCAGTGCGCTGCCCGACGAGGTGCGCGACGGGATCGTGACCGCGTACGCCGATGCGCTCGCCCCGGTGTTCTGGTACCTGGTGCCGTTCGTGGCGCTCGCACTGCTGCTGTCGCTGTTCCTCAAGCAGATCCCCCTGTCCGACCAGGCGGGACTCGTGGCACGCGGCGAAGCCATCAGCGGCGAGGAGGCGGAGCGGCTGGAGGCCGCTCAGCGCGCCGGCGGACGGAGGACCACCGCGGTCGACGGGCCGGAGGGGTCCGACCCGTCGACCGCGGACCGGTGACCGGTCAGGGGAGGTCGGCGACGTCGAGGTCGTCGTCGTCTTCGCTGGCCGGAAGGTCGTCGGGCTCGGGGTCGTGATCGTTGGTGACGATGTCGGCGTCCACACCGACGGCGTCCACCTCGGGGCCATCGTCGGCGGCGTTGCTGTTCGGGTCTGACATGGGGATCTCCGTTCCTCGGCCTCGTGGAGCGCCAGTCTCCCGTGCCGGCGGGCCCGAGCGCAGGGGCTTGACATGACCTCCGGGTTCCGGATGGCCCGTGCGGCCGAGGGGCGCTGGCCATCGTCGGGCGGCCCGGCGCGCGCGGGGCCGGGTGTCACGGTCAGCTCTGCTCCCCGACGGCCTGTGCGGGATCAGCCGAGCCAGCGGGGGCAGAACGCGCCGCACGCTCAGCTCCGCTCCCTGGGGGCCTACGCGGGATCAGCCGAGCCAGCGCGGGCAGAGCGCGCCGCAGGCTCAGCTCCGCTCCCTGGGGGCCTGCGCGGGATCAGCCGAGCAGCGGGGACAGAGCGCGCCGCACGCTCAGCTCCGCTCCCCGACGGCCTGTGCAGTGACGGTGACGATCGCGAACACGACCGCGGCGATGCGGTCGTCGTCCGCGTGGGCGTGGGGGTCCCACAGCACGTCGGTGCCGATCACCTCGGCGGTCATGTCGTCGAGCGGCTGCTCCTCGTCGCGGGCAAGCCCGTCGGCGAGCCAGGCGGCCGCGCGGCGCAGGTCGGCGCGATCGATCGTGTGGTGGGGGTCCTCGATCGACGCGCCGAGCACGTCGGCGATGGAGACTCCCCGGCAGCGGAGCCCGGCCACCGCACCGGACAGTGCGCCCGCCGCGACCGCGAGGCCGTAGCCCGCGGCGATGAGCTCGTCCCAGGAGACGGGGCCCGCGATGTCCTCCAGTCCGAGCGAGACGCCCGCCCTGTCCGTCACGGCGACCATCACCGCCCGGTGCGCATGGCAGTAGACAGCGGTCGCGGAGGGAGCGGGGGTCGGCACGGCGGTCCTCTTTCCGGGGAGCCCGCCTCGCTCGTCCGCGCGAGGGCACGGAACGGCTCTCACTCTAGTCCGCGGATACGACGAAACCCCCGGACGTATCCGGGGGTTTCGAGCTGTAGCAGGAGCGGGGCTTGAACCCGCGACCTCACGATTATGAGTCGTGCGCTCTCACCAACTGAGCTACCCTGCCGCACGGCATCCGCATCGCAGATGCGAACTCCGAGCCCCGAGTCAGGATTGAACTGACGACCCCTTCCTTACCATGGAAGTGCTCTGCCACTGAGCTATCGGGGCGTGCTGCCCCTCGCGGGGCAACCACACGAGAATACCATCACTGTGGCGTCCTCATGAAATCAGGCCGGTCAGTACGACGTGCGTCCGGCGTTGGCGCGGAGCCACGGCATCGGGTCGATCGTCGTGCCGTTGACGATGAGCTCGAAGTGGAGGTGCGCGCCGTAGGAGCGGCCCGTGTTCCCGGTCTTGCCGATGACGGTGCCGACGGTGACCCGGTCGCCCGCCTTCACCTGGAGCGAGCCGTACTGCATGTGCGCATAGTGGCTGGTGATGGTCTGACCGTCGATCACGTGGTCGATGTAGACCGTGACCCCGTAGGCGCCGCCCTGCTCCGTGGCGGTGCGCACCACGCCGTCGGCGATCGCCTGGATGGGCGCGCCGTTGCCGGGGGTGAAGTCGATGCCCTCGTGCAGGCGCCCGCTGCGCATGCCATAGCCGTACGACATGCCGACGCCGACCATGAACGGCCACTGGATGGCCGCGTCGGGGTCGTTCGTGAAGACCTCGCCCGAGTAGTTGATGCCCTGCTCGGCCGCGACCTCGACGAGCGAGACCGTGCTGTAGTCGTCGTTGCGGGTGAGCGGTGCGTTCTGCACGTCGGAGGGCGCGACGAAGGCCTGGATCTCGTCCTTCGCCGACCCCGCGGCGTCGGCGGCGGCAGCGGTCACGAGGGAGGTGGACGCCATCGACCCTCCGCGCGCGGCGGCGACGGCCTCGGCGGGCAGCGTCATGGAGACCGCGAGCAGTCCGGCCAGACCCATGACACCGACGGTCGCGCCGACCGTCACGAAGCGCCGGAGACGGCGGGGACGCGATGCGACGTGTTCGGCCGCCGCACCCTGCACGTCGGCGGCGCTGGCGAATGACGGGGCACTCGCGGCCGCAGCAGGGACGGTACGCACGGTGCCGGTGCTGCGGAAGGCGCGCGAGGCACGCTCGAACGCGTCTCCCTCGGCGTCGGCTTCGGCCACGAACGGCTCGGAGGCCGGCGGGATGACCTCGGCGCCTGCGGCCTCGGCGGGTGCCTCGTGCGTCGCCGCGAGGGGCACGGCGGGGACGTCGGCCACGGCGGGCACGGGCGTCGCGGCGATGAACGGTTCGGCGGGAGCCTGAGGCACCGGCGGGACGTCGTTCGGCCGCTGACGTGCGGCGCGACGGGAGAGGGGTGCGACGGCGGCGAGCGCGACCACGGTCTCCGCGTGAGCGAGGGGTGCCGTCGTCCCGGTCGCCGGGGCCTCGGTGGCCGCAGTGCGATGACGGCTGGAGCGACGCGTGGGCGCAGCGGCAGCCTGGGGATTCTCGAAGGGCAAAACTAGTCTCTCGGTCGTTCGTGTTGCTCGGGGGCGCAATGACAGCTTTCACCTTCGGGTGGTGAAAGTAACGATCGGGTAAACACTACCCCGATCACCCTGGGAATGCCATGTATCAGTCCAGGTTTCTCAGCACAGGATCTCGGTGAGCCGCGCGTGCACGGCTGGTCCTCCGGCGATCAGCAGCGGCCGAGGGGAGTCGGTGTCGACGCGCGTCACGATGCCGCCCGCCTCGCTCACCAGGAGCGCGCCCGCCGCGAGGTCCCAGGGGGCCAGTCCGCGCTCGAAGTAGCCGTCGAGTCGACCAGCGGCGACGTACGCGAGGTCGAGTGCGGCCGACCCCATCCGCCGGAGGTCCCGCGCGATGGGCATCACCCGGCGCACGGTCGCGAGGTCGCCGTCGTGGGTCGCGGGGTCGTAGCCGAACCCGGTGGCGAGGAGCGCGCCGGCCGGTGTCTCCTGCGTGACCTCGAGGCGTCTGCCGTCGAGCCAGCCTCCGTGACCTCGAGCGGCGGTGAAGGTCTCCCCCACGGCCGGTGCGTGCACGGCGGCGGCGAGCGCCTCCCACCGGCTCGGGTCGGGCTCTCCCTGCACGGCCGCAATGCTGACGTTGTAGGCCGGGATGCCGTAGGCGTAGTTGACGGTGCCGTCGATGGGGTCGACCACCCAGGTGATCCCGCTGTCGCCCGCCGCCGTACCGGACTCCTCGCCGAGGAAGCCGTCGTGCGGCCGCGCCGTCAGCAGACGGTCGCGGATGAGCGCCTCGACCTCGCGGTCGGCCTCGGTCACGATGTCGGCCAGTGTCGACTTGGTCGCGGCCAGGGTGACCCCCTGCTGTCGGCGTGTCCTGGCGAGCTCCCCCGCCTCCCGAGCGACCTCCGCGGCGAGCGCGCCGAGCTCCTGCTCCTGTGACACTGTCACGACGCCCGGTTCCCCGGCGCGGGAGGGGGCGGCGGGAACGCGGGAGGTTCGCCCTGATGCGGCGCGGGGGGCTCCGGCGCGGCGGGTCGGGGCGGTACCGGTGCGTCCGGTACCGGAGGGCCGGGCTGGGCCGCCGGGGGTGCGGAGGGCGCAGCCGGAGGCGCGGGCTGCGCGACCGCGGCCTCGGGAACCACGGGGAACGCCGTGGTCTGCGGCTGCGGGAGAGCCTGCTGCGGAGCTGTCGGGTAGCCGGTGTAGTACGCGTTCCAGTCGGGCGAGCCGTCGGGCAGTGCGGGGAGCGGGGTGCGGCCGTCGGCGAACGTGGGCCACGCGGGAGCCGGGTTCTGCGGCGTCGGCGTGGCGGCCTTCCTCGGCGCGAAGAGCGCGTTCAGCAGGGGGATGAGCGTGGTGCCCACCGCGACCAGGATCGTGAGGGCGACCACGATGCGCCAGTACAGCTCGCTGTAGTCGAACGTGTTCGGGAACGCGAGGAAGAACACGAGCATCGCTACGAGCGCACCGAGGAACACGACCGTCACGATGAAGATGACGCGCGTGAACGCGGTGACGTGGCGCTGCGCCGCCTTCGTGAACAGACGCACGTGCAGCAGGGCGAGCTGGAGCACTCCGATCACGAGCAGGAGTTGGAAGAAGCGCTCCGCCCCGAAGTAGATGCCGTCTTCCGGGAGCCAGATCTTCACGAGCCCCACCAGGAGCGCCACGACCCAGCTGACCATGCTCGCGAGCTGGAGCCAGTCCGGGCGATTGGGGGCGAGCCCGGCCTCCAGGATCGCGATGCCGGCGAACGCGGCCAGGAGCAGGATCGTGAGGAAGGCGCGACCGATCAGGCCGTTCTGGTCGCCGATCAGCACCCACACCACGCACACGAGCGCGGCCGCGATCAGCGCGCCGATCGCCACCCAGATCGAGCCTCGGATGAGCAGCGACATGTTCTTCTTCTCAGCCTGCGGCGGCGTGCTGATGTCCGGATGGGACATGGGGGTCCTCTCGTCGAGTGGCGATCGATGTCCACATCCTCCCACGCGCGCCGGTCCCGGTTCGGGGATCTTCGCGCCGTGCGGACGGACGCGACGAAAACCGGTGGCTGGGGAGGAAGAGTCAGGCCGTCTTGCGCGCCGATGCCGCAGCGAACGCGGCGACCCGCGCCTGCGCGTCGGGAGTCTCGAGCGCGGCACCGATCGAGCGCGCCTCCTCCGACAGCTGCTCGACGAAGGTGCGCTCGGGCTGCGACCGCACCAGCCGCTTGGCCTGGCCATAGGCATCCGCGGCCCCGGCCAGCCAGAAGCGGGCGACCTCCTCGGCGCGCGAGCGCACGGCCTCCGCCTCCGCAGCCGCGTCCTCGCCCTCCACGACCTCGGCCACCAGTCCCCACTCCAGCGCCTCGGCCGCCGTCAGCAGCCGATCCTGCAGCACGAGCTGCAGCGCTCTGCGCTGACCGATCGCACGGGCCAGCTGCGCCGACACCGACAGGTCGGGCGTGAGACCGATGTTGGCGTACAGGCTCCCGAGCTTCGATCGTGCCCCGACCACGGCGTAGTCGGTCGCGAGCAGGATGCCGAGCCCGCCACCGGCCGTCGTGCCGTGGGCGGCGGCGACCACCGGGATGCTCGACTCGGTCAGCGAGCGGATGCCCGCGTTGATCACCTCGGCGAGCGCCGTGATCTCGGCACCGGAGGCGCCCATCGTGGTCGCCATGTCGATCACGTCGCCGCCCGCGCAGAATGCAGGCCCCGCCGCGTCGAGGAGGATCGCCTTCACGTCGCTCCGCGAGGTGGCCTCGGCCGTCGCGTCACGCCAGGCGTGGGCCAGATCGGCGTTGAAGGCGTTGAGGCGAGCCGGACGGTTCAGCGTCAGCCGCGCCATCCCCTCGTCGACCGCGAACAGGATGGCTTCACTCATGGCGTCTCCCTCGAGCACAGGACGTGTGGATCCAGGCTAGCCGGACTCAGCCCTGCTCCCACACGCGGGACACGAACCCCTCCATCCGGCGGCGCGTGCCGTCGAGGCGGAAGTCGGCCTGACCCGCCGCGCGGATCTCGTTCGGTGCGAGCGGATGCGCGAGTCGCACGTTCTCGTGACAGGAGAGGTCCGCGCAGATGTACGTACCGAAGGAGTCGCCGCGAGCGCCGGCCTCGCCCGCCCGTCGCGCGGAGAACAGCGCGACCTGGTTGCCCGGCTGCATCGTGTGGCAGATGTTGCACATGCCGGAGCGCCCGCGACCGGGCTCCGACGCCCGCAGCACGACACCGACCACGCGTCCCTCGTGCTGGATCAGGACGTAGCCGCGCTTGCCGGCGCTCGGGTCGCGCCAGGCGAAGAAGTCGAGGTAGTCCCAGTCGACCAGGAGGAAGTCGTGCGGCATCTCCATGACGCGCAGCTCGTCCGCGTCCGCGTTCACGAACGAGGCCCGGACGTCGGCTTCGGTGAGGGCTCGCATCACTCCAGTCTAGGAAACGCCCTCGACGGCGGGCGCGGTCCGTGCTTCGGACGCACCGCTGCGCTCGCGGATGAGGAACCCGAAGCCGAACGCGATGAAGAACATCAGCACCCCGTAGACGGCCGCGGGGAGGCTCAGCTCCACCGAACCGAGCACGGACTGCGCGATCACGATCGCCAGGGTCGCGTTGTGGATGCCGATCTCGAACGACGTCGCGATCGCCTGACGCTTGCCCACCCGCAGCATCCGCGGGATGAGGAATCCGACCGCGAGGCTGACCAGGCAGAACAGCACGGTGATGAGAGCCAGACGCGCCACGTTGTCGACCAGGAGCGTCCAGTTCGAGGCCACGGCGCCCGCGATCACGACGATCAGGATGACGACCGAGGCGATGCGCACCGGCTTGTCCATGCTCGCGGCGAACCGTGGCCAGAACCGCCGGATCAGCATGCCGAGCGCGACGGGCAGCAGCACGATCGCGAACACCTCGAGGGCCTTCGACCACTGCAGCCCCAGCGTGTCATCGAACGGGCGGAAGTAGGCGATCGCGAGGTTCGTGATGATCGGCAGCGTGATCACCGCGATCACCGAGTTCACCGCCGTGAGCGAGATGTTGAGAGCGATGTCGCCGCGGAACAGGTGGCTGTACAGGTTCGCCGTGGTGCCGCCCGGCGACGCGGCGAGCATCATCATTCCCACCGCCAGCACCGGCGGCAGCTGGAACAGCAGCACGAGCCCGAAGCAGACGGCCGGCAGGAGCACCAGCTGACACAGCAGCGCGACGATCACCGCCCTCGGCTGCTTGAGCACCCGGGCGAAGTCGCCGAGGGTGAGGCTGAGGCCCAGACCCAGCATGATGATGCCGAGCGCGACGGGCAGTCCGATGGTGGTCAACGCTGATCCCATGGCACTCAGTGTGGCGGACGGAGGGCCTCGGTGTCACGGGTTCGTGAGACGCGCGCCGAAACGGAAGAAGCCCCCGACGAGGGGGGGCTTCCGTGGTGGCGAGTGAGGGATTCGAACCCCCGAAGTCGAAGACGGCTGATTTACAGTCAGATCCCTTTGGCCACTTGGGTAACTCGCCAGAGCGCACCCGTCCGACTTCAACAGCCAACCGGGGGCACGAAGATCCATCATACCCGCACGATGCGGGGTCGAGAAATCGAGGCGTCAGCTGCCGTGCACCCCGCGGTCGGACTCGGCGAGCGACTCGGGCGTGCGCAGCAGACCGCCCTCGGCCCTGCACGTCGCGGCCGCGATGTCCATGGCCCGTCGCAGCAGGGCGTCCCACTCCCCTGCGGCCTGCGGAGCAGCGGCGACCAGACCGCCGGCGACGGCGGCGAGCGTCGCATCGCCCGCCCCCACGGTGTCGACGAGGCGCCCGGGCAGCGCGGAGATCGGGGCCGTCGAAGTGCCGGCGTCGGACTCGAGCACCGCGCCGTCCGCCCCCGCGGTGGCCAGCACCGCGCGCACGCCGAGCCCCCGGAGACGGGAGCGCAGCACGTCGAGGTCGCCGTCGTAGAGCACCGCCGCGTCGTCGGCGCCGACCTTCACGACCTCGGCCTGCGCGGCCAGACGCTCGAAGCCGCGCACGAACTCGTCGCGGTCGCTCAGCATGCCCGTGCGCGGGTTCGGGTCGATCGCGAGGCGCGCACCGTCCAGGGCGGCCGCGAGCGCGTCGACCTCGGCGGGAGCGTCGAACGGGAAGCAGCTGACGACCGCGAGGTCGGCGTCCGCGATCGCGGCCACCGCCTCGTCCGAGTAGCGGATCGTGCGCTCCTGGGCGGCACGGTTGAAGACGTAGCTCGGCTCGCCGTTCGCGGCCCGGGTCACGACGGCGCGCGACGACCCGTGCGGCGCCGCGCTCGCGATCAGGCGCACGCCGTGGTCCGCCACATACTCGCGGATGTGCGCGCCTGCGACGTCTTCTCCCACCATCGCGATGAGCGTCGTGGGGATTCCGAGCCGCCGCAGACCCACCGCCACGTTCAGGGCGGCTCCGCCGACGAACTCGCGGACGCCGCTGTCATCCCGGATCTCGTCGATCAGGGCGTCTCCGATGACGACGGCCGAGCCGCCGGGGGAAGTCTCAGTGCTCACTCGCCGACCCTACCGCGCCCGCCCGCGCTCCGGAGCGCTGCCGAACTGCGCGCCCGAACGCGGCGAGGGACGACGAAGGCCCCGGGCGATGCCCGGGGCCTTCGTTCACTCAGTCACACCTCAGTCGTGTCGCGACGACGTCGCTCGACAACCTCAATCGACTCGGCCGGACGAGCACGCTCGCCGGCTCTCGCCTCAATCAGTTGTAGGTACCGGGGGTGATGTCGTCCGTCGAGAACGCGTCGAAGTCGACGTAGCCGAAGTCGCCGTCCGCGTACGCGCCGTCGGACGCGAAGATCCGGTTCGGGTAGCGCTCGCTCTTGGCTTCCTCGGTGGCCTCGACCGTGACGTCGCGGTACTTCGAGAGACCGGTTCCGGCGGGGATGAGCTTACCGATGATGACGTTCTCCTTGAGACCGACCAGCGGGTCGCGCTTGCCCTCCATGGCGGCCTGCGTGAGCACGCGGGTCGTCTCCTGGAAGGACGCGGCGGACAGCCACGACTCGGTCGCGAGCGACGCCTTCGTGATACCCATCAGCTCCGGGCGACCCGACGCGGGGCGCTTGCCCTCGGCCACGGCCTCGCGGTTGATCTGCTGGTAGCGCTTCAGGTCGACCATCTCACCCGGCAGCAGGGTCGTGTCGGCGTGGTCGACGACGGTGACCTTGCGGAGCATCTGGCGGACGATGACCTCGATGTGCTTGTCGTGGATCGGCACACCCTGCGAGCGGTACACGCCCTGCACGCCGCCGACGAGGTACTTCTGCACCTCGCGGGCACCCATGACGCGCATGACCTCCTTGGGGTCGAGCGTGCCGACCTGCAGGGGCTGACCGACCGAGACGTGCTGGCCGTCCTCGACGAGGAGCGTCGCACGCTTCAGCACCGGGTAGACGACGGGCTCGTCGCCGTTGTCGGGCGTCAGGATGACCTTCTTGGCCTTGTCGGTCTCGTCGATCGTGATGCGGCCGTCGGCCTCGGCGATCGGCGACGCACCCTTGGGGGTACGGGCCTCGAACAGCTCCTGCACACGGGGCAGACCCTGCGTGATGTCGTCGGCCGACGCGGAACCACCGGTGTGGAAGGTACGCATCGTCAGCTGGGTACCGGGCTCACCGATCGACTGGGCCGCGATGATGCCGACGGCCTCGCCGATGTCGACCGTCTTGCCGGTCGCGAGCGAACGGCCGTAGCACTGCGCGCACACGCCGACGGCGGAGTCGCAGGTCAGGACCGAGCGGACCTTGATGGTCTCGACACCCGCAGCGACCAGCTTGTCGATGAGCACGTCGCCCACGTCGTCGCCGGCCGAGGCGAGGACCTCGCCCGCCGCGTTCACGACGTCGGAGGCCAGCGTCCGGGCGAACACCGAGTTCTCGACGTTCGCGTCGCGCACCAGCTCACCCTGCGAGTTCGGCGCGGCGATCGGGAGCTCGAGGCCCTTCGACGTGCCACAGTCCTCTTCGCGGATGATGACGTCCTGCGAGACGTCCACCAGACGACGGGTCAGGTAACCCGAGTCGGCGGTACGCAGAGCGGTGTCGGCCAGACCCTTACGGGTACCGTGCGTCGCGATGAAGTACTCCGCCACCGACAGACCCTCGCGGTACGAGGAGATGATCGGACGCGGGATGATCTCACCCTTGGGGTTGTTCACCAGACCACGCATACCGGCGATGTTCCGGATCTGCAGCCAGTTACCACGGGCGCCCGAGGACACCATGCGGTTGATGGTGTTGTCCTCCGGGAAGTGCGCCTTCATCGCGGCCTGCACCTCGTCGGTCGCCTCGGTCCAGATCTTGATGAGCTCCTGACGACGCTCGGCGTCGGTCGTGAGGCCCTTCTCGTACTGGGACTGGACCTTCGCGGCCTGCTTCTCGTAGCCCGCGACGATCTCCGCCTTGTTCGGCGGGGTGAGGATGTCGCTCAGCGCGACGGTGACACCCGAACGGGTCGCCCAGTAGAAGCCGGCATCCTTGATGCGGTCCAGCGTGGCGGCCGTCTCGACCTTGGGGTACTCCTCGGCCAGCTTGTTGACGATCTGCGACAGCTTGCCCTTGTCGGCCTGCTCGCGGACGAAGGGGTAGCCCTTCGGCAGCGCGTCGTTGAAGATCGCCTGACCGAGCGACGCGTCGACCAGACCGTGCTTCTCGTAGCCCTCGGGAGCCTCGCCCTCCAGGAAGGCCAGACCCGGGATGCGGATGCGGACCTTCGCCTGCAGGTCGAGCGTGCCCTCGTCGTACGCGAGCTGCGCCTCACCGACGGAGCCGAACGCACGGCCCTCGCCCTTGGCGCCGGCCTTGACCGTGGTCAGGTGGTGCAGACCGATGATCATGTCCTGCGAGGGCAGGGTCACCGGACGGCCGTCCGACGGCTTGAGGATGTTGTTCGACGCGAGCATCAGCACGCGGGCCTCGGCCTGAGCCTCGACCGACAGCGGCAGGTGCACGGCCATCTGGTCACCGTCGAAGTCGGCGTTGAACGCCGCGCAGACGAGCGGGTGCAGCTGGATGGCCTTGCCCTCCACGAGCTGCGGCTCGAACGCCTGGATGCCCAGACGGTGCAGGGTGGGTGCACGGTTGAGCAGCACCGGACGCTCGCGGATGATCTCCTCGAGCACGTCCCAGACCTCGGGACGCGTGCGCTCGACGGCGCGCTTCGCGGCCTTGATGTTCTGCGAGTGACCGAGGTCGATCAGGCGCTTGATGACGAACGGCTTGAACAGCTCGAGCGCCATCTGCTTGGGCAGACCGCACTGGTGCAGCTTGAGCTGCGGGCCGACCACGATGACCGAACGGCCCGAGTAGTCGACACGCTTGCCGAGCAGGTTCTGACGGAAACGACCCTGCTTTCCCTTGAGCATGTCGCTCAGGGACTTCAGTGCACGGTTGCCGGTACCGGTGACGGGGCGACCACGGCGGCCGTTGTCGAACAGCGCGTCGACGGCCTCCTGCAGCATCCGCTTCTCGTTGTTGACGATGATCTCGGGGGCGCCGAGGTCGATCAGGCGACGGAGACGGTTGTTGCGGTTGATCACGCGGCGGTACAGGTCGTTCAGGTCGGAGGTCGCGAAGCGGCCACCGTCGAGCTGCACCATCGGACGCAGCTCCGGCGGGATCACCGGAACGACGTCGAGCACCATCGCGGCCGGGCTCATGCCGGTCTCGAGGAACGAGTTGACGACCTTGAGGCGCTTGATCGCACGGATCTTGCGCTGGCCCTTGCCCTCCGAGATCTGCAGGTGCAGGCTCTCGGCCTCGGCGGTCAGGTCGAACGCGGCCAGGCGACGCTGGATCGCCTCGGCACCCATGTAGGCCTCGAAGTACTGGCCGAAGCGGTCCTGCAGCTCGTGGAAGACGTCGTCCTCCGGGCGCAGGGCACCGACCTCGAGCGTGCGGAAGTCCTCCCACACGCGCTCCAGCTTCAGGATCGCCTCGTCGGCACCCTTGCGGATGAGCGACATCTCCTTCTCGGCGGCGTCCTTGACCTTCTTCTTGGCGTCGGCCTTGGCACCCTCGGCCTCGAGAGCCGCGAGCTCCTCCTCCAGCTTGGCCAGGCGCTCCGCGATCTTGGCGTCGCGGCGGTCGCCGAGCGTCTTCAGCTCGAGGCGGATGTTGTTCTCCTGCGTGCCCAGGTCGCGGTGACGAGCATCCTCGTCGACCGAGATGACCATGTAGGCGGCGAAGTAGATGACCTTCTCGAGGTCCTTCGGCGCCATGTCGAGCAGGTAGCCGAGGCGCGAGGGCACGCCCTTGAAGTACCAGATGTGGGTGACGGGAGCGGCGAGCTCGATGTGACCCATGCGCTCACGGCGGACGGAGCTCTTGGTGACCTCCACGCCACAGCGCTCACAGACGATGCCCTTGAAGCGGACGCGCTTGTACTTGCCGCAGGCGCACTCCCAGTCACGGGACGGGCCGAAGATCTGCTCTCCGAAGAGACCGTCCTTCTCCGGCTTGAGGGTGCGGTAGTTGATGGTTTCGGGCTTCTTGACCTCGCCGTAGGACCACGCGCGGATGTGGTCTGCGGTCGCCAGGCCGATGCGAAGCTCATCGAAGGTTGTGGACTCGAGCACTAGTTCTCCTGTGTCGGAAATTCTGTTTGAGAAGTCTGCTTCGGTGAGCCGGGGACACGGCGGTCCCCGGCTCCCGAAGGATTAGATCTCGTCGATCGAGGCGGCCTCGAAGCGGCTGGAGATGTTGATACCGAGTTCCTCTGCGGCGCGGAACGCCTCGTCGTCGGTGTCGCGGAGGTTGACCAGCGTGCCGTCGGCCGAGAGGACCTCGACGTTCAGGCAGAGCGACTGCATCTCCTTCATGAGCACCTTGAACGACTCCGGGATGCCGGGCTCCTGGATGTTCTCGCCCTTGACGATCGCCTCGTACACCTTGACGCGGCCGAGGATGTCGTCGGACTTGATCGTGAGGAGCTCCTGGAGGGCGTACGCGGCGCCGTAGGCCTCGAGGGCCCACACCTCCATCTCACCGAAGCGCTGCCCACCGAACTGCGCCTTACCACCGAGCGGCTGCTGGGTGATCATCGAGTACGGACCGGTGGAGCGGGCGTGGATCTTGTCGTCCACCAGGTGGTGGAGCTTCAGGATGTACATGTAGCCCACGGAGATCGGCGCCGGGAACGGCTCGCCGGAGCGGCCGTCGAACAGCTGCGTCTTGCCGCTCGAGTCGATCAGGCGCAGGCCGTCACGCGTCGGGAGCGTCGAGTCGAGCAGACCGGCGATCTCCTCCTCGCTGGCGCCGTCGAACACCGGGGTCGCGACCTTGGTGCCGGGGGCGGCCTCGAAGGCCTGCTCCGGCAGCTTGGCGGCCCACTCCGGGGTGCCCTCGACCTTCCAGCCCTGCTTCGCGATCCACCCGAGGTGGGTCTCGAGCACCTGGCCGAAGTTCATTCGACCCGGGATGCCCAGCGGGTTGAGGACGATGTCGACCGGCGTGCCGTCCGAGAGGAACGGCATGTCCTCGACGGGCAGGATCTTCGCGATGACACCCTTGTTGCCGTGACGGCCGGCGAGCTTGTCACCCTCGGTGATCTTGCGCTTCTGGGCGATGTAGACCACGACGCGGCGGTTCACGCCGGAGCCGAGCTCGTCGTCGCCGTCCTCGGCGTTGAACTCCTTGACGGCGATGATCGTGCCCTGCTCACCGTGCGGCACCTTCAGCGACGTGTCGCGGACCTCGCGGCTCTTCTCGTTGAAGATCGCGCGGAGCAGGCGCTCCTCGGCCGACAGCTCGGTCTCACCCTTCGGCGTGACCTTGCCGACGAGGATGTCGCCGGGGCGGACCTCGGCACCGATGCGGATGATGCCGCGCTCGTCGAGATCCTTCAGCAGCTCGGGGCTGACGTTGGGGAGGTCACGGGTGATCTCCTCCTTGCCGAGCTTGGTGTCGCGGGCGTCGACCTCGTACTCCTCGATGTGGATCGACGAGAGGGTGTCGTCCTTCACCAGGTCCTGGCTCAGGATGATGGCGTCCTCGAAGTTGTAGCCCTCCCACGTCATGAACGCGACGAGGAGGTTCTTGCCGAGGGCCAGCTCGCCGTTCTCGGTGGCGGGGCCGTCGGCGATGACCTCGCCGACCTCGACGCGCTCACCGGCCGACACGACGACCTTCTGGTTGTAGGAGGTGCCCTGGTTCGAGCGGTCGAACTTGCGCAGGTGGTACTCCTGCGTGCCGCCCTCGTCGAGCATGACCACGACGCGGTCGGCGGAGACCTCGGAGACGACACCGGCCTTCTCGGCGGTGATCACGTCACCCGCGTCGATGGCGGTGTAACCCTCCATACCGGTGCCGACGAGCGGCGAGTCGCTGCGCAGCAGCGGCACGGCCTGGCGCTGCATGTTGGCGCCCATGAGCGCGCGCTGCGCGTCGTCGTGCTCGAGGAAGGGCACGAGCGAGGTCGCGACCGACACCATCTGGCGCGGCGAGACGTCGATGTAGCCGATCTCCTCCGGCAGGAACAGGTCGACCTCACCGCTACCGCCCTTGGGGCGCGCGAGCACGTGGCTCTCGCGGAAGCGACCCTTCGCATCGAGCGGCGCGTTGGCCTGCGCGATGTTGAAGTCGACCTCCTCGGACGCCGTGAGGTAGTCGATCTGCTCGGTCACGACACCGTCGACGACCTTGCGGTACGGGGTCTCGATGAAGCCGAACGAGTTGATGCGCGCGAAGGTCGCGAGCGCACCGATCAGGCCGATGTTCGGGCCTTCCGGGGTCTCGATCGGGCACATGCGGCCGTAGTGCGAGGGGTGGACGTCACGGACCTCGACGCCGGCGCGGTCGCGGCTCAGACCACCGGGGCCGAGGGCCGAGAGGCGGCGCTTGTTGGTCAGACCCGCGAGCGGGTTGTTCTGGTCCATGAACTGCGACAGCTGCGAGGTTCCGAAGAACTCCTTGATCGCGGCGACGACGGGGCGCACGTTGATCAGCGTCTGCGGCGTGATGGCCTCGATGTCCTGCGTGGTCATGCGCTCGCGGACGACGCGCTCCATGCGGGACAGACCCGTGCGGACCTGGTTCTGGATCAGCTCGCCGACCGCGCGGATGCGACGGTTGCCGAAGTTGTCGATGTCGTCGGTCGCGAGACGGATCTCCGTCTTCTTGCCGCCGCGGATGCCCTCGAAGGTCTCCTCGGTGCCGGCGTGCAGACGCACCAGGTACTTGATGGTCGCGACGATGTCCTGCACCGTCAGCACCGACTCCGTCAGCGGGGTGTCGAGACCCAGCTTGTGGTTGATCTTGTACCGGCCGACCTTGGCGAGGTCGTAGCGCTTCGGGTTGAAGTAGAAGTTGTCGAGCAGCGCGCGGGCGGCCTCGGCGGCCACCTGCTCGCCCGGACGCAGCTTGCGGTAGATGTCGCGCAGCGCGTCTTCCTTGGTGACGATCGTGTCCTTCGCGAGCGTCTCCTCGATGGAGGTGTAGCCGGCGAACTCGGCCAGGATCTCCTCGCTGGTCATGCCCAGCGCCTTGAGGAAGACCGTGACGGACTGCTTGCGCTTGCGGTCGACGCGCACGCCCACCTGGTCGCGCTTGTCGATCTCGAACTCGAGCCAGGCACCGCGGCTCGGGATGACGCGCGCCGAGACGATGTCCTTGTCGGAGGTCTTGTCGGGCGTCTTGTCGAAGTAGACACCGGGCGAGCGGACGAGCTGCGAAACGACGACGCGCTCGGAGCCGTTGATGATGAACGTGCCCTTGTCGGTCTGCAGGGGGAAGTCGCCCATGAAGACCGTCTGCGTCTTGATCTCACCCGTGAGGTGGTTCATGAACTCGGCCTCGACGTACAGCGGCGCGGCGTAGGTCTTGCCACGCTCCTTGCACTCCTCGATCGAGTACTTCTCCGGCTCGAGGTACGGGTTCGTGAACGACAGCTGCATCGTCTCGCCGAGGTCCTCGATCGGGGAGATCTCCTCGAAGATCTCGCCCAGACCGCTGTTCTCGTTCACGTCGGTGCGACCGGCGGCCTTCGCCTCGGCCACGCGCGCCTTCCAGGCGTCGTTGCCGACGAGCCAACCGAAGGACTCGGTCTGCAGAGCGAGAAGGTCGGGGACCGTCAGCGTGTCGGAGATCTTGGCGAACGAAAGACGGGAAGCTCCGCGTCCGTTCTTGGTGGTGGTGGATGTGGATGCGTTGGGAGCAGCAGCCAAGGGAATAACCTCCGTGAGCCCCGCAGGGCTTCTCGATTCCTTTGTCGTCAGGTGGAGTTCGCGCTCGAGAGCTCAACGGATGCCGACCACCATATGAGGGCAGGGAGGAGCGAGCGCAACTACCAACTATACCCACGATTCCGCGACATGGCAAGCACAGTCCTTGACCAATCTCAGAACCTGCGGTATTGGCGCTCGCTCCCCCGTCTCAGGACGCGATGCCGAGCTCGTTGCCCGGGATCGAGGCGAGCAGGCGCCGCGTGTAGGGGTCGCGCGGATTCGTGAAGATCTCCTCCGACGTCGCCGCCTCGACCAGCTTCCCGTCCTTCATCACGCACACGTAGTCGCTGATGAGCCGCACCACCGCGAGGTCGTGCGAGATGAACAGGTAGCTCAGGCCGTACTCCCGCTGCAGGTCGCCGAGCAGCCGCAGGATCTGGTCCTGCACCAGCACGTCGAGCGCCGACACCGGCTCGTCGCACACGATGAGGTCGGGCGAGAGCGCGAGCGCCCGGGCGATCGCGACGCGCTGCCGCTGACCGCCCGACAGCTCCGACGGGTAGCGGCGCAGCATCGACTGCGGCAGCGCCACGTCGTCGAGCAGCTGCCGCACGCGCTTGCGACGGTCGGCGCCACTCCCCCGCCGATAGAACTCCAGGGGTTCGGCGATCAAACGCTCGATCGTGAACATCGGGTTCAGGCTCGAGTACGGGTCCTGGAAGATCGGCTGCACGCGCTGCCGGAACTCCTTCGTCTCCGCCCTGCTGAGCGTCGAGACGTCCTTGCCCTCGTAGCGGATGAGTCCGCTGGTGGGCTCGATCAGCTTGAGCAGCATGCGGGCGGTCGTCGTCTTGCCCGAGCCGGACTCCCCGACGATCGCGACCGTCTCGCCGCGCGGGATCGCCAGCGACACGTCATCGACGGCCACGAAGTCCTCGTGTTTGCCCCGCACCGGATACACCTTCGTGAGGTTCTCGATCTCGACGATGTGGTCGCGCGGCTTCTCCTCCGCGGGCTGCTCCGCGGCGGACGTGTCGCGCACGAACGCCTCCGGCCGCAGCCGGGCGACCGCGACCGAGGGCGCCGCCTTCACGAGCGACTGCGTGTACGGGTGCTGCGGGTCCTCCAGGATCTGCCGCGCGGGCCCCTGCTCGACCACCTTGCCGCGGTGCATCACCACGACCCGCTCCGCCCGCTCGGCCGCGAGACCGAGGTCGTGCGTGATGAGCAGCACCGCCGTGCCGAGCTCGCGCGTCATCTCGCCGATCTGGTCGAGGATGGTCTGCTGCACCGTGACGTCGAGCGCGCTGGTGGGCTCGTCGGCGATCAGCAGCCGCGGCTTGCACGCCAGCCCGATCGCGATCAGCGCGCGCTGGCGCATACCGCCGGAGAACTCGTGCGGATACTGCTTCGCGCGGCGCTCCGGGTCGGGCAGGCCCGCGGCCGTGAGCGCCTCGACGACCTTCCCCTGCACGTTCTGCCGCGTGGCCAGGCCGTGCGCGAGCAGCGTCTCTGCGACCTGCGTGCCGATCTTGGCGACCGGGTTGAGGTTCGACATGGGGTCCTGCGGGACCAGGCCGATGTCGCGCCCCCGGATCGTGCGCAGCTCGTTCTCCGAGGCGTGCGCGATCTCGCGGCCGTCCAGGCGGATACTGCCCGCCGCGACCTTCCCGCCCCCGGCGAGCAGCCCGATGATGGCCATCGCGGTGGTGGATTTGCCCGACCCGGACTCGCCCACGATCGCGACCGTCTCGCCCGGCCGGATCTCCAGGTCGACGCCCTCGACCGCGTGCACCACGCCGTCCATGGTGGCGAAGTCGACCGCCAGTCCCTCGACCGACAGCAGCGGCTCGTCCGACATGCGGTCCTCCCTCGCAGCGCGCGCGGCGCCCTCGTCTCGCGTGTTCATCGTGCCCTCGTCCTCGGGTCCATGGCCTCGCGCAGCGCCTCACCCAGCAGGGTGAAGCCGAGCGCGGTGACCGCGATGCAGATGCCGGGCAGGAACGCCAGCCACGGCGCGATCGCCAGCTCCGCCTGGGCGTAGGTGAGCATGCGCCCCCACTCGGCGGTCTCGGGGCGGCCGCCGCCGAGCCCGAGGAACGACAGCGCCGCCGCGTCGATCACCGCGGTCGCCAGCGTCAGCGTGCCCTGCACGATCACGGGGCCGATCGCATTGGGGAGCACGTGCGACATCGTGATCCGGCCGCGGCCGAGGCCCAGCGTCTGCGCCGAGAGCACGTAGTCGCTGGAGCGCTGCTGCAGCATCGACGCCCGCAGCAGCCGCGCGAAGATCGGCACCTGCGAGGCACCGATCGCGATCATGACCGCGAACGGCGTCTGGCCGAGGATCGCCGCGATCGACACCGCCAGCAGCAGGTTCGGCACGGACAGGATGATGTCGACCACGCGCATGATGACCGTGTCGACCCAGCCGCCGAACGTGCCGGCGATGAGCCCGAGCAGCATGCCGCCGATGAGCCCCATCGCGGTCGAGACGACACCGATGAGCAGCGACGCCTGCGCGCCCCAGATCAGCTTCGAGAGCACGTCGCCGCCGAAGCGGTCGAGCCCGAGCGGGAACTCCGGCAGCTCGCCCGGTCCGGGGATGTGCGTCGGGGTGATGAACTTCGCGCCGGGGAGCGCGGTCTCCGGATACGGGGCGATCACCGGTGCCAGCAGGGCGATTGCCAGGAAGACGAGCACGATGACCGCGCCGATCCATGCGGTCGGGTTGCGGCGGAGTCGACGGAACACGTCGCTCCAGAAGCCGCCGCCGTTCTTCAGATCGGCCTGCGCGATCGCGACGGTGTCGATGCTTCCCCCGCTCTCGGCGGAGGGTCCCTGTGCGGGTGGGAGGGCGATGCTCATGCGACCGCCTCCTTTCGGACGATGAGGAGGGACATCACTGCACCCTCACTCTCGGGTCGATGAAGCTGTAGGAGACGTCCACCGCCAGGTTGATCAGCGCGTACGCGATCGCGATGAAGATGATGAAGCCCTGGAGCACCGGGAAGTCCCGCGTGAAGATGGCCCGCGCCAGGAACGAGCCGATGCCGGGGAACGCGAACACCGTCTCGGTGAGCACCGCCCCCGAGATCAGCAGTCCCGTCTGCAGACCGATCGTGGTGATCACCGGCAGCATGGCGTTGCGCAGGATGAAGCGGCTGCGCAGTGTCGACGAGCCGACGCCCTTCGCGCGCCCGGTGCGGACGTAGTCGGCGTTCTGCACCTCGAGCACGCTCGCCCTTGTGATGCGCACGATGATCGCCAGCGGGATCGTGCCGAGCGCGAGCGCCGGGAGGATGAGGTGCAGGATGGCGTCCCACGCCGCGTCGAACTCGCCGGTGATGATGCCGTCCCACACGTAGAACCCGGTGGGATGCGTCGCGTCTATCCGCGGGTTCTGCCGCCCGTCGGACGGCAGCCAGCCCAGCTGCACCGCGAAGACGTACTTGAGGATGAACGCCAGGAAGAACACCGGGATGGTGATGCCGATCAGGCTCAGCACGACCGAGGCGTGATCGGTGAACTTGCCGTGTCGCCGCGCGGCCCAGTAGCCGAGCGGGATGCCAACGCCCACCGCGAAGATGAGCGCCATGACGCTCAGCTCGATCGTGGCGGGGAACCGGCGGAAGAACTCCTCCACCACCGGACGGTTGGTCTGGATCGAGGTGCCGAAGTCGCCCTGCAGCAGGCGCGTGATCCAGATGAAGTACTGCTCGATGAGCGGCTTGTTGAAGCCGTAGAGCTCGTTGACCCTGGCGATCGCCTCGGGTGTGGCCTTCTCGCCGAGGAGGGCGACCGCGGGGCCGCCGGGAAGGGCCCTGACCCAGGCGAACAGCAGGATGCTGAGCCCGAACAGGGTGGGGATGAGGAACAGCAGTCGCCTGCCGATGGTGCGCAGCACGAAGATCTCCGTCGATCAGGCCCGTCGTCTCGCTCCGCTCGTTCAGGGACCGAACCGGGGTGGTTTCCCGATCCGGTCCCTGAGCGAGGAGCGGAGCGACGAGACGAAGGGGTCTCGGTCGGTCAGGCCGTTACTTGGTGAGGACGATGTCCGTGAAGACCTCGTCGTTCACCGGGCTGGCAGGGTAGCTCTTCACGCGCGGGTCGAACGCGAGCGTCGGAGCCGGGTGCGCGAGCGGGACGCCGGGGATGAACTCCGCCACCATCTCGTTGATGTCCTCGTACAGCGCGGTCTGCTCCTCCAGGTTGGACACGCCGCGAGCCTCGGTCAGCTTCTGGAACAGCTCCGGGTTGTCGAAGCCCCACTCCGAGCTCTGCTGGCCGAAGAACACGCCGACGAAGTTGTCGGTGTCGTTGTAGTCGCCCGTCCAGCCCAGCAGGTGGATGCCGTGGTCGGAGGTGCCGGTCGTGCGGTCGAGGTACTCGACCCACTCCTCCGACACCGGGGTGGTCTCCACGCCGACCTCGGACAGCTGCGACGACAGCACCGTGAAGATCTGCTCGGGGTCCGGCATGTAGGGACGCGACACGTTGACCGGGTAGTTGAAGGTGAGCTTCAGCGGGTTCGACTCGTCGTAGCCGGCCTCCGCGAGCAGGGCCTTGGCCTTCTCGGGGTCGTAGTCGTAGGTCGTGACGTCGGGGTTGTAGCCGTTGACGACCTCGGGCACGAACTGCGTGGCCTTCTGCGTGCCCTCGGGCAGCACCTGGCTGATCAGCGCGTCCTTGTCGACCGCGTACGAGAGGGCCTCGCGCACCTTCGGGTCCTGCAGCTCGGGCACGGCCTGGTTGAACGCCAGGTACAGGATCGTGAACGGCGGGCGCGACACCATCGTGAAGCCGTCGTCCTCGAGCGCCTTGGTGTCGGCGGGACCGACGAGGTCGTAGCCGTCGATCGAGCCGGACTCGAGCGCCTGGCGGCGGGCCGTCGGATCGTCGATCGTGCGGAAGATGATCTCGTCGACCTGACCCGCGTCGCCCCAGTAGTCGTCGTAGGCCTTGAGCGTGACCTGCTCGCCCGGCGCCCACTCCTCGAACTGGTAGGGGCCCGTGCCGACCGGGTGGCCCATCGCGTACTCGGACAGCTGCGGCGCCTCGGCCGACCCGCCGACCTCATCGGCGCCGAACTCCTGCATCGCGGACGGGCTCTGCATGCCGAACGCGGGCAGCGACAGCGAGGCGATGAACCCGGCGAACGGCTTGTTCAGCTCGATCGTGACGGAGTTCTCGCCGTCGGGCGTGCACGACTTGTAGACGGCGTCGGCGGGGTTCGACGCGTAGCCCTTGAAGAGCTTGTTGTAGTAGTAGCCGAACGCCTCGGAGGCGGCCAGACCGGTCCAGTTGTACCAGCGGTCGAAGTTGTAGCAGACCGCCTCGGCGTTGAACGGGGTGCCGTCCTGGAAGGTCACCCCCTCCTTCAGCTGGAAGGTGTGCGACATGCCGTCCTCGGACGACTCCCACGACTCCGCCAGCAGCGGCGCGGGGTCGGCGGTGCCCGGCTCGGTGCCCACCAGACCCTCGAAGATCTGGCGGGAGACGCGGAACGTCTCGCCGTCCTGCGCGAACGCGGGGTCGAGGCTCGCCGGATCGGACGACGCGGCGAAGACGAACGTGCCGTCGACGTCGCCCGAGCCCTCCGAACCGTTGTCGCCGCGCTCGCTGGCGACGCATCCGGCGAGAGCGAGAGCCGCGATGGCCGCTCCGGTGACGGCGACGATCCCTCGCCGACGCATGGCTGACTGGTGCATTGTGTGACCTTCCCTGTCGGGCGCTTCGATGCGCGTACCCGGGGCGTCGTCGCCCCGGAGACGGTGATTCCTCGAAGGTACCCAGCCGGATCGCGGATGCCAAATAGCCGGAGGTTGCGATCCGGTATCGACACGCGCGGGACTGCGGATCGGGTACCGTCGAGAACGTGCCAGAGTCCACCCCGCTCGCCGTCTGCTTCGGCGAGGGCATGGTCGCCCTCGTCCCGGCCACCGCCGGTGCCCTGGAGATCTGCCGCACGTTCGACCGGTCGCTCGCGGGCGCGGAGTGGAACACCGCGATCGCGCTCGCCTCGGCGGGAGTCGACACGGCCGTGGTCTCGCGCGTCGGCGACGACGGGTTCGGCCGGTTCCTGACGGGCGAGCTCCGCGCCCACGGCGTGGACGACAGCGCGATCGAGGTCGATGCGGACGCGCCGACCGGGCTGTACGTCAAGGAGCTGTCGCCCCGGCCGGACGGCACGGTCGAGGGCACGATGCACTACTACCGGGCAGGGTCGGCCGCCGCCGCACTGTCTCCGCGCACCCTCGAGACGCCCGCGGCCGCTGCCCTCCTCGCCCGCGCCGCGCTCGTGCACACCTCGGGCATCACGCCAGCCCTGTCGGACTCGGCCGCCGCCGCGCAGGATGCGCTGTTCCGCGACCACCGTCCCGCTCACGCGCTGCTGAGCTTCGACCTCAACTGGCGCCCGGCGCTCTGGCGCGGGAGGGAAGACCACGCGAAGCGCCTGCTGGGCGGACTCGCCCGCGACGCCGACGTGCTGTTCTGCACCAGGCCGGACGCCGCGGCGGTGTTCGGCACGAGCGACCCCGACGCCCTCCGCGCGCTGTTCCCCGAGCCGCGGTTCGTCGTGGTGACCGACCCGGTCGGCGCCGTGGCGTTCGACCGCGGGGATCGCGCGCAGAGCGACGCCCTCGACGCGCCCGTCGTGGAGACGATCGGCGCGGGAGACGCGTTCGCCGGCGGCTTCCTCGCCGGGGTGCTCGCCGGGCTCTCGCTCAGCGGCAGCCTGGCCCGTGCGCACCGTATCGCCACGCGCGCGATCGCCAGCACCCGCGACCACGTGGACTGACCCCCCCTGCCGTCACCCCCCCCTACGCGCGGCGCGGACGGCGCGGCGGCACGGCATCGTGCGTGCGCTGCAGGGACACGGCCACCGGCTCCCCGCGGTGCTGCACCACGCGCACGAACAGCACGTCGATCAGGGCGAGCTGTGCGATCCGACTCGACATCGCCGCCATGCGATACGGCGACTCCTGCGCCTGGCTGAGCAGCACCACGTCCGCCACCGCCGCGAGCGGGGAGTCCGCATCGCTGGTCACGGCGACCGCGAGCGCTCCGGTGTCGCGCGTCACCTCCAGCGCCCTGACCGTCTCGGCCGTCTCCCCGCCGTGCGAGAAGGCGATCGCGACGTCCTCGGGCGAACGCAGCGACGCGGTCGTGATCGCCAGGTGCGGATCGGCGGAGTGCGACACCGAGCACCCGATGCGCGACAGCTTCAACTGCAGATCCTGCGCCGTCAGCGACGACGCCGCCTGACCGAACAGGTCGATGTGGCGGGCGGCCACCAGCGCACGCGCGACCCGGTCGAGGGCGGCCTCATCGAGCGCACGGGCGGTCTTCTCGATCGCGTCGATCTCCTGCGCCGCGAGCTTCGCCGCGATCGCGCCTGGCCCGTCGTGCGGATCGATCGCGGTGGTGTCCAGGCCGAAGCGCGCCTGCTGCGCCTGGGCGAGCGTGACCGAGCGGGCGACCGCGACCCGCAGCTCGCGGTAGCCGCTGAACCCCAGCGACTGGGCGAACCGCGCCACGGTGGACAGCGACGTGCGGCACAGCTGCGCCAGATCGTTGATCGCGAGGTCGACGACGAGCGTGGGGTCGCCGAGGATGGTCTCGGCCACGCGGCCCTCGGCCGCGCTCAGCCTGGGCAGGGAGCGCCGCACCGTGGCCAGAACGTCGTCGTCCATGCGCTGATCCCGTCTCAACCGGCGGTGGTCGACCTCTGCCGTAGCGGGAAGCGACCCAGGAGTGCCTCCCGTGCGGTCTGCGCCCCGAGCCTGCTGGCCGCCCCGACCTCGACGGTCGGCAGGGGAAGCGGGGTGCGGGCGGGCAGCCCCACGTTCACCACGACCGCGTGCGGGTCGCGGGCGGCGGTGCGTTCCACGAGAGCGCGCTGTGCCGGCTCCGCGTCGGGCCGGTCCACCAGCACCACCGTGGTGCCCGGGGCCGCGACGACCTCGGCGATCACGTCGTCCTGCTCCGTCACGGGACGCGCGGCGACATCGAGCCGGACGCGCACACCGTCGCCCGCGAGGGCGCTGGCCACGTACGACGCGGCGCTGTCGACGGCGAGGGTCGAGCGACGGCGGGCGTCGATCACCGCGAGCGCCTCGGCCGACTCCGGCGCCGCGCCCACGAGGGTCACCGCCCGCCGGGCGATGTCCTGCGCGTCGAAGCCGTCCACGGGCTGCTGCCCGGCGTGCTCGCGGGCGGCCTGCGCCTGCAGCTTCGCGGCGAGGGCGGCCACGCGTCCCGCGGCCTCCTCCACGCGCTCGCGCGACAGCGAGCCGTCGCGCAGCGCAGCCACGATCCCGTCGCGCGCAGCACGGAAGTCGCGCAGATCCTGGTCGGGCAGCGCCGCCTCGCCGGGGTTGGTCGGATTGCCGATGCACAGCAGGTCGACGCCGGCGGCGAGGGCACGTGCCGCGCCGCCGCCGAGCCCGACGGTCTCGCGGATCGCGGCCATGTCGAGCGCGTCGGTGATGATCACGCCGTCGAAGCCCCAGTCGCGCAGGATGCCGAGCACGCGCGGGTTGAGGGTCGCCGGAGCGTCGCCCCACCCGGGAACCACGATGTGCGCGGTCATGACGGCGTCGACGCCCGCCTCCACCGCGGCACGGAACGGCTCCAGGTGCTCGCGCTCGTACTCGTCGAGGTCGAGGTCGATCCGGGGCAGCGCATGGTGCGAGTCGACGTGGGTGTCGCCGTGACCCGGGAAGTGCTTCACGCACGCCGCCGCCCCGCCGTCCTGGATGCCGTCGAGCATCGCGACCGCGTGGCGCGACACGAGCTCCGTGTCCGCGCCGAAGGACCGCACGCCGATGACCGGGTTGCGATGATCGGTGTTGACGTCGGCGACCGGGCCGAGCACGACGTTCCCGCCCACCGCCCGCACGCGGCGGGCGAGCTCCGCACCGGTGCGCTCCGAGGCGACGAGATCGTCGAGCGTGCCGAGCTGCGCCGCGCCGGGGAGCGTGGAGCCGGTGGCCGACTCCAGGCGCGTGACGCTGCCGCCCTCCTCGTCGACGCCGATCAGCGCCGCGGGGTTCGCGTCGAGGATCTGGGCGCTCAGCGCCGGCAGCCCCTCTCCGACGTTCTGCCCGAAGTACACGACACCGGCCAGTCCATCGCGCAGCTCATCGAGAAGCCACGCGGGCGCCTCCGTACCGAGGAAGCCCGGCCACAGCACGCCGTTCGCCAGGCGCTCCAGCTCGTCGGTCATCCCTTCACCGCCCCGGCGACCATGCCGGCGGAGAGCCGACGCTGCACGATCACGAAGAAGATCATGACCGGCACGGTGATGATGGTCGATGCGGCCATGATGCTGCCCCAGTCGTTGGAGTAGAGGCCGAAGAACGACTTGAGGCCGATCGACACCGTGTACTGGTCGGTCTGGGCACCGAGGATCGTCATCGCGAAGATGAACTCGTTCCAGGCGGTGATGAAGCTGAAGATGCTGGTCGCGACGAGACCCGGCATCACCAGCGGAAGCAGCACCGAGCGGAACATGCGCCACCAGCTGGCGCCGTCGATGTACGCGGCCTCCTCCAGCTCGACGGGCACGGCGGCGACGAAGCCGCGCAGCATCCAGATGCCGAACGCGAGCGACAGCGCCACGTACACCACCATCAGACCGATGATGCTGTTGAGCAGGCCGAGGCTCTTCACCTGGAGGAACAGCGGGATCACGAGCGCCTCGAGCGGCACCATCTGCACGACGAGGATCATCATGAGGATCGTGGTGCGGAACTTGAAGCGGAAGCGCGCGACGGCGACCGCCGCGAGCAGGCACACCAGCGCGCTGACGAGCACCGTGACGAGCGCCACGATGGCGGAGTTGCGCAGGTAGGTGCCGAAGCCGCCCTCGGTGAGCACGAAGGCGAAGTTGTCGAACGTGAACTCCTGCGGCAGGAGCGACTGCCCACCGCTGGAGGCCTTGCCGTCGAGTGCGCTGGAGACCATCCAGTACACGGGGAACAGCGTGAAGATCAGGACGGCGGCGACGCCGATCCCGAGACCGATGCGGGAGCGGAGCCGGGGGCGCGGGTTCACAGCTCGTCCTCCTTCATGAGCGACCGGATGTAAACGATCGTGATGCCGATCAGGACGAGGGTGAGCAGCACCGCGAGCGCGGCGCCGAAGCCGTAGCGGTTCTGCCCGAACGACTCCACGTACGACCACACGCCCAGGTTCAGCACCTGGCGGTTGCCGCCGCTTCCGCCGGGCATCAGGTAGACCTGCGCGAAGACCTTGAAGTCCCAGATGGTCGACAGGATGATGACGACCGAGAACACGGGCTTGAGCGTGGGGAAGATGATCTTCCAGAACCGGCGCCATGCACCGGCGCCGTCGAGGGCCGCGGCCTCCAGCATCTCCTTCGAGACGCCGAGGAGCCCGGCGAGGACCGTGATCGCCACGAACGGGAAGCCGTGGTGGACGACGTTGAGCAGCACGATCGCGTAGAACGACCACTGGTTGGTGAACCAGTTGACCTGGCCGTCGATGAGGCCGAGGTCCTGGAGCACCGAGTTGAAGATGCCGCGGTCGGCATCGAAGATGAACGTCCAGACGTAGGTGCCGGTCACGGCGGGCATCGCCCACGCGACCATGATGCAGCTGGACACGATGGTGCGCCACACGGTGCCGAGGCGCGCGAGCAGCAGCGCGACCAGGGTCCCGAGTGCGACGGTGGTGAACACCGCGACGGCCGCGAAGCCGACCGTGTTGGGGAGCACCACCGTCCACAGGGTCGGGTTGGTGAGCGCCTCGACGTAGTTGTCCAGGCCGATCCAGTTGTTCTCGCCGGTGTTGATCTCGCGCAGTCCGTAGTCCTGCAGCGAGTAGATGAACACCTGGACGAGCGGCCAGAGCATGAGCACCGCGAGGATGATCAGCCCGGGCGCGAGGAGAAGCCAGGGACGGGCCGTGACGAGCGAGAGTCCTCGCTTCTTCCGGCCGCCGGCCACGGAGGCGGAGGTGGACTCCGCCTTCGTGGCCGGCAGTGGCGCTTGCACCATCGACATGGAAGGAGTGGTTCCTTACTGGTTGAGCAGTTCGGTCATCTCCGCAGCGGCGTCCTTCGTCGCGGTCGCGACGTCCTTCTGCCCGCTGAGGATGGCCTGGATCATGGCGTTGGTCGTCTTCTTCGCCTGCACGGCGCCGAAGTTCGGGGTGACCGGGACGGACGCGCCGCCGTCGACCATCTGCTCCGCGAACGGGGCGACGAGCGGGTCGGTCGAGGCGAGGGCCTCCTCCATCGCGGACTGCACGCCCGGGAAGTAGCCGGTCTCGTCCGACCACTGCTCGGCGAACTTGCCGGTGGTCATGAGCTTGACGAACTCCCACGCCAGGTCGGCGTTCTTGGTGGTGTTGAAGATCGACAGGTGCGAGCCGCCGAGCACGGACGGGGCGATGCCGCCGTCCTGGCCGGGGATGACCGCGGCGCCGATCTTGCCCTCGAGCTCGGGGTTGGCCTCGACGAGCGCGTTCGGGGTCCACGATCCGGAGAGCATCATGGCGACGTTGCCCTGCGTGAACGCGTCACGGAGGTCGGTCTCCTTCCAGGTGGTGGCACCCGCGGAGGAGAAGCCGTGCTCGGTGGCCAGGCCCGTGTAGAACTCGATGCCGGCCTGCGACTCGGCGCTGTCCAGCTCGCTCGTCCAGGTGTCGCCGTCCTTCGTGGCGATCTCGCCGCCGGCGCCCCAGACCCAGGGGTAGACCTGGAACTCGGCGTCGCCCGCGACCGGGAAGGGCAGCATGTCGGGCTTGGCGGCCTTGATGGCCTCGCCCGCGGTGACGATGTCGTCCCACGTCTTCGGAGCCTCGAGCCCGAGCTCCTCGAAGACATCGGTGCGGTAGACGATCGAGCGGACGCCGGCGTACCACGGCATGCCGTAGAGCTCGTCGTCGTACGTGCCCGCGACCGAGAGGCCCTCGACCAGGTCGTCGCGCAGGCCCTTCTCGCCGTCGACGTACTCGTCGATCGGGAGGAGCGCGCCGGCGTCGGCGAACTCGGCGGTCCAGGTGGTGCCGGTCTCGGCGATGTCGGGGGTGGTGCCGCCGGCGATCGAGGTGACGAAGCGGTCGTGGGCGTCGGCCCACTGGATCTCCTCGATCTTGACGGTCGCGCCGGTCTCCTCCTCGAAGGCCTCGGAGACCTTGTCGTAGAACGCGGTCGCGTCGGGGTTGGTCCCCTTCATGATCCAGACGGTGAGCTCCTTGCCCTCACCGTCGGCCGAGCCGTTGTCGCCACTGCCGCCGGCACAGCCGGCCAGGGCGATCGTGGCGGCGGCGCCGAGCGCCACTGCCGGAAGAATGCGCTTGTGCATGAAGGGATCTCCTCTTTGAAAAGTCCAGGTAGGCATCGGGTGCAGACCGGGGGATAGGAAAAAGTATCCACGACTAACTAATTCGCTGCAAGTTCCTCCCAGAATCGTCACACCCCCGTAACATCGGGCTCCGCCGGTAGGCTCGCGCCTATGCCACGCCGCGGACACGACGCCGATCGCCCGACCATCGCCCGCCACGCCCCGCAGCGCACGCGCAGCACCGCCGGACGGGTCTTCCGGCTCCTCGGCATCTCCCTCGCCGTCGTGCTGGTCTCCGTCATCGGCGTCGGCACGTTCCTGATCGTCGACCTGTTCGCCCGCATCGGCGACGACGCCGTGGTGCTGGAGGGAGCCCCCGAGGTCGACCCGCCCACCATCGGCGCCTATCCCGCCGACAAGTCCTTCAGCATCCTGATCGCCGGGACGGACGAGTGCGGAGAGCGCGCGACCGCGCTGTTCGCGGAGCGGTGCGAAGAGGCCGACGGACTCCGCCGCAACGACGTCACCCTCCTCGTGCACGTCTCGGCCGAGCCCCGCAACGTCACGGTCGTCTCGCTCCCCCGCGACCTCGGCGTCGAGGTGCCGGAGTGCACCCGGCCCGACGGCTCCGTCGCATCGGCCATGCAGAAGGCGCGCATGAACTCCCTGTTCGAGCACGCCGGGCTCTCGTGCGTCGCGAAGACCGTCAGCACGCTCGGCGACATCCCGATCGAGTTCGCCGCCGCCATCAGCTTCGACGGCGTGATGGCCGTGACCGACGCGATCGGCGGCGTCGAGGTGTGCATCGCGGGAGAGGGCATCCGCGACCGGCACACGGGCATCGACTGGCCCGCGGGCATGCGCACCGTGTCGGGCGTCGAGGCACTGCAGTTCATCCGCACCAGGCACGGCGTGGGCGACGAGAGCGACCTGGCACGCATCTCCAACCAGCAGCAGTACATGTCGCGCCTCGCGAAGAAGGTGCTCAGCGAGGAGACGCTCACCGATGTGCCGAAGGTGCTGCGCATCGCGAACGCCGTGGCCGACAACATCGACCCCAGCGAATCGCTCAACGACCCGCTCCGGCTCGCGCAGCTCGCGCTCGCCCTGAAGGACGTGAAGTTCAGCGACTTCGTCTTCGTGCAGTACCCCAACGTCGTCGACCCCGACGACGACGACCGCGTGGTGCCCAACGAGGCCGCGGCCGAACAGCTGTGGGCGGCCATCAAGTCCGGACAGCCGCTGCAGCTGACCGGCGACGTGGCGACCCGCCGCGGCGTGGAGCTCGTGACACCGGCGCCGGGCGAGACCGACGGCACCGCCGCGACCCCCGCGCCGGGCGAGACGCCCGACGCGCGGGCCACCCTGCCCCCGGACGTCTCCGGTCAGACGCTCGAGCAGGAGACGTGCGCGGTCGGCAACCAGCGCTGAGCGGTCGGCGCAGCGCGTAGGCTCGGAGCATGGGCCGGACGCGCGCGCGAGACACCGAGCACCCGCAGACCCGGCTCGATCACGGCGGCATCGCCCGCATCGTCCCCTCCGAGTTCACGAGCGGCTTCGAGCTCATCGTCGACGACACCCCGCAGTCGCACGTCGACCTCGACGACCCGACCCACCTGCACTTCGAGTACATCGTGCGGATGGGCGCCGTGATCGACCAGCTGCCCGCCGGTCCGCTCACCGCCGTGCACCTCGGTGCCGGCGCGCTCACGATCCCCCGCTACATCGAGGCCACGCGAACCGGCTCGCGCCAGCAGGTGATCGAGCTGGAGGCACCGCTCGTGCAGCTCGTCCGGGAGCACCTCCCCCTCCCGAAGGGCGCGGCCATCCGGCTGCGCATCGGCGACGCACGGGAGGGTGTGGGGCGCCTGCCCGCCGCACTGCACCACGCCTGCGACCTGGTGGTGTCGGACGTGTACTCCGGCGCGCAGACGCCCGCCCATCTCACGAGCGTCGAGTTCTACCGCGAGCTCTCCGGGCTGCTCGCCCCCGGTGGCGTGCTGCTGGTGAACGTCGCGGACGGACCGGGGCTCGCGTTCGCCCGGCGCCAGGCCGCGACCATCGCCGCCGTGCTGCCCGAGCTCGGCATCCTCGCCGACACGCAGGTGCTCAAGGGACGGCGATTCGGCAACCTCGTGCTCGCGGCATCCGCCGCGCCGCTGCCCACCGAGTGGCTGCCGCGACTGCTCGCGGCCGGGCCCCACCCCGCCAAGATCGCCCAGGGCGCGGAGGCGGAGGCGTTCCTCCAGGGAGCTCGCGTCGTGACGGACGCGGACGCCGTCGCGTCGCCCCGCCCTGACGCATCGCTGTTCCTGCGCTGACCAGGGCGCGCCGCCTTCGAGACCGCGCAGACGCCAGGCACACTGGACGGGGACGCGGCGGGGACGCATCAGAAGGAGAGCAATGAGTTTGATCCGGGGTTACGACCGGGAGACCCTCCGCGAACTGGTCGATCTCGACGAGTGCGCTGCCCGCCTGACCGAGATCGAGGAGCAGCGCTCCCTGCCCGCACTGCTCGAGCGCGTGTGGCTGCTGAAGGTGCTCGACCGTCTCGACGAGGCGCTCGTGCTCGCCGAGGAGACCGTGCGCCAGGCGCGGATGGCCGGAACCCGCCGGGACGTGCTGCGCGCCCGTGTGCTGCACGCCACGATCCTGCAGTACCGCGGCGCCCATGCGGCCGCCGAGCAGGAGCTGGCCACGTGCGCCTCCGAGGCCGAGGGGCAGCGCTGGCTGTCGATCGCCGCGTTCGCCTACCAGCACCACGGCAAGAACGCCTACGAGGCCGGCGACTTCGACACCGCGCGGGAGAGCTTCAAGCAGTCGCTGTTCCTGCGGCGCGAGTCGGGCGCGGCCGACAGCGAGCTGGAGACCGTGCTGCTGGCGATCGAGGCCGCCGAACGGCACCGACCGTCGCAGCTCATCGCGGGCTGAGCCGCAGCACCCCGATGTCCCCGCCGTGGATTACCCTGAGCCCATGGCGGAACTGACCCGAGTGCGCGTCTGGGGCGAGGCACTGATCCGGCTGCACCTCGACGACAGCTGGACGTTCGACTTCGACCATGCCAAGCGCCGTGCCGGGCAGTGCGACTACACGAACAAGCGCATCACGGTATCGCGCTACCTCGCCGCCCGCTTCGAGGACGACGAGATCCACCAGGTCCTGCTGCACGAGGTGGCCCATGCGCTCGCGGGTCACGCGGCGGCGCACGGCCCCGCCTGGAAACGCGTCGCCGCCGACCTCGGCTACGTCGGCGGCACCACCCACCACGGCGAGACCGCGGTCGAACTGGCGCCGTGGGTGGGGCACTGCCCCGCGGGGCACGTGACCTATCGCCACCGCCGCCCGACGCGGGCCACCTCGTGCGCCCGGTGCTCGCGCACGTTCGACTCCCGGCACCTGTTCGCCTGGACGCGCCGCGAGATCACCACGGACGCCCGACTCGCTGCGCAGCTGCCGCGCTGACGACGCCCGCGGCTCCAAGTCTCCGCGCAGTCGCCGTCCGCCGTGACCCGGCTCAGGCGGGATCGGGGTCGCGCGACTCCGGCGCCTCGGCGGGATCGTCCGCCGCCGACGCCTCCGGGGCACGCGTGGCCGCCGCACCCGGTTCCGGCACGGCCGCGGGGAACGCCGCCGCCGACGGGCGGGTCTGCGGCGCGGAGGCCGAGCCCCGGTCGGACGACGCGCGCAGACGCCGCACCAGCGCCGCGAGCCCGCGCCAGCCCACCAGGAACAGCCCCAGCACGATCGACGCGACCACGATGAAGGGCACCTCGGCCGTGTCGCCGCTCAGCACTCGCAACAGCATGCCGCCCGCGACCGTGACGACCCACACGACGGCACCCCACGCCAGCGACCACGGTCGCCGCGGTCGTGCCGGGAGCAGCAGCGCCACCGCGTATCCGACCAGCAGCGCGGCCAGGAAGGGCCAGGCGGTGAGGAGGAACCCGGCCGGGTCTTCTTGATGGGATGCCCGCCCGATCGCGGCGAAGACCAGGACGAGCACGGCGTCGACGATGAGAGCGGGGAGGTATCTCATGCCCCGACCCTACGCCGCGCCACCGTCATCGGCTCGCCGGCGCGGCGGACCGCCGTGTGACCGGTGGCACCGCGCGCTCAGGTGTGGCGGACGAACCGCCCCTCGCGCAGCACCGGCACCGCGTCGATCGCATCCAGTGCCGCAGCCTCGACGGGGGCGAGGGGGGTGAGCCCCGCAGCGGTCAGGCGCTCCGTGGCCGCGACGCCCGCCGCGAGCTCGCGCGCGGAGCCGGTGGCCCCCACCAGGTGCCGCAGCGCCCGCCGCAGCGCCCGGAAACCCTCGGCCGCGACGGCCGCATCGGGTGCCGTGTGGTCGATGCCGCGGTCGGTGAGCGCCGCCGCGATCGCTCCGGCCCCCAGCAGGTCCTCCGCGGCGAAGCGCAGCTCCCCTGCCTCGTCGAGCTCTCCCGCCGGGATGATCGCGACCGAGGTGCGGCCCTGACGACGCTCCTGCTCCGCCTGCACCGCTGCGGCCACGGCCCGGGCGTTGCGCAGCGAGCCGAGCAGCACCGTGGCCTCGGCCGGAGCAGCGGCCGCGACCGCCGCCCCGTTGCGCGACCACTCGAGCGCTCCGGCCAGCGGGACCTCGGCGCCCTCCGCGACAGCCTCCGCCACGACGGACGAGAACCGCAGCACGTCGACCACCACGATCACGTCGGACGGCGCGAGCCGCCGGAGCCCGGCGACCCCCCAGTCGAGGCGGACCTGATACGTGGACTGATCGAACGGCGACGGCACCCGTCCAGCCTAGGGGCGTCAGTCCGCGGCGAGCGCCTCGACCGGTGCCACGCGCGTCGCGAGGCGCGTGGGCGTCGCGGCCGCCACGAGCGTGAGGACCGCGGTCGCCGCGACGATGATCACGACCGGCAGCCACGGCACCTGCGGGGCGACGAGGCCGGCCGGGGTGAACTCCGGCAGCGTGGGCACCGAGCCGAGCAGCGACTGCGCCGCGATCCAGCCGTAGGCCACGCCGAGCACGAGCCCGGTGAGGGTCGCGGCGACCGTGATGTGCGTCGCCTCCAGCAGCACCAAGCGGCGCACCTGTCCGTTGGAGAGGCCGATCGACCGCAGCAGCCCCAGCTCACGCCGACGCTGCACGACCCCGATCGTGAGCAGGTTGACCAGGCCGACCGCGGCGATCACCGCCGACACCGCCACGAGCACCATCATGATGGCCGCGAAGGCGTCGAACGGCGCGAAGAACTCCGGCGGGATCTCCTCGGTGGTCTGGCTCATCATGAGGCGCTTGGCGGACTCGAGGGCCACGGCGAACATGGTCACGAGGGTCACGCCCATCACGACGCCGATCGCCATGCGCGACGAGCGCTCCGGGTAGCGGAGGGCGTTCTCGGCCGCGAGCCGTGCGGTCGCGCTCGATCCGAACAGGCGACCGACGAGCCGCAGCACGGGCGGCATGAACAGCACCGAACCGAGCGCGAGCCCGGTGAACGACAGGATGCCGCCGAAGAACGCCACGACCACGCCGAGCGGGGTCACGAGCCCGAGGATCACGCCGCCCGCGAGCAGCGCGGCACCCGAGATCAGCAGCACCCACGCCCCCACGTGGCGCCCCGTCCGGCCCGAGACCTCATCGTGCGTGCGCTCGACCGCTCCGCCGAGCGCCTGCAGCGGCGTGACAGCGAGCACGCGGCGCGACCCCACCCACGCGGCCGCCCACGTCGTGAGCGCGACGCCGATCGCCGGGAGTGCGAGCGCGGGCTGCGCGAGCGTGAAGTCCGTCGGGGCGTTGGCGACGAACCGTCCCCCGATCTCGACGGCCGCCGCGGAGAGCGCGAGACCGGCGAGGAGCCCGATGGCGGCACCGAGCAGACCCACCATGAGTCCCTGTCGTCCGACCTGTCCGCGCTGCGAGCGCGCCGTGGCACCGATCAGGCGCAGCAGGGCGATCTGACGGGTGCGGCCGGCGATGATGGTCGAGAACGTGTTGGCCGTGACGATCGCGGCGACGTACATGGCCACCGCGGTGAGCAGCACCGAGAGGATCGCGACGACGACGGCGAGGGTGCCGCTGTCGCCGATGAACGGGTCGGACTGGAGCACCGCGCCGATGTAGGCGGTGATCTCGACGAGGAAGACGCCGAAGGCGGCGGACAGCGCCGCGACCAGGATGCTCGCACCCATGCCGCGGTCGCGCAGCCAGCCCAGGCGAGGACCGGTCGCCCTGGTCTCCGGGACGACGGTCGCGACGGCGGTCATGCCGTCACCTCGGCGGCCAGCATGTACGCGGAGATCTGCTCGGCGGTCTGGCGGGGGTGGTCGGCGACGATGCGGCCGTCGCCCAGGTACAGCACCCGGTCGGCGTGGCTCGCGGCGATCGCGTCGTGCGTGACCATCGCGATGGACTGGCCGTGCTCGCGGCTCGCGGAGGCGAGCAGGCGCAGCACCTCCCGACCGGTCTTCGAGTCGAGGTTGCCGGTGGGCTCGTCGGCGAACACGAGGTCGGGGGCCGTGGCGAGCGCCCTGGCGATCGCGACCCGCTGCTGCTGGCCGCCCGACAGCTGGTGGGGACGGTGCGCGAGGCGCGGCCCGAGACCGAGGGTGTCGATGAGGCCGTCGATGCGGGCCCGCTCGATCGCGCTCGGCCGGCGACCGTCGAGCTCGAACGGCAGCAGGATGTTGCCGAGGGCGTCGAGCGTGGGCACCAGGTTGAACGCCTGGAAGATGAAGCCGACGCGGCGGCGCCGGAGCAGCGTGAGGTCGAGGTCGCTCAGCCCCGTGATCTCGGTGTCGCCGATCCACGCCCGGCCCTCGGTGGGGCTGTCGAGCCCGGCCATGATGTGCATGAGCGTGGACTTGCCGGAGCCGGACGGCCCCATGATCGCGGTGAACTGGCCGCGGCGGATGCCGACGCTCACGTCGTCGAGCGCGTGGACCGTGCCCTCACCGGAGCCGTAGGTCTTCTTCAGGTGCTGGACGCGGGCGGCGAGCCCGAGGTCGCTGGTCGTGATCTCCATGTCCTCGACGCTATTTCCGCCGTCCAGGGCACCGCGTCGCCCATCGGGAGCATCCCGATACATCGGAAGGATGATCTCGCGGAGGACGCGGTCGCGCTCAGGCCAGACCGTGCTCGAAAGCGAACACCACCAGCTGCACGCGGTCGCGCAGCGCCAGCTTCGTGAGGATCCGGCTGATGTGCGTCTTCACGGTCGCCTCGCTCAGGAACTCCCGCGCCGCGATCTCCGCGTTCGACAGACCCCGCGCGGCGAGCGCGAAGATCTCCCGCTCGCGCTCGGTCAGCTCGCCGTACTGCGGCGGGACGGGGCGGGGCGCCTCGGCGAAGTGCGCGAACAGCTCGCGGGTCGCCGACGCCGCGATCACGCTGGACCCCGCGTGCACCGTGCGGATCGCCGCGAGCAGGAACTCCGGATCGGCGTCTTTGAGGAGGAAGCCGCTCGCGCCCTGCCGGATCGCGCGGGCCGCGGCCTCGTCGAGGTCGAACGTGGTGAGCATCACGATCCGCGGAGGCTCCGGACGGGCGAGGATCTCCGCGGTCGCGGTCAGGCCGTCCATCACCGGCATCCGGATGTCCATCAGCACCACGTCGGGCCGCGTCGTGGCGACCACCGCGAGCGCCTCCCTGCCGTCGCCCGCCTCCCCCACGACCTCGAGGTCGGGCTGCGAGGCCACCAGCATGCGGATCCCGGCGCGGAACAGGGCCTGGTCGTCGACGAGCACGACTCTGATCACTGGGAGGCTCCGATCGGCAGGCTGCTCTGGACGACGAACTGCGCACCACGGCGCTCGGTGTGCAGACTACCGCCGACCAGCTGCGCGCGCTCCCGCATCCCGATCAGTCCGTGCCCGCCCGGTGCGGACGGCGGGGCGTCGGCCGCCACCGTGTTGCGCACCTGGATGTCCACGCGGTCGGGGAGCCAGGCCAGGTGCACGTCGACCGCCCCGTCGCCGTGCCGGATCGCGTTCGTCAGGGCCTCCTGCAGGATGCGGTAGACCGCGAGCTGGATCGCCCCCGGCGGCTCCCCCGGCGGCATCGGGTCGACCGTGACGCGCGGCTCGATACCTGCCTGGCGCACCTGCGCGAACAGCGTCTCCAGATCGGCGAGGGTGGGCTGCGGACCGTCGCCCTGGCGGTGCCGCAGCTGGGTGAGCAGCATCCGCACGTCGCTCAACGCACCGCGGGCCGTCTGGGCGATCGTGCCGAGGGCCTCGGTCGCCATCTCGGGCTTCACGGCCGCGGCGTACCGGGCCCCGTCGGCCTGCGCGATCACGACCGCGAGCGAGTGCGCCACGATGTCGTGCATGTCGCGGGCGATGCGCACGCGCTCCTGCTCCTCCGCCGCGAGCGCCTCGGCCTGCAGCTGCGCCGCCCTGGTGCGCCGCGACCGCAGCACCACGCGCCACAGCAGACCGCACACCCACGCGAAGCCGAGGGCCATGATGGATGCCGCGAGCAGCAGCGTGCCGCCCGTCACGAGCTCCCACCCGGTGCCGGTGCCGAACGCGACCCCGCTGACGAACACCATGTAGAGCGCCGCGATCACGCCGCCGACGATCACCGAGCCGAGGCCCCACCACAGCACGCGGCGCGACCCCCAGGCCGACGTGGCGTACAGCACCAGCAGGATCGCGAGGTCGATCGGCAGCGGCCCGAAGCCGGCGAGCATCTGGACGATCGCGCCGGCCCAGGCGCCCACGAGCGCCAGCCCGGGAGACAGCCGGCCGATCGCCACCGCGCCGAACATCAGGAGCCCGGCGACGACGACCGCCGCCACCGCGGCGCCCGCGACCGGCTCTCCGGTGACCGGCGGCGCGTAGAACACCACCGACATCGGAGTGAAGATGACGAACAGCAGCACCGCCCCGACGATGTCGAGGATGAGCGCCGTGCGGGAGAGCGGCCGGATCACTCCCCCACGCTACGCGAGCACGCCGGGCGAGACATCCGTCTGCCGATGTATCCGCCGCTCACGCCCGCGCGAGGATCTCGCCGTGCGGCACGAGGAACCAGCCGTCGCCGTCGCCCGCCCACCGCCGCCACGCCTCGCTGATGTCGCGCAGGTCGGCCGGGGTCGCCAAGCCCTCGTCCACGAGCTGCCGGGCGAGGGCGGACTCCAGGATGCGGTCGGCCCACATGCCGCCCCACCAGTCGCGCTCCTCCGGGGTCGCGTAGCACCACGTGGACGCGGTCGCGGTGACCTCGCCGAAGCCCGCCGCGCGGGCCCACGCCAGCAGCCGCCGCCCCGCGTCCGGCTCGCCCCCGTTCGCACGCGCGGCCCGGCGGTAGAGGTCGAGCCACCGGTCGAGCTCCGGCAGCACCGGGAACCACAGGAAGCCCGCGTAGTCGGCATCGCGCGCGGCGACGAGGCCGCCCGGCACGGTCACACGCCGCATCTCCCGTAGCGCCTGCACCGGATCGGCCACGTGCTGCAGCACCTGATGCGCGTGCACCACGTCGAACGTGTCGTCGGCGAAGCTCAGCGCGTGCACGTCCTCCACCGAGAAGGAGAGGTTGTCGAGGCCGCGCTGCGCCGCCAGCTCGCGCGAGAGCGACAGCGCCGACTCGTCGATCTCGGTCGCGGTGACGTGTGCGACCGCCCCGGCGAAGTCGACCGTGATGCTGCCGGGACCCGCCCCGACGTCGAGCAGTCGCGTCTGCGCGGTGAGGTGCGGGCGGAGGTACGCGGCCGAGTTGGCGATGTCGCGCACGTTGTGCGAGCGGAGGACGGATTCGTGGTGTCCGTGCGTGTACGTGGCCATGCGCCCCAGTCTGGCAGGACCGCGGGCGGGCGACGCCTCAGTGCAGTTCCGCGACCGACCGGCGGATCGCCTCGCGGTCGGGCTTCCCCGACGACAGCACCGCGAGCTCGTCGACCAGGACGAGACGCGAGGGACGGGCGTGCGCGCCGATCTCGGCCGCCACCGCCTCGCGCGCCTGCCCCAGCTGTTCCGCCTCGCTGCGCCGCAGCACCTCGCCCCGCGGCGCGACGATCACCGACGCCTCACCCCAGCGCTCGTCCGGCACCGGCACCACCACCGCCTCGTGCAGCCCCGGCACGCGCCGCACGATGCCCTCCACCCTGTCCAGCGAGATGTTGATCCCGCCCGACACGATCACGTTGTCCGCCCGGCCGTGCACGCGCACGACCCCGTCCTCCACGAGGCCGAGGTCGCCCGTGCGGTACCACCGGATGCCGTGCTCGTCGTGCAGGAAGGTGCGAGCCGTGAGCGAGCCGTCGCCCAGGTAGCCCTCCGCGAGCATGGGTCCGGCGATGCGGAGCTCGCCGTCGACCACCCGCACCGCGACCGTGTCGAGCGGCACGCCGTCGTACACGCAGCCGCCGCTGGTCTCGGTCGAGCCGTAGGTGCGCACGATCCGCACGCCCAGGTCGCCCGCGCGCTCCCTGAGCGGCTCCGGCAGCGCCTGCCCGCCCACGAGGATCGCCCGGTACGCCTGCAGTGCCGCGCGCACGGCGGTGTCCTCCGCCGCGTCGAGCAGCGTGGCGATCTGGGCGGGCACGAGCGAGGTGTACAGCTCGGGAACACCCGCCGCACCCGCCGGGCGCAGCATGGCCAGCGTCGCCTCGGCAAACGACACCGGGGAGAAGCGTCCCTCGATCTGCCGCGGCTCCGTCCCGGCGAGGAGCGAGCGCACCATGACCTGGAGTCCGGCGACGTAACCGGCCGGGAGCGCGAGCAGCCACCGCCCCTCGCCGATGCGCGCGGCCGTGGCCTCGGCGCTCGCCCGCAGCGCCTCCGCGCTCAGGGCCACGCGCTTGGGGATGCCGCTCGACCCCGAGGTCGCGATGACCGCCGCTATGCCGTCCGCCACGTGCTCCGGAGCGCCGCCCAGCATGCCGAAGCCGAGCGCCGGGCCGCCGTCGAGCGTCCGCTGGAGTGCGTCCCGCAGCTGTCCCGTGTCTTCCGCGTCGGTCGGGATCAGGGCGGTCATGCGTGCCTCCGGGATGTGCTCGGTCAGTAGTGCCAGGGGAAGGAGGACCAGTCGGGCGCGCGCTTCTCCAGGAACGAGTCGCGACCCTCGACCGCCTCGTCGGTGCCATAGGCGAGACGGGTGGCCTCTCCCGCGAACACCTGCTGGCCCACCAGCCCGTCGTCGACCGCATTGAACGCGAACTTCAGCATGCGGATCGCGGTGGGCGACTTGGTGAGCACGGTGCGCGCCATCTTCAGCGCCTCGCGCTCCAGCTCGGCGTGCGGCACCACACGGTTCACAGCGCCCGCCTCGTACGCCCGCTGCGCGGAGTACTCCTCGGCGAGGAAGAACACCTCGCGCGCGAACTTCTGCCCGGTCTGGCGCGCCATGTACGCGGAGCCGTAGCCGGCGTCGAAGCTCCCCACGTCGGCGTCGGTCTGCTTGAACCGCGCCTCTTCGGCCGACGCGATCGTGAGGTCGCACACGACGTGCAGCGAGTGTCCTCCGCCGGCCGCCCATCCGGGCACGACCGCGATGACCACCTTCGGCATGAAGCGGATCAGGCGCTGCACCTCCAGGATGTGCAGGCGCCCGACGGCCGCACGCGACTGCCCGTCGACCAGGGCGGTCTCGGAGTCGGAGTACTTGTAGCCGTCGCGGCCGCGGATGCGCTGGTCACCGCCGGAGCAGAACGCCCAGCCGCCGTCCTTCGGGCTCGGGCCGTTGCCGGTGAGGAGCACCGCGCCGATGCGGGCGTCCTGCCGGGCGATGTCGAGGGCGCGGTACAGCTCGTCGACCGTGTGCGGCCGGAACGCGTTGCGCACCTCGGGCCGGTCGAACGCGATGCGGGCGACACCGCCGTCGCGCGACACGTGCGCGGTGATGTCGGTGTAGTCCTCGGCGCCGGGCGCGAGCACCCATTCGGACGGGTCGAACAGGTCGGAGACGAAGGCATCGGTCACGTCTCCCAGCCTATTCCCCGCCTCCGAGCGACGCGGAGTGCACCCACCCGGTCCGGGTGGGTGCACTCCCTGGTCAACGCCCCTGTCGGCGTGCCTTGCGCCAGCCGTCGACGATGTCCCAGCCGACGCCCAGTGCGATGCCGAATCCGAGCAGCACGGCGAGGATGCGGAAGATCCCGCCCTCGTCGGCGGCCTCGGCGTCACCGGCGGCGAATCCGTCGCCGCCCGCCGCGACGATGTGCGCGAGGAAGTCCGGGTTCACCAGGTCGCCGGTGAGGAGCAGGGTCAGGGTCCAGGCGAGGAAGGCCACGGCGAGGACCGTGTTCACCACGGCGAGCGCGGTGCTCCACCCGCGGCGACGGTAGACGACGATCGCGAACACGGCCTCGGCGACGATGAGGAGGAACAGCACACCGATCCCCCACGGCCACAGACCGGGGTCGAGGATGGGCAGTGCCTCGCCGTCGACCACCACGAAGCCGCGGAACCGATCCCAGAGCAGGGCGCCCACCGCGAGCCCGAGGAACACGAGCGAGGCGATCAGCTCGTTGCGGCCGACGCCGTCGTCCGACGCCTCGGGCAGCTGGTCGACGTCCCACTTCATCCCGGCGTCGGTGCCCGACCGTTCCAGGATGACGAACACGAGCGTGGTCCAGAAGCAGACGTGCAGGATGGTGCCCCCGGTGGCCAGGACGGCGCTGGAGATCACCTCGCCGACCGGGGCTCCCGCGATCGTCTGTCCGAGCGCCACGCCGCCGAGCGCGCAGACCGGCACGATCATCAGCAGCAGCTTCAGCAGCCGCCACCAGGCGAGGTAGTACCGCGGGCCGATCAGGTGCAGCGGGCGGTCGGCGTATCCCGCGGCGAGGGCTCCGGGATCCCCCAGCGCCGTCAGCGCGGCGCGCTCGGCCTCCTGCGGGTCCTCCCCCAGGTCGATGCGGGCCTCGACGGCGTCGGCGATGGACGCCTCGAGCTCGGCACGCACGTCGCCCTGCGTCTCGGGCGGCAGACTGCGGATCGTCGCGCTGATGTAGCGCTCGGTGAGAGTGGCGGTCATGTCAGTTCTCCTCGGTGGTGAGGGAGGCGATCGCGGCGGTGAGCGCGCGCCATTCGTCGGTGAGGGTGTCGGCCAGGCGCATGCCGGCCTCCGAGGTGCGGTAGAACTTGCGCGGCCGTGCCTCGTCGGTGTTCCACTCGCTCGTGAGGTACTCCTGCTTCTCCAGCCGGCGGAGCAGGGGGTACAGCGTGTTCGCGTCGGTCGCGAAGCCGCGGCGCTCGAGCTCTTCCAGCAGCCCGTAGCCGTAGCCCGCCGTGCGGAGCAGCTGCAGGCAGGCCAGCACCACGGTGCCGCGGCGCAGTTCCTGCAGGTGCGTGTCGAGCGTCTCGTTCATGTCGATCACATTACTGTGCGTCACACACCATTGTCAATGGCACGTGTTCGTGCGGCGTACGCTCCGGGTCGTCGGCGCGTGGATCCGTCCCCGCGCGGCCCGTAGCGCAGAATGAGGGCATGATCCCTCCGCTCGCAGAACTGCTCGACACGGCCAGGGTCGTCGCCCTCCCGATGCACACCCGGTTCCGCGGCGTCGACACCCGCGAGGCGCTGCTGTTCGAGGGGCCGGAGGGGTGGGCCGAGTTCTCGCCGTTCGTGGAGTACGACGACGCCGAGGCCGCCACGTGGCTCGCCGCCGCGATCGACTACGCCTGGCGCGCGCAACCGGCCCCCGTGCGCGATCGCATCGGCGTGAACGCGACGGTGCCCGCGGTCGAGCCCGGCCGCGTGCCGGAGGTGCTCGCCCGCTTCCCCGGGTGCCGCACCGCGAAGGTCAAGGTCGCCGAGCCGGGACAGCTGCTGGCCGATGACGTCGCCCGGGTCCGCGCCGTCCGCGAGGCCATGGGACCGGAGGGGCGCGTCCGCATCGACGCCAACGGGCTGTGGAACGTGGACGAGGCCGAGCACGCGGTGCACGCCCTGGCGGAGTACGACCTGGAGTACGTCGAGCAGCCGTGCGCGACCGTGCCCGAGCTGGCCGAACTGCGCACCCGCGTGAAGTACATGGGCATCCCGGTGGCCGCCGACGAGAGCATCCGCAAGTCGGACGACCCCCTCGCCGTCGCCCGCGCCGGGGCCGCGGACATCGTCGTGATCAAGGCGCAGCCGCTGAGAGGCGTCACCCACGCGCTGCAGATCGTGACGGCAGCGGGACTCCCGGCGGTCGTGTCCAGCGCGCTCGACACCGCGGTCGGTCTGTCACAGGGCGCCGCGCTGGCGGCCGCGCTGCCCTCACTCGGCTTCGACTGCGGCCTCGGCACGGGCTCGCTGTTCCTCGACGACGTGGCGGACCTCCGCCCGGTCGACGGCGCGATCCCGGTCGGGCGCGTCACCCCGGACGCGGATGCACTCACGCGCCTGGCCGCGGCGGACGAGCGGCGCGAGTGGTGGCTGGCCCGCCTGGCCCGCTGCCACCACGAGCTCGCGACGCGGAACCCGGGCTAGGACTCGACGAGCAGTTCCACGAGGCGACCGAGCTCCTCGCCGCCGGAGTGGCGCAGCTCGGCGTCGTCGCGGCCGGCCATCGCTCCGCGCACGGTCATGCCCTCCCAGATGATCATGAGCATGCGCGCGGCGTCGGTCGCGGGCAGGCGCAGCCGCAGTGACCCGGCCTCGACGATGTCCTCCACGATCCGGGCGATGCTGCCGACCATCTCGCGCTCCTGCGCCAGATAGGCCTCACCGAACGCGGGATCGCGCAGCGCGCGGATGCGGATCTCGCTCATGAGCATCACGCCGAGCCGGTCGTCGCTGCCGAGCTCCATGATCTGCTGCACGAGGTCGGTCGGGTCGCACCCGTCGCCGAGCTCGCCCTCCGCGCGCATCTGCTCGACGCGCGTGCGCACCGCGGCCACGCGGGCATCGGCCACCCGCGCGGCGAGCATCAGGAACAGCTCGTCCTTGGAGTCGAAGTTGGAGTAGAACGCACCGCGCGTGAAGCCCGCGCGCTCGCAGACCGCCTCGACCGACGCCCCCTCCAGGCCCACCTCGGCGAACACCTGCGCCGCCGCGTCGAGCAGGCGCGCCCTCGTGTTCTCACGGCTGCGCGTGGCCGTTGCCGCCATGCGTTCCCTCCCGGTGCGGTTCGCCTCGTGTTCACACCCGGCACACAGAATCGCGATGCCGGATCACCTTACGATACATCTATGTATTGGATACACCTGTGTATCCAGCTCACCCCCACCGAGGAGAACCCGTGTCCACACTCCTGTCGTCCCTCGGACGCTGGTCGTTCCGGCACCCCTGGCGCGTGCTGGTCTCCTGGCTCCTCGCCCTCGGCATCGCCGGCGCGGGTGCCGTCGTGCTCGGTGCGGGCACGGACAACACGTTCTCCATCCCCGGCACGGAGTCGCAGGCGGGCCTCGAGCAGCTGTCCCGCTCCTTCCCGCAGGTGAGCGGCACCAACGCGCAGTTCATCGTGGTCGCCGCCGACGGCGACAGCATCGACGACGACGCGTACCGCGAGCCCATCGACGACGCCGTGTCCGCCCTCGGCGATCTCGACCAGGTGCTGGCGGCGACCTCGCCGTACGACGAGATGGTCGACGGCATGATCAACGACGACGACACCGCGGCGATCGTGCGCGTGCAGTTCGACGGCGAGTCCACCGACGTGTCCGACGAGACGAAGGACGCCCTGCGCGCCGTGGTCGCTGACCTCGGCGCCGAGCTGCCCGATGGCGCCCAGACGTCGCTCGGCGGCGACCTGTTCGCGATCTCCATCCCGGGCGTCACGCTCACCGAGGCCGTGGGGCTGCTGATCGCCCTGCTCGTGCTCATCGTCACGTTCCGCTCGTTCGTGGTCGCCGGGCTGCCGCTGCTCACCGCGATCCTCGGCGTCGGCATCTCCATGGCGGGCATCTTCACCGCGACCGCGTTCGCCACCGTCTCGTCCACCACGCCGCTGCTCGCGCTCATGCTCGGGCTCGCCGTCGGCATCGACTACGCGCTCTTCATCGTCGCGCGGCATCAGGATCAGGTGCGCGACGGCGTCGACCCCGAGGAGTCCACCGCGCGCGCCGTCGGCACCGCCGGTTCCGCCGTCGTGTTCGCCGGCGTCACCGTGCTCATCGCGCTGATCGGCCTCGGCTTCGCCGGGATCCCCTTCCTCACCACGATGGGCATCGCCGCCTCGGTCGCGGTCGCCGTGGCCGTCGCGATCGCCGTGACCCTCACGCCCGCCCTGCTCGGCTTCCTCGGCCACCGCGTCGCCGGGCGCCCGAAGAAGCCCCGGGCGAAGACGTCGCGGAAGACGAAGAAGGTCAGGGCGGCCACGGCCCGCGCGGCGTCGGAGGCCGCCGACGGCGCCGAGGCGCCCCCGGCCGAACCCCGCCCTCGGGGCAGCCGCCGCTGGGTCGCCGGCGTCACCCGACGCCCGATCCTCGTGTCCCTCGCGATCGTGCTCGGTCTCGGCGTCGTCGCCGTCCCGGCACTCAGCCTCGACCTCGCGCTGCCGAACGCGGGCGTGCTGCCGAAGGACTCCGAAGCGCGGCAGACCTACGACCTCGTGGGCGAGCAGTTCGGTCCCGGGTTCAACGGCCCGCTCATCCTCACCGGCACCATCGTCACCTCCACCGATCCGCTCGGTCTGATGGAGGACCTGGGCGACGCGGTCGCCGAGGTCCCGGGGGTCAAGGAGGTCGCGCTCGCCACCCCCAACGAGACCGCCGACACCGGCATCGTGCAGATCATCCCGGAGACGGCGCCCGACGACCCCGCCACCGCCGACCTCGTGCGCGAGCTGCGCAGCCACCACGACGAATGGCTCGACGAGTTCGGCATCGACCTGAAGGTCACCGGCTTCACGGCGGTCGGCATCGACATCTCCGACCAGCTCGGAGCCGCCCTGCTGCCGTTCGGCATCTTCGTGATCGGCCTGTCGCTCATCCTCCTCACGATCGTGTTCCGCTCGCTCTGGGTGCCGATCACCGCGGCCGCCGGTTACCTGCTGTCGATCGTGGCCGCGTTCGGCGTGGTGGGTGCCGTGTTCGAGTGGGGCTGGTTCGCCGACGCCCTGCACGTCGCGAAGGTCGGCCCCATCATCAGCTTCATGCCGATCATCCTGATGGGCGTGCTGTTCGGCCTCGCGATGGACTACCAGGTGTTCCTCGTCTCGCGCATGAGAGAGGACTTCGTGCACGACCCCGACGCGAAGGGCCCGGACCGGGCGACCCGTCGCGCGGCCGCGCTGCGCGCCGTGCGGAGCGGCTTCTCCGGCTCCGCGAAGGTCGTCACGGCCGCCGGACTCATCATGTTCGCGGTGTTCGTGGCGTTCGTGCCCGAGGGCGACTCGTCGCTCAAGCCCATCGCGCTCGGGCTCGCGGCCGGCATCGCGATCGACGCGTTCCTGGTGCGGATGACCCTGATCCCCGCCCTCATGGCGATCCTCGGCGAGCGCGCGTGGGAGATCCCGGCCTGGCTCGAGCGCATCCTGCCGAGCGTGGACATCGAGGGCGAGGCGGTGGAACGCGAACGACACCTCGCCGCGTGGCCCGGCGACGGCTCCGTCGTGGCAGCCGACGACCTCACGGTGGGCGGCGACATCGCCGCGCTCGACGGCCTGTCGCTGCGCCTCGCACCGGGGAGCGCGGTGGTGGCCACCGGGCTCGACGCCGCCACGCTGCGGGTGCTCGCCCTCACGATCGCCGGACGGGTGCCGCCGGGCGAGGGTCGCCTACGCGTGGCGGGGCACCTGCTCCCCGGTCGCGCCGCGTGGGTGCGTGCCCACGTCGGCTGCGTGCTCGTGGACGACCAGGACGCGACGGCCCCCGACCTCGCCGAGGCGCTGCGCGGACGCACCGAGCTCGTGGTGCTCGACGGCATCGACCGCCTCGACGGCGCCGCCCGGGATCAGCTCGCGGCCCGACTGCGCGACACCGCGGCCCGCCGCCCCCTCGCCGTGTTCGCCACCGCGGTCGACGCGACCGCGGCGCGCTCCCTCCTCGCGGACGCCGGATGGTCGTCCGCCGACACCCTGGACCTCCGCGACCCGCACCGGGCCGCCGCCGACACCACCGAGGTGACCGCATGACCCTCCCCCTCGAGCGCGCGCGCTCCCGCAAGCCCATCACGTGGCTGACGATCCTCGGCGTGCTGCTGCTGCCCGCCGCGATCGGCGGCATCCTCATGGCCGCGCTGTACAACCCCACGGAGCGGCTGGAATCGATGACCGCCGCGATCGTGAACCTCGACGAGCCGGTCGAGATCGACGGGCAGGTCACCCCGCTCGGACGACAGCTCGCCTCCGGGCTGGTCGAGGGCTCCGACGACCTCGACTCGAACCTCACGTGGGTCATCTCGAACGAGGAGGATGCGGCCGACGGGCTCGCGGACGGCTCGTACCAGGCCGTCATCACGATCCCCGAGGACTTCTCGGCCGCCGCGACCTCGGGCGGGCAGGCCGTGGCGGACGGCGGCGGCGACGCGGAGCAGGCGACGATCCGCGTCACCACCCCCGACGACGGTCTCGTCGCCGACGACCTCATCACGAGCCAGATCGCGAACGTCGCCGCGTCGACCCTCGGCACCATGCTGTCGGAGGCCACCACCGAGAACATCCTCGTGGGCTTCACCACGATCGGCGACCAGATCGGCGACGCCGCCGACGGCGCACTCCAGCTCGCGACGGGCGCCCGCGACGCCGCCACCGGGGCGGCGGAGATCCCCGACGGCGCGACACAGCTCGCCTCCGGGGCTGCACAGCTCGGCACCGGCGCCTCCTCGCTCGCGTCGGGGCTCGACACGATCGCGGGCAAGACGCGCGAGGCCGCGGCCGGCGCGGGGCAGATCGGCAGCGGACTCACCGCAGGTGCCGCGCAGCTCCAGGCCAGTGTCGCCCCGACGCAGCAGCTCGTCGGCGGGATCCAGTCCGCCGCCGGGTCGGCGCAGACGGCCGGCACCGACGCAGCGGCGCTCGCCCAGAGCCTCGGCGCCCTCGCGGCGAGCGCGTGCACGCCGCCCGTGACCGACCAGGCGCAGTGCGACCAGCTCACCGCGCTCGCGACCCAGGCCGGGTCGGTGGCGCGGTCGGCGGGCACCGCGGCGGGCATCCTCACCAGCCCGGAGGTGTCGGGCGGCGTGGCGGCGCTCCCCGGCACCCTCGGCACCCTCGCATCGAGCATGGGGCAGGCCGGGGCCGGGGCGACCCAGCTCGCGGACGGCCTGACCCAGCTCGCCAGCGAGGGCATCGGCCCCTCGGCGGCCGGGGCACGGGCTCTGGCGACCGGCGCGACCCAGCTCACGGACGGCGCGAACCAGCTCGCGGAGGGTTCCACCGAGCTCGTCGCCGGCCTCGACACGCTCGCCACGGGCACAGGCGATCTCGCGGGCGGCCTGCGCACCGCGGCCGACTCGCTCCCCTCGTTCAGCGACGACGAGTCCACCTCGCTCGCGTCGGTGATCGCCGACCCGGTCGCGGCGGACGCCCCAGAGAACGCGATCTTCGGCCCGACCGCGATCCCGCTGCTCACCGCGGTCGTGCTGTGGTTCGGCGGCCTGGCGTCGTTCCTGGTGCTGCGCGCCCACACCGCCCGCACCCTCACCTCCCGCCGCTCCTCCGCGGCCCTGGCCCTGCGCGGGTTCTGGCCCGCCGTGGCCATCGGCGCCGCGCAGGGCCTGCTGGTGTCGCTCATCGTGCAGACCGTGGCGAGCTACGACGCCGCCCAGTGGTGGGCCTTCGCCGGCACGGCCGTGCTCGCCGGGGTCGCGTTCGCCGCCGTGAACCAGGCGCTCGTGGCCGTGTTCGGCGGGATCGGGCGCTGGATCGCCGCGCTCGTGGGCGTGCTCGCGGTCGCGACCGGCCTCATCTCGACCGTGCCCGACTGGCTCGCCGCGATCGGTGCCGCCCTGCCGACGGCTCCCGCGTTCACGGGCCTGATCTCCGCGAGCGGCCCGGCGGTGGCCGCGCTCATCGTGTGGGGCGTGCTGTCGCTCGTCGCCACGACCGTGGTGGTCGCGGTCCGCCGCACCACCACGGCGACCGCGGTCCTCGCCCCCGCCTGACTCCCCTAGGCTCCTGCCATGCGTCGACCGTTCATGGACACCCCCGAACAGCTCGCCGGCCTGGAAGGGCAGCAGTACGTCGTGCTGCGCCCCACCGCCGCGGTCGCCGAGACCTATCGGAACGTCCAGGACGCGTCACTCGCTCGCCTCGGCGCCCCGATCCGGCGCCCGCACACCGGTCACGTCACTCTGCGTGGATTCGCCGAGCCCGATCGGCGCGAAGAGCTCGCCGCGCTGATCCGCACCTGGGCCGCGCAGCAGACCCCGATCGAGGTCAGAGCCGAGGCCACGGACGAGTTCTCCGCACCATGGCAGATCCTGATCGTGCGTCTCGCCCGCACCGCGTCACTCGTCTCGGCGTACTCGACCCTGACGACCGCGCTGGACGAGACGGACTTCCGCCGGCTGGGCGAGCTGCCGCTGGAGGACTGGACCTTCCACCTTTCGGTGATCTACGGCAAGACTCTCGACCCGGCCGAGTGGAGACGATTCGCCGAGGCCGAGTCCCGCGCCTTCGAGCCCGCTGTCACCGAGACCATCACCGAGGCCGAACTGGTCTGGTACGAGCACGGCACCGAGCACGCCGAGGTCCTGCCGCTCGGCGGCTGAGACCTGGCGTTGCCCGGGGGCAGCGGATCAGCTCAGGCCGGAGTAGGCGTGCAGGCCCTTGAAGAACACGTTGACGATCGTGAAGTTGAAGATCACCGCGGTGAAGCCGACGATCGACAGCCACGCCGAGGGGTTGCCGCGCCACCCGCGCGTCGCCCGCGCGTGGATGTAGCCCGCGTAGAGCACCCAGATCACGAACGTCCAGGTCTCCTTCACGTCGAAGCCCCAGAAGCGGCTCCACGCGTAGTACGCCCAGATCGACCCGGCGATGAGGGTGAACGTCCACAGGATGAAGCCGATGATCGAGAACATGTACGCCAGGCTCTCCAGGCGCTCCGCGGTCGGGAACGTGCGCAGGAAGCCCGGTCCCGTCTTGGCGGCGCCCTCGCCGAGCAGACGCTCGCGGCGGGACTGCATCAGCTGGATCACCGACAGCGCGAACGCCAGCGCGAAGAACGCGGTCGCCAGCGACGCCACGAACACGTGGATGATGAGCCACACGCTCTTGAGCGGGTCCATCAGCGGCGAGACCTCGACGTAGAAGTTCGTCGCCCCCAGCCCGAGGAGCACCACCACGAGCCCCGTGATGAACGTGCCGAGGAAGCGCAGATCGAGGCGCGTGAGCACCACGAGGTACACCGCGATGATGAGCAGCGTGCCGACCATCGCGAACTCGTACAGGTTGGCCCACGGCACCCGGCCGGCGGCGATGCTGCGGGTCACGGTGGCCGCGAGGTGGAACACGAACCCGAGCACCGTGAGCGACGTGCCGATGCGCGCCATCACGAAGCGCTGCGGGGCAGCGGTCGCGGCCGGGGCCCCGGTCGCGGGGGATGCCGCGCCACGGACGCCGCCCGCCGCCACCAGTTCGCCCTCCCGCACGGAGACGGCGTCGGCGGAGGCCTGGGAGCGGCGCGCGAGATCGAAGGCGTACGCCACGAAGGCGGCCGCATAGATCGCGATCGCGGTCCACAGCAGGACAGGCGAGATCACGGTGAGCTCGAGCATGGTGTCAGTCTACTTTCGTGGTGTCGGCGGCCGGGGGTGCGGTTTCCGCGGACGCGGTCTCGGCCTCCGCGTCGTCGGGGGTGCGGGCGACGGTGCCGCCCGCGGCGTCGAGCAGTCGGGCGTGACCGTCGCGGATGTCGTCCACGGCCCGCGCGAGCGTCGGGTCCTCGCCGCGGGCGAGCGCCGCGTACTCCAGCTCCACCGCGCCGTCGGCGGCCGTGGCCTTGACCCACACGCGCCGTCGCGGCACGAACAGCGCGAGCATGAGCCCGGCCAGCGCGAGGATGGCGAAGCCCAGCACGAACACGCCGGATTCGTCGCGGTGGATCTGCAGGGAGGCGAAGCGCTTCACCGACTGGGAGGCATCGGTCGCGCCCTCCGGCGACTCGTCCTCGAAGGTGACCGAGCCGAGCCCGTTCGGCAGCTCCGCGGTCTCGCCCGGCGCGAGCTCGATCGACTCGACGTCGGTCGAGCGCCCCGTGAGCTTGGTCATGTCGGACGTGTCGAGCACGTACACCGAGCGCGGCACCCCGTCGTTGATGCCGAGGTCGCCCGTGTATACGTCGAGCGTGAGGGTGGGGTTGGTCAGGTCGGGGTAGCCGGAGAAGAACGCACCGGAGTCGAGCACACCCGTCGTCGGGTAGAAGAAGCCGACGAGGCCCACCTGCTCGGCGAGGCCGTCCGGCACCTTGAGCACCCCGAGCGAGGTCATGTTCGTGTCCTGCGGGAGGAACGGGGTGCTGCCCGTGAACACGACCGTGCCCTCGGGGTCGCGCACGGTGACGGTCGGCGCATAGCCGTTGCCGAGCAGGAACACGTCGTCGTCGGCGACGCCCAGCGGCTCGTTCACCTTGACGGAGCCCTCGCGCTCCTCGCCGTTCTCGAGGATGGTCATGTTGGCCGAGAAGTTCCCCGCCTGACCCGAGCCGGGCTCGCCGAACGGCTGGTACGTCACGTCGAACGAGTCGAGGCGCATCGAGTACGGCGCGAACGCGTCGTCGGTCACGAAGCGGCCGCGGTTCATGGAGTCGTAGTCGAGCAGGGTGTTCGCGAACGTCTCCCCCTCCACCAGCACCCGCTGCCCGGTGTACGCGAAACCGCCGCCGACGCCGATCGTCACGAGCACGCCGACCAGAGCCAGGTGGAACAGCAGGTTCCCGGTCTCGCGCCAGTACCCGCGCTCGGCCGACACCGAGAACGTGCGGCCGCGGTCGTAGCGCTCCACGCGGTAGCCGAGCGCCTTGAGCTGCGTCGTCGCGACATCGATCGCGGCGGCCGCCTCCGCCTCCGCGTCACCGGTGCCCGTGCCGGAGCCGGCGACCGGGTCGCGCGTGACCGACCGGTGGTCCTCCAGGCGCTGGAGCCGGGCGGGAGTCCGCGGCGGACGCGCACGCAGCGCCTTCGCGTGGTGCTTGATGCGCGGGATCACGCAGCCCACGAGCGACGTGAACAGCAGCAGGTAGATGGCGGAGAACCACGGCGACAGGTAGACGTCGAACAGCTTCAGGCCGTCGAGGATCGGGAACAGGTCGGGGTTGTCGCGTTCCCACTGCGTGACGCCGTTCGGGTCGGCCATGCGCTGGGGGAAGATCGAGCCGGGAATGGCGGCGATCGCGAGCACGAGCAGCAGGATCAGCGCGGTGCGCATCGACGTCAGCTGACGCCAGCCCCACCGCAGCCAGCCGACGACCCCGAGCCGCGGCTGGGTGATCGAGTCGTCGCCGTCGACGTGGTCGGACGGACGGAGCGGATCGCTGGAGTCGCTGTTCACGGCACCCTTGTTCTTCGTGGTGGTGTGCTCTGCGCGGTCAGAGCGGGAGGATGACACTGCCGATCACCGCCGTCAGCCGTGACATGATGTCGGTCCACAGCCCGGTGACCATCAGCACACCGAGCAGGATGAGCATGACGCCGCCCACGATGTTCACGATGCGCACGTGGCGGCGCAGGAAGCCGATCGCCCTGGTCGCCCAGCCGAAGCCGAGGGCGACCAGCAGGAACGGGATGCCGAGGCCGAGGGAGTACGCCAGGCCGAGGAAGCCGGCGCGCACCGGGTCGCCGGCGTTGAACGACAGCGCCAGGATCGCGGCGAGCGTCGGCCCCATGCACGGCGCCCAGCCGATGCCGAGCGCGACACCCAGCAGCGGGGCCCCGATGATCCCGGCCTTGGAGTCGACGTGGAAGCGGAACTCGCGCTGCGCGAAGCCGAACAGGCCGAGGAACACCAGCCCCATCGCGATGATCACGACGCCGAGGATGCGCGTGATGAGGTCGCCCCAGCGCAGCAGGAACGCGCCCGCCGTGCCGCCGAGCACCGTGAAGAGGATGAACACGACCGTGAAGCCGAGGATGAACAGCAGCACGCCCAGCACGAGGCGACTGCGGGTCGCGGTCTGCGTCGTGCCGTCGTCCGAGCCCCGCGGGGCGACCGCTCCGCCCAGGAATCCGAGGTAGCCGGGGACGAGCGGGAGCACGCACGGCGACACGAACGACACGAGCCCGGCGAGCATCGCCACGGGCAGCGCGAGCCAGAGGGCGCCGGAGCCGATGATGACGTCGGGGTTCACGGCGCCTCCGCGCGGGTCACGAGTCCTCCGCGAGGGCGTCCTTGACGAGCGTGGAGAGCACGGAGGTCCCGTCGATCGGCCCGATGATCTTCGCGGCCACGCGGCCCTGCTTGTCGAGCACGAGGGTGGTCGGGGTGGCCGAGATCGGCACGGCCTCCGCGAACGCGAGCTTGGCCTCCGCGGTGTCGACGTCGATCAGGCTCGGGTAGGTGACGCCGTACTCCTCCGCGAACGCGGTGGCCGTGTCGGCCTGGTCGCGCGTGTTGACGCCGATGAAGGACACGCCCTGGTCCTCGTACTCCTTCCAGACGCTCTCCAGGTCGGCCGCTTCGAGGCGGCACGGGGCGCACCCGGCGTACCAGAAGTTGACGACGGTGACGTCGCCGGCGACGTCGGCGCTGTCGAAGTCGTCACCGGTCTCGGTGACCCCGCCGAACTCGACGGGTTCGCCACGTTCGGCGACCGGGATCTCGACGATCGCGCCGTCCGCGGCGACGTAGCCGGTGTTCTCCCCGCTCAGGAAGGATTCGCTGACGGCGTCGGGGGCGCACGCGGTCAGGCCGACGGCGAGCACCGCGGCGAACGCGGCTCCGACCGCTCGGCGGGCATGCCGGGGGTGGGAGGTGCGGCCGCGGCGAATCGGAGGGATTCTGGGGGCGAGGGGCACGGCTCCGAGTTTACGCAGAGCATCCTATGCATCGGCCGGGTACCCCCCGGGGGGAATCAGAGGCGCGCGAGCACGTCGGCGACGCTCGCGCGGAAGCGCGGGCACGTCGCGATGTCGTGCGCACGGCAGCCCATCGCGTGCTCGGTCATCTCCCGCGAGCGCCGCATCTCCTCCATGCGCCGGTCGAGGTCGTCGAGGTGCTGCTGCAGCACCTGGTGCCGGCCCGCGCTGCCGTCGTCGAGCAGCACGGCGATCTGCTCGAGGCTCATGCCGGCCGCCTTGCTGCGCTGGATCACGGCGATCCGCACGACCTCGTCCTCGCCGTAGCGTCGCCGACCTGCCGCATCACGCGGCGGGCGGAGCAACCCGACCGATTCCCAGTGCCGCAGCACGTGGGTGGGCAGGTCGAAGCGGGCGGCGACCTCGCCGACGGACCAGGGGTGGCTGTCGCTTGACTTCATGTTGACATGAAGTCACACACTGGCGAGGAAGGCAAGAAGAGAGGACGACACCATGCACGACGCGATCGTGATCGGGGCGGGACCGGCCGGGCTCCAGGCGGCCCTGACCCTCGGACGCATGCACCGCTCGGCGCTGCTGCTCGATTCGGGCGAGTACCGCAACGGGACGGTGCAGCACATGCACAACATGATCGGCGAGGACGGCACACCCCCGGCGGAGCTGCGCGCCCGCGCCCGGCGGGAGCTCACCGCCTATGACACGGTGACCGTGCGCGACACCGCGGCGCAGCGCATCGAGGGTTCCGCCACGGAGGGCTTCCGCGTGACGCTCGCCGACGGCTCGGTCGACCGCGGACGACGCGTGGTGCTCGCGACCGGCGTGGCCGACGACCTTCCCGCGGTGCCGGGACTCGCGCCGCTGTGGGGGCTGAAGGCGTTCACCTGCCCGTTCTGCGACGGCCACGAGCACGCCGGTCGTCCGATCGCGATCCTCGGCCCCGCCCCGCGCGCGGAGCACCTGATCGGACTGCTCGGGCCCGTCGTCGGCGACATCACCGTGGTGCCGGTGGACGCGCCGCTCGGCGACGACGACCGCGCTCGGCTCGAGGGCCTCGGGGTGCGGGTCGCCGGGCCTGCGGCCGAGGTCTCGGAGCACGGCGCGGGGGTGCGCGTGCGCACGGCCGACGGCGACCTCGACGTGGCCGGGGTCTTCGTCGCCGCGGCCTCGGCGCGCCAGCGCGCCCCCTTCGCGGCCGACCTGGGACTGCGGATGCTCGACTCCGGCTCGATCGAGATCGACGAGCTCGGGCACACCTCGGTCGGCGGCGTCTTCGCGGCGGGCGACCTCGCCCATCGCGCGACCCTCCCCGGGCCGATGGCCGCGGTGCTGCTCGCCGCCGCGGCCGGTCAGCTCGCGGCGATCGGCGTCATCCGGTCACTGCTGGAGGACGCCCACTGAGACCGAGGCCACGGGCGCGGGGTGACGGCGGCGGGTCAGACCGCGCCGACGTCGACCGCGTCGCCCGTGGCGGCGGGCTCCGCGTAGGCGACCTCGCGCCACACGTCACCCACGCGCTCGAACGAGGTGACGCTCGACAGGGCGCAGCGCCGCGTGCGGGGGTCGTGCTGCAGCGGAAGCCCCGCCACGCGCAGGTGCGTGATCCAGATGGGCGCCTGGTGCGACACCATCACGATGTCGCCCTCGGTCGTGCTCTCCAGCGCGGCCGTCCACGCCTCGTCCATGATCCCGAGCATGCGCTCCGCGATCGACGCGTACGGCTCGCCCCAGCTGGGGACCGACGGCTGCCGCAGATGCCACCAGTTGAGCGGGTTCATCAGCGACCGGCGCATGCGGGTGCCCTCGAAGACGTTCGTCGGCTCGATCAGACGGATGTCGATCTCCGGCACCAGGTCGAACCGCTCGGCGAACGGCTCCGCCGACTCCTGCGCGCGCTCCAGCGGTGAGGCGTACAGCGCCGCCACGGGGTCGCCGAGCTGCGCCACGTGCGCGGCCGCCGACGCCGCCATCCCGCGGCCCGCGCGGCTCAGGTGATAGTCGGGCAGCCGGCCGTACAGCACACGGGCGGGGTTGTGCACCTCACCGTGCCGCACGAGGTGCAGTCGCGATACCCCCACGTCAGATCTCGCGGTAGCGGGAGTCGCCGAAGCCGAGGATGAAGTATCCGATGAACGAGAACACGAAGAGGAGGAAGAAGGAGAAGACGCCGCCCTTGCCGAAGCGGGCGCCGACCTTCACGGCCACGACGATCGCGAGCACCACGTTGGCGATCGGCACCAGGTAGAGCAGGACCCACCAGCCCGACATCCCGGCGATGCGCAACAGGAAGATCGCGTTGACGATCGGGATGAGGGCGAGGATGCCCGGATATCCGGCCTTGGTGAACACCTTCCACCAGGCGACGGCGAGGAGGATGTAGAAGATCAACGCCACCACGCCGGTGGTCCCGGAGAGGATCTGGCCGAGGAAGTCGGGGACGACCGGGACGTCGGCCGCGGGGACGAGAGCGAGGTTCATGGGGGCACCTTCCGTTCACAGACACCCTACTGAGGGACGGGCCGTCCCGTGAGAAGGGGTCGCGCACCCCCGTAGACTGGGCGGGTTCTCCATTTCCCAGATCAGAAGGAATACTCCGTGCTGCGCACCCACACCGCAGGCTCCCTGCGCGCCGAGAACATCGGTCAGACCGTCACCCTCACCGGGTGGGTCGATCGTCGTCGTGACCACGGAGGCGTCGCGTTCATCGATCTGCGGGATGCCTCGGGCATCGCCCAGGTGGTCATCCGCGACGAGGAGGTCGCCCACCCGCTGCGCAACGAGTTCGTGCTCAAGGTCACGGGCGAGGTCTCGCGCCGCCCCGAGGGCAACGCCAACCCGAACCTCCCGTCGGGCGAGATCGAGGTCATCGCGGCCGAGGTCGAGGTGCTGAACCCCTCGGCTCCGCTCCCCTTCCAGGTCTCCACGGCGCTGGCCGACACCGAGACCGTGGGCGAGGAGGCGCGTCTCAAGTACCGCTACCTCGACCTGCGCCGTCCGGCCGCGGCCTCCGCGCTGCGTCTGCGCTCCGACGTGTACAAGGCCGTCCGCGACGTGCTGCACGCCGACGGCTTCACCGAGGTCGAGACCCCCACCCTCACCCGCTCCACCCCCGAGGGCGCCCGCGACTTCGTGGTGCCGGCGCGGCTGCACCCGGGCAGCTGGTACGCGCTGCCCCAGTCGCCGCAGCTGTTCAAGCAGCTGCTCATGGTCGGCGGCGTGGAGAAGTACTACCAGATCGCCCGCTGCTACCGCGACGAGGACTTCCGCGCCGACCGGCAGCCCGAGTTCACGCAGCTCGACATCGAGATGAGCTTCGTCGAGCAGGAAGACGTGATCGCCCTCATGGAGTCGCTCATCGTGGCGATGTGGAAGACGATCGGCGTGGAGGTGCAGACCCCGCTGCCGCGCATCACCTACGCCGAGGCGATGGCGAAGTACGGCTCCGACAAGCCCGACCTGCGCTTCGGGCTCGAGCTCGTCGAGGCGACCGAGTACTTCGCGGACACCCCGTTCCGGGTGTTCCAGGCCGAGTACGTCGGCGCGGTGCGTATGCCCGGCGGCGCCTCGCAGCCGCGCAAGGTGCTCGACGCCTGGCAGGACTGGGCCAAGCAGCGCGGCGCCCGCGGTCTCGCCTACGTGCTGTTCAACGAGGACGGCACCCTGGGCGGCCCCGCCGCGAAGAACCTGTCCGAGGCGGAGCAGGCGGGTCTCGCGGAGTTCGTGGGCGCCGAGCCGGGCGACTGCGTGTTCTTCGCCGCCGGATCCACCAAGGAGAGCCGGGCGCTGCTCGGCGCCGCGCGCGTGGAGATCGGCCGCCGCCTGGGTTACCTGAACCCGGACGAGTTCGCGTTCACCTGGGTCGTCGACGCCCCGATGTTCGAGCCCGCCGCCGACGCGGTGGCCTCGGGCGACGTCGCGGTGGGCGCGGGCGCCTGGACGGCCGTGCACCACGCGTTCACCGGCCCGAAGCCCGAGTTCGAGGACACGTTCGACACCGACCCGGGCTCGGCCCTCGCCTACGCGTACGACATCGTGTGCAACGGCTCCGAGCTCGGCGGCGGCTCGATCCGCATCCACCGCGAAGACGTGCAGAAGCGGGTCTTCGAGGTCATGGGCATCAGCGACGAGGTCGCGCAGGAGCAGTTCGGCTTCCTGCTCGACGCATTCTCCTTCGGCGCTCCCCCGCACGGCGGCATCGCGCTGGGCATGGACCGCGTGCTGCAGCACCTGTCGAAGACCGAGTCGATCCGCGACGTCATCGCCTTCCCGAAGTCGGGCAACGGGTACGACCCGCTGACCTCCGCGCCCGCCCCGATCACCCCGGAGCAGCGCGCCGAGGCCGGCGTGGACTACGAGCCCGACGACGACGCGGCCTGAGCCGCTCGCGCACGATCAGGCACTCGTGCCGGGTCGGGCGGTTCCCCACGGAACCTGCCCGACCCGGCGTCGTCGTGTGAGCCGCGGACGGTTCAGCGGAGCGAGGCGAGAGCCGGGACGATGTTCTCGTTCCACACGTCCACGCCCAGCTTCGCGATGAGCGCGACGACCACCACGAGGAACACCACGCGGATGAACGTGGTGCCGCGCGAGATCGCCATGCGCGACCCCAGGTAGCTGCCCGCGACGTTCGCGACCGCGAGGATGCCGCCCAGCAGCCACAGCACCGACCCGTGCGGGATGAACAGCAGCAGCGCGCCCAGGTTCGTGGCGAGGTTCACGATCTTCGCCTTCGCGCTGGCCTGCAGGAAGTCATAGCCGAGCAGCGCCACGAGGGTGATCACCAGGAACGTGCCGGTGCCCGGGCCGATCATGCCGTCGTAGAAGCCGATGCCGAGGCCGGCGAGGCCCGCCATGAGGTGGTGCTTGTGGCCGTGGAAGCGCAGCTGCGTCGCGGCGCCGAGCTGCGGGCGGAGCGCCGTGAACAGGGCGACCGCGAGAAGTGCGACCACGATGATCGGCTTGAACGCGGCGGGCGGAAGCACCGTGGCGACCGCGGCTCCCCCGAACGAGCCGAGCAGCGCGATCACCGCCATGGGCAGAGCCGTGCGGATGTCGGGTTTCGCGCGGCGGTAGTACGTGACACTGCTCGTCGCCGTGCCGAACACCGACGCGAGCTTGTTGGTGGCCAGGGCCTGCACCGGCGCGATACCGGGGATCAGCAGCAGCGCGGGCAGTTGCAGCAGACCCCCGCCGCCCACGACCGCGTCGATCCAGCCGGCGCAGAACGCCGCGACGATCACGAGGATCAGCATCCCCCAGGTGAGCTGCTCGAGCCCGAGCACCGTGCCGATATCCACCCGGCCATGATTCCAGAGAGTGCACCCTCCTCCCGCATCCGCGCCCCTGAGAGACTGGTGCCATGCTCGACGCCCTCCCCCTGCCCTTCCCCTTCCCGTCGCGCGTCGGCGAGGCCGTCCTGCGGCGGGCCACCCTGGACGACACCGATGCGGTGATCGCGCTGCTCGCCGACGACCCCATCAGCGCCGCCCGCGGTGATGTGGCCTCCGACGAGGATCGCCCCGCCTATGAGCGCGGCCTGAGGGAGATCCTCTCCGAGCCCTCGAACGACCTGCTGGTGGTCGAGCTCGGCGGGGCCGTCGTCGGCACGCTGCAGCTCACGTCGATCCCCGGCATGGCACGCCGCGGAGCCCGTCGCCTGCTGGTCGAAGCCGTGCGCGTGCGCAGCGACCTGCGTTCGGCGGGTCTCGGCGGGGCCGTGATGCGCTGGGTCGGGGAACAGGCCGCGCCCGCGCTCGGCGCCGCGATGGTGCAGCTGACCTCCGATGCCGCCCGCACCGACGCGCACCGCTTCTACGAGCGTCTCGGCTACGTCGGCTCGCACCGCGGCTTCAAGCTCACCGTCCCGCACTGACCGGCGGCCGCGCCGGCCCGCCTGTCGGTCCCGCGCCCGCGCGCCACCCATCGGACACCGTCCGTTCACCGCGGCCGCCACGAGCGGCAACCTCCGGCTCGTAGTGTCCTCTCGCAACCCGACCCCGGCGAACCCGCGCCGGGCACCGAGAGGATACTCATGGCACGCTTCACCCGCCGCGCGCGCATCGGCGCCGGCATCGCCCTCGCCACCACGGCCGCGCTCGCACTGAGCGCCTGCTCCGGCGCCGCCGACGCGTCGGGCTCCGGCTCCGGAGAGTCCGACGTCGACGCGTCGGCGGCCACGTCGGTGGCCGACTTCGGCACGTTCGCCGATCTGGAGGCCGCCGCCAAGGCCGAGGGACAGCTCAACGTCATCGCGCTCCCGCGCGACTGGGCGAACTACGGCGAGATCCTCGATCTCTTCGCCGAGAAGTACCCCGAGATCACGATCAACGAGGCCTCGCCCGACGTGTCCAGCGCGGAGGAGATCCAGGCCGCCGAGACGAACAAGGGCCTCGACACGGCGCCCGACGTGTTCGACCTCGGCCTCACCGTGGCCCTGCAGAACACCGATGCCTTCGCGCCGTACACGGTGCAGACGTGGGACGACATCCCCGACGAGCTCAAGGAGCCGAGCGGGCTGTTCGTGGGCGACTACGGCGGGTACATGTCGATCGGCTACGACTCGTCGAAGTACGACGCACCGTCCGAGCTCGACGACCTGCTCTCCGCCGACTACAAGGGCGCGGTCGCGATCAACGGCGACCCCACGCAGGCCGGTGCCGCGTTCGCCGCGGTGGGCCTCGCGACCGTGCAGTCGGACGGCACGCTCGACGACTTCCAGCCCGGCATCGACTTCTTCTCCGAGCTGCAGAAGGCCGGCAACCTGCTCAAGGTCGACGTGACCACCGCGACCATCGCCAGCGGTGAGACCCCGGTGGTGTTCGACTGGGATTACCTGAACGCCGCCCACACGGCCGACAACCCCGACTGGAAGGTCGTCGTGCTCGACGGGACGGGCTACGCCGGCTACTACAACCAGGCCATCAACGCCGACGCCCCGCACCCGGCCGCCGCGCGACTGTGGCAGGAGTTCCTCTACAGCGACGAGGTGCAGAACCTGTGGCTGAAGGGCGGCGCCCGTCCGGTGCGCATGGAGGCCATGACGGAGGCGGGCACGATCGACGCCGACCTCGCCGCCGCGCTGCCCGAGGCACCGGCGGAGACCGTCGTGCCGACCGAGGAGCAGTCGGCGAACGCCGGCACGCTGCTCGGCGAGAAGTGGGCCGCGGCGGTCCAGTGACCACCGTCGTCGCACCGGGGGCGGACGTCGCGGCGTCCGCCCCCGCCACCACCGCCGGGCCCGCGCGTGACGCGGGGGCCCGGCGGTCCGCGCCGTCGTTCGCGTGGCTGGGGCTGGTCCCCTTCGCGGCCTACGTGGTGCTGTTCCTCGCCGTGCCGACGGTGCTCGCCGTCGGCTCGGGGTTCTTCGATGACGACGGCGCGGTCACGATGACGAACGTGGAGGCACTGGGCGACCCCGTGGTCCTGAGGACGTTCGCGAACTCGGCCGGGCTGTCGCTACTCACGGCCGCGGTCGGAGCGGTCGTGGGGGCCCTGGTCTGCTACGCGCTGCTCGGCGCTCCGCCCGAGGGCGCCGTGCGCCGGGCGGTCGATGCAGCAGCCGGGGTGCTCGCCCAGTTCGGCGGGGTGATGCTGGCGTTCGCGTTCATCGCCACGATCGGCATCCAGGGGGTGGTCACGGTCTTCCTGCGCGACACGCTCGGCGTCGACATCTTCGCGAACGGCGCCTGGCTCTACGAGCTGCCCGGGCTCGTCCTGCCCTACATCTACTTCCAGGTGCCGCTCATGGTCATCACGTTCATGCCCGCCCTCGCCGCCCTGCAGCCGCAGTGGGCCGAGGCGAACCTCACGCTGGGCGGCACGCGGGCGAGCTTCTGGCTGCGCATCGGCCTGCCCGTGCTCGCGCCCTCGTTCCTCGCCAGCCTGCTGCTCCTGTTCGCGAACGCCTTCTCGTCGTACGCGACCGCCGCGGCGCTGGCCAGCCAGGGCTCGCAGATCGTGCCGCTGCAGATCCGCACCGCCCTCACGAGCGAGACGCTGCTGGGCCGGGAGAATCTCGCCGGGGCGCTCGCCCTCGGCATGATCGTGGTGGTCGGCGTGGTGATGGGCCTGTACTCGCTGATCCAGCGCCGGGCTGCGCGGTGGCGCTCGTGAACCGTCTCGCCCCGTCGCGCACCACGCGCTGGGTGATCGGTGTGCTCGTCGGCGCGTTCTTCGCTGTACCGCTCGTGTCGACGTTCCTGTTCACGCTCCGTGGTGCCGACGGAGCGTCGTTCGAGCATTGGGCCGCGCTGTTCGACCCCGCTGCGGCGGCCGCGCTCCGGCCGATCTGGACGGGACTCGGCAACTCGCTGATCCTCGCCGTCGTGACCGTCGCGATCGTCCTGCTGGTGCTCGCCCCGACGATGATCCTGGTGAACCTGCGCTTCCCGCGGCTGAAGCCCGCGTTCGAGTTCCTCGCGCTCCTGCCCATCTCGATCCCGGCGATCGTGCTGGTGGTCGGCCTCGCACCCCTCTATCTGCAGATCGGTCGTACCCTCGGCACCGGCACCTGGACGCTCGCGTTCGCCTACGGCATCACCGTGCTGCCGTTCGCCTTCCGGTCGATCCAGGCGGCGATCGACGCGGCCGACCTGCGCACGCTGTCGGAGGCGGCCCGTTCCCTCGGCGCGAGCTGGCCGGCCGTGGTGCTCCGCGTGCTCGCGCCGAACCTCCGCCAGGGGCTGCTGGCCGCGTCCCTGCTGTCGATCGCCGTGGTCCTGGGAGAGTTCACGATCGCCTCCCTCCTGAACCGTCCGGTGTTCCAGACGGCGATGCTCGTCGTGCAGAAGCAGGACCCCTACGCGCCGGCGATCTTCACCCTGCTGGCGCTGCTGCTCGTCTTCCTCCTGCTCCTCCTGATCGGCCGCGTCGCGCGCGGCTCCCGAAAGGCCCGCTCATGACCCTCGACCAGGCCCTCCCCCGCACGAAGGACAACCTGCTGCTCGCGCGGGCCGGCGAGGGCACCCGCGTGCAGCTCGAGGGCATCGTGAAGCGCTACGGCGGCACGACCGTGCTGCACGGCGTCGATCTCGACATCGCGCCGGGCGAGTTCGTGTCGCTGCTGGGCCCGTCCGGATGCGGCAAGACCACGCTGCTGCGCGTGCTCGCCGGGCTCGAGGTCGCGGATGGCGGTGCGGTCCTGCTCGGCGGCGGAGACGTCTCTCGGGTGACGACCAACAAGCGCGACATCGGCATGGTGTTCCAGTCGTACTCGCTGTTCCCGCACCTGCGCGTGGTCGACAACACGGCCTTCGGTCTGCGACGCCGCGGAGTCGGCCGGGCCGAGGCGGCACGACGGTCGCTCGACGCCCTGGCTCTCGTGGGTCTCGCCGACCTCGCCGATCGCTTCCCGCACCAGTTGTCGGGTGGGCAGCAGCAGCGGGTCGCCCTCGCGCGGGCACTGGTCACCGAGCCCCGGGTGCTGCTGCTGGACGAGCCCCTGTCGGCGCTCGACGCGAAGGTGCGCGTGCAGCTGCGCGACGAGATCCGCCGCCTCCAGCTCCGACTGGGCATCACCACGGTCTTCGTCACGCACGACCAGGAGGAGGCGCTGGCGGTGTCCGACCGCATCGCCGTGATGAACGCGGGGCGCATCGAGCAGATCGGCACCCCGGAGGAGCTGTACACCGCTCCGTCCACGGCGGGGGTCGCCGCGTTCGTCGGGCTGTCGAGCGTGGTGTCCGGTGTCGCGGAGGGCGACCACGTCGTGGTGTGGGGGCAGCGCCTGCCGTTGCAGACGCCGGCCGACGGCCCGGTCGACGTGTACCTGCGACCGGAGAACGTGCACTTCGCGTCGGAGGCGGACGCGGCGACCGATGCGCTGGTGGAGGAGAGCACGTTCCTCGGCAGCATGCGCCGCACGCTCGTGCGCACGGAGTCGGGCGAGCTCGTCCGCGTGCAGCACGCGCCGGGTGTGCACCCCGCGTTCGGCGACCGCGTCCGCATCGCGGTCGACCCGGAGCCCGTGGTGGTCCATCCGCGCGGCTGAGCGGCGGAGGCCCACCTGGAACGTCGGAGACCCCGCGGCCGTCTGGCCGCAGGGTCTCCGTTCGGTTTCCGGGTCAGATGGTGATCTGCCCGGCGACGGTGGCGAGCTTGTGGCGGGCGAGCGCCAGGTTCGCCTTCGCCTTGTCGAGCACCAGGTAGACGAAGAGTCCTTCGGTGCCGCTGCTGCTGAGCACATTGATCAGGTGGTACTGGTCGTCGAGCGTGATGAGGATGTCGTCGATCCGACTGGCGATGCCGAGCTCCTTCATCGTCTGCAGCTTCGCGCGGACGACATTGGAGTTCCCGGCCGCGGCGACACCGAGGTCGAAGGCGGGGTGACCGCCCTGCGCGAGAGCCATGCCGGACGCGGAGTCCGCGATCGCGACGCCCACGGCGCCGTCGATCGTCAGAAGCTCCTGCACGGACTGTTCCAGTTGTGCCATTCGTTCTCCCTGAGGTTCTGTACGGGTGCGGTCGAGCGAGGTGTCCCGCTCGATGAGGGGTGTGCCCGGGGTCGGTGCGATCGGGTCGTCGCCGCCGGGCGTGAGGGTCGGAAGGAGCGCCGGGCCCGCGTCGCGGTCGACGAGTGCGTGCGCGCGCAGCGCGGGGCGCGGAGGCGGTGGCGGGAGTGTCGAGAACAGGTCCTCGAGCGCGCGGAGCGCGTCGTCATCGGGCGCGGCGGCGTCGGCCGATTCCGCGCGTGTGCTCGCAACGTCGATCTCACGTCGACGACGGCCGAAGACAGCCATCGGTCCCCCTTGTGTCACCACGAGTCGTCGCCGATCCGTCCTGGATCGCCGCCGACTTGTCCCCAGATTCCGTCGACCGCCCCAGCGATCGACCTGCACACGATACCCGGCGAACCTCCGGATCCGCGCCTCCGAACGCCCCTCCCCCGCGTTGTATATCGGTAGCGCGTCTCCGGCCTCCCCGCGGAGGTCGTCGCAGCCGAGGGACCGCGGTGAGAAGAACGAACCCCCTGTCGCCATCCCGGCGGCAGGGGGTTCGTTCGTCGGTGCTTCAGAGCACGCGGGACAGGAAGTCCCTGGTGCGCTGGTGCTGCGGATCGGCGAGCACCTCGTGCGGGTCGCCCTCCTCGACGATGTGACCGCCGTCCATGAAGATCAGCCGCGAGCCGACCTCACGCGCGAAGCCCATCTCGTGGGTCACGACCAGCATCGTCATGCCCTCGTCGGCGAGCGACCGCATGACCGACAGCACCTCGCCGACCAGCTCGGGGTCGAGCGCGGAGGTGGGCTCGTCGAAGAGCATCATGTCGGGGTTCATGCACAGCGCTCGGGCGATCGCGACGCGCTGCTGCTGCCCGCCCGACAAGTGACCGGGGTAGGCGCCCGCCTTCTCGGCCAGGCCCACCCGCTCGAGCATCGCGTGCGCGACCTTCTCGGACTCCGCCTTCGACCGCTTCTTCACCCGCTGCTGCGCGATCGTCAGGTTGCCGAGCACGCTCAGGTGCGGGAACAGGTTGAAGCTCTGGAACACCATGCCGATGCGGGTGCGCACGCGGTCGATGTCGACGTCGGGGTCGGTGATGTCGATCCCCTCGATCAGCACCTTGCCGCCGGTGGGCTCCTCCAGCAGGTTCACCGAGCGCAGCAGCGTGGACTTGCCCGAGCCGGACGGGCCGATCACGCAGACGACCTCGCCGGCCGTGACCGTGAGGTCGATGCCCTTGAGCACCTCGTTGTCTCCGAACGTCTTCACGAGCCCCTGGATGTCGATCGCGGGCGCGTGGACGTCGATCAGATCGGTGGTCATCGGCTCCTCGCCATCCGTCGCTCCAGCCACGCGCTGAACCGCGTGAGGGGGATCGTCACGATCAGGTACAGGATCGCGGCCATGATCAGCGGCGTCCCGTTGGCGTTCTGCGTACTGGCGTCGCGGGCGAACGTCGTGAGCTCCTTCGACCAGATGAACGACCCGGCCACGAACAGCAGCGAGGTGTCCTTCAGCAGCAGCACGAACTCGTTCGTCAGCGGCGGGATGATGATGCGGAAGCCCTGCGGCACCACGATCCAGAACGTCGTCTTCATGGGCGACATGCCGAGCGAGCGGGCCGCCTCGGTCTGCCCCTTCGGCACCGCCTGCAGGCCGGCGCGAATGGTCTCGGCCATGTACGCCGATGCCACGAGGATCAGACCGATCAGCCCGAGGACTACCGGCCCGCCGAGCTTCGTACCGGGGATACCCATGCCGATCGGCACGATGTAGGCGATCGCGAAGATCGTGAGGATCGCCGGGAGTCCGCGGAACAGTTCGATCCAGCACGTCGCGATCCAGCGGAACGGCCCGATCTCCGACAGCTTCATCAGCGCGAGGACCACGCCGAGCAGCAAACCGCCCACGAACGCCACGGCGGTGAACCACAGGGTGTTCACGAGCGCGGTGGTGATGATCCCCGGGAGCATCTTCGCCGCGATCTCCGGGTTGAAGTACATCGTGGCGATCCGCGCCCAGTCGGTGCTGATCGCCGCCCAGATGACGAGAGCGATCAGCACCGCATAGACGGTGTAGCGGTACAGCTTCTTCTTCGTGGTGCGCCTCAACGCCATTGTCAAGGTCCTCCCGACCGACTCAGTTCCGTCTTCAGTTGGCCGTGAAGTACTCGTCGTAGATCTTCTGGTACTCGCCGCTGTCGCGGAGGTCCTTCAGTGCGCCGTTGACCGCCTCGAGAAGAGCATCCTTCTCGCCCTTCGCGAACGCGAAGCCGTAGGACTCGTCGGTCTCGTACGTTTCCACGATCTTGTAGGCGGAGTCGGCCTTCTCGTGCTCGAGGTTCACCGGCTGGTCCTGCAGGATCGCGTCGATCTGCCCGGCCTGCATGGCCGGCCACAGCTCGCCGTCCGACGGGTACTGCACGAGCTGAGCGCCCTTCGCGTTCTCCCCGGCGTAGGACTCACCCGTCGTGCCCTGCTGCACGCCCACGTTCTTCCCGTCGAGGTCGTCGATCGACTCGATGCCCGAGTCGGTGCGCACCAGGAGCGACTGCAGCGAGTCGTAGTACGGGTCGGAGAAGTCGATGTTGGCCTTGCGCTCCTCGGTGATCGTCATGGCCGAGGCGCCGACGTCGCACGTACCGGCCGCCAAGGTGGTCCCGGACTGCAGAGCTTCGAAGCCCACATCCTGCACCGAAAGCTTCAGGTCGAGCTGCTTCGCGATTGCGCCCAGCAGGTCGATGTCGAAGCCCGTGTACTCTCCATCGTCGCCCTGGAACTCGAACGGCGGGTAGGGGATGTCGGAGCAGACAGAGAGGGTGCCCGCCTCGATCAGACCGTAGTCGTCGCCGGCCGCGGGAGCGTCGCTGCTGCCCGCGTCGGTCGATCCGGTGGCGCATCCGGCGAGCGCGAACGTGGCGGTGGCCACGAGTGCGAGACCGGCGAAGAGGGTACGACGAGGCATGTCGACTCCTGGGGTTCGGGGGCGGGTGCGCCCGCGGACGGGTAGGAGATCATCTAAACATGCGGCTCGTCGCGTGACCAATGACACGGGCAGACGACCGCATTACGTTTGTGTTTCGGTGCCTCCCCGCGCGGCACCCGGTCTCACACCTCGACGTCGACGGCCACACGACCGGAGACGACGGAACGGATGTATCCGGCGACCTCCTCGTGCGCAGGGTGCACCTGGTACTGCTCCAGAGCATCGACGGAGTCGAACTCCGCGACGAGCGTCACGTCCCAGTTGGCGTCGGGGTAGACGTCGTTCGCGCCCGCCCAGATGCTGCGCAGCTGGGGAACGATGCCGTCGAGCGCGTTCAGCCGGCGGGCGACCTCGGCCGCCTGGTCCGCGCGGGTCTGCGCATCGTCGGCGGCGAGCTTCCAGGCCACGACATGGCGAATGGTCATCGGGGTGTCTCCTGATCGGTCAGGGCGTCAGCGCTCACGGCTTCCTCCAGCGCCTCGCGCAGGCGGTCGGGCGAGACGCGCCAGTGGGCGTGCAGGCGGCCGTCGATCAGCACCACCGGGATCTTCTCCCACCACTGCTCGTACAGCGCGGGGTCTTCGGCGATCGACGCCTCGACGATCTCGATCCGCTCGGCGGCGGCGTCGGGCAGCTCGGCGACCACGGCGTCGACGACCTCGGAGGCCACGTCGCACAGATGGCAGTCGGGCTTGCCGATCAGGGTGAGCGTGGTCACGCCGACGGCACCTCGACCTCGCGACCCTGCGCGATCCACTCGCCCGTGCCGCCCTCCACGTTCGTCGCGTCATAGCCGCGCGCCTCGAGCGCCTCGACCACGCGAGCCGAACGGCCGCCGGCCTGGCAGATCACGTCGAAGCACTCGGCGGGCAGTTCGTCGAGACGGTTGCCGATCTCGGACATCGGGATGTTCACCGCGCCCGGAACGTGGCCGGCCGCGAACTCGTGCACCTCCCGGACATCGATGAGCGGGGTACCGGAGCGCTCGGCGAGCTCGGCGACGGTGATCGACTTCATGACATCCTCTCGGCGGTGCGGCACGGCAGAGACACAAAGCGCCCGTCCGAAGACAGGCGCTCGGTGTCTGGCCGCTTACTTCTTGTTGCGGCGCTGGTGGCGAGTCTTGCGAAGCAGCTTGCGGTGCTTCTTCTTCGCCATGCGCTTGCGGCGCTTCTTGATGACAGAACCCACGGAAACCTCACTAAGTCAGGGGCTGGGTGTCGCCGAATCGGACACCCGGGTACGGGCACGAAAAAATGCCTCGGATCATCCTAGCAAACCCGCGGGCCGCCTCGCGCCGCCCTGCGGATCAACCCGCGTCGGCGATCGGTCGCTGCAGCGCCTCGGCCACGGCCGACTCCGGGACGCGGTAGCTGCGGCCGAAGCGGATGGCGGGCAGCTCTCCGGAGTGCACGAGCCGGTACACGGTCATCTTGGACACGCGCATGAGCTCGGCGACCTCGGCCACCGTCAGGAATCGGACATCTGGAACCTCGGGCATCCCACGTACCCCTTTCTCGATGTGCACACTCTATGGGTTTCCTGGGACGCGTGTAAACCCACGTGACTCGTGTGATCAGTGGGACGCGGGCACCGTGGCGAACGCCCGCACCGGGAAGGTGCCGAACCCGCGGATCGCGGGCGGGGCCGCGGTGAAGCGGGCACCCCGCGAGGGCACCGCGTCGAGATCCGTGAGGTGCTCGACCACGTGCACGCCGGCGGCGAGGAGGATGCTGTGCGCCGGACGCTCTCCGCCGCTCTCGGTGTCGTCGATGTTGAGCGAGTCGATCCCGACCAGGCGCACCCCCGCCTCGACCAGGAAGCGGGCGCCGTCCTCCGTGAGGTACGGCGCCCCCTCCGCATACTCGGGCGTGCCGAAGAGCCGGCTCCACCCCGTGTCGAGGAGGACCGCCGAGCCCCGCAGGTCGCGGTCCGCCAGGGTCGCCGCGCGGATGCCGCGGCGCTCGGGCGACCAGGCGTCGCGCAGGTGGAAGACCTCGGCGGGGAGGCCGACCAGGGTGCGCAGGTCGAGTGCGGCGAGATCGTCGCCGTCGCCGTAGCGGTGCCAGGGGGCGTCGAGGTAGGTGCCGGTGTTGCCGATCATCGTGATCACGTCCATCGCGAACTCGGTCCCCGGCGCGTAGCGCTCCCGGGATGCGGCGCGCGTGAGGAACGGGGCGATGGTCGGCGCCGGCAGCCCGGGATAGGTGATCATCCCGGCCTCGATGGGGTGGCTGAGATCCACGATGCGGTCCTCGGCCCCACCGCCGCTCGGTGCCTCGACCCCGCGGCTTCCGCGATGCGGCTCCTCGACGATGCGCAGGTCGCGGAGGTGCACCTCGTCGACCAGCGCCAGTCCCAGGTGGCGGACGAGCAGGGTGCCGATCTCCTCGGCCGAGAGGTCTTCCCGGGGAAGGTCGAGGCGGAACCCTTCCCCGTGCATGCCGCCGCCGTTGGCGAACGTGATCGAGAAATCGAAGTGAGCGCGGTGCGGAGCGGTCGTCATCCCCCCATCCTGCCCATCCGGCGCGGCGCCGGGGTCGCTCAGCCGGACTTCCTGGCCTTCGCCACCCGTTCTCGCGCCTCGCGAAGAGCCTGACGCTCGAGCTTGCGCGCCGCGCGCAGCGCCTTCTCGGCATCACGGCTGGCCTTCTGCGCCTCCTTGAGGCGCTTGTCCCCGGCGAGCTCCGCCGCATCGAGGGCGACCCACTCCTCGGAGACCCGGTGCTGCTCCCCGCGATCGAGACCGTCGAGGTAGGCCGCGACACCGTCGAGCGTGCGCTCCACGGCGAAGCGGAACGGATCGGCCGGCGACAGGAACACGCCGTCCTCGATCGCCCGGCGGAGCGCGGGGAACTCCTCGGCCGAGATCACCCGATCGAACAGCGACGCCTCCCGCATCGCCACCTCTTCGGCGGAGAGACCGGAGGAGCGGGACTGCTCCGAGTACCCCGCCTGCACGATGCCGCACCAGCGAGCGTGGCCGGTGATCGCGAGGGCGACGGCCATCCGCTCGTCGGCGGTGAGCGGTGTGTCATCGAGCGCGGCGAGACTGGCGTCCAGCCAGGCGGAGCTGTTGGGGGTGATCGGCGAACCCGAGATCGGCAACGACAGGATCCACGGGTGGCGCAGGTAGACGAGGATCTGGGCCTCGTACAGCGCGAGCAGCCGCGCGCGCCAGCCCTCGACCTCGAGGTGGCTCTCCGGAGGGAGTCCGGTCGCCTCCTCCTGCATGAGCAGCAGGAGGTCGTCCTTCGCGGAGACGTAGCGGTACAGCGACATGGGGGTGAAGCCGAGCCGGGCGGCCACCGCTGCCATGGAGACGGCGCCGATGCCCTCGCCGTCGGCGAGTTCCACCGCGGCCTCCACGATCTTCTCGACACTCATCTCCCGCTTCGGCCCGCGCTGGGGATTCGCCGCGACGCCCCAGGCGAGGGCGATGCCCCGGGGGAGCTCGGGAGGCTCGATGTCGGTCATCCGCCCATCCTACTTCTGTTTATTTCATAAACAGTGTGTTACCGTCATACACAATTGCGTTGCCCATACACAGTTTTCGCGATACACAGAAAGGGATCCTGATGGAGACAGCCATCCAGGTGCGCGACCTGCGCAAGGCCTTCGGGCCGAAGCCCGTGGTCGACGACCTCGCCTTCGAGGTCGGCCGCGGCGAGGTCTTCGCTCTGCTCGGACCGAACGGCGCGGGCAAGACGACGACCATCAACATCCTCACCACCCTCACCACCGCGGATGCGGGATCGGCGACCGTGGCGGGGTGGGATGTGCGCTCGCATCCCGACGAGGTGCGCCGGCGCATCAGCCTCACCGGGCAGGCGGCCGCCGTGGACGACGCCCTCACCGGTACCGAGAACGTCGTCATGTTCGCGCGCCTCTCGGGACTGGGGCGGGCGGCCGCGCGGCACCGCGCCGAGGACCTCATCGCCCGGTTCGCGCTGACCGACGCGGCGTCCCGCGCCGTGCGCACCTACTCCGGCGGCATGCGCCGTCGCCTCGACCTGGCGCTCAGCTTCGTCGTGACCCCGGAAGTGCTGTTCCTCGACGAGCCCACCACCGGGCTCGACACCCGTAGCCGCCGCGACCTGTGGGACATCATCCGCACGGTCGCGGGTGCCGGCACGACGGTGTTCCTCACCACCCAGTACCTGGAGGAGGCGGATCAGCTCGCCGACCGGATCGCCGTCCTGCACGACGGCCGGATCGCGGCGCTGGGCACCGCCGCCGAGCTCAAGGCGCGTATCGGCGGCGACACGGTCGAGCTCCACGACAGCCGGGGAGAGCTGCGGCGCGAGATCCCGACCGACGGCACGGTCGCCGGGCTGCGGCGCGCCCTCGATCGGCTCGACACGGAGGGAGACGACGGCGTCGTCACGCTCCGACGGCCCACCCTCGACGACGTGTTCCTGGCGGTCACATCGTCCCCCGCGGGCCGGCCTGTATCCGGAGAGCCGGTCGACGCCGCCTCACGCACCCTCGAGGAGCTCGCATGAACACCGCGGTCACCATCACCACCCCCATGCCCCCGCACGCCTCCCCCACGCCGACGCCTCGACCGCGCCTGCGCGGGCTGACGGCCGAAACCGTCTTCGTCGGACGCAGCCTGCGGCACTCGCTGCGCGACGGCGAATCACTGCTCATGGCGATCATGCTGCCCGTCATGCTCATGCTCATGTTCACGTGGGTGTTCGGCGGGGCGATCGACCCCTCCGGCGCCTACGTCGACTACGTCGTGCCGGGCATCATCCTCACGTGCGCGGGGTTCGGGGCGTCCTCCACGGCGGTGTATGTCGCGAACGACATGCGCTCCGGCATCATCGACCGGTTCCGCACCATGCCGCTGCGCGCCGGAGCCGTGCTCACCGGGCACGTGGTGGCGAGCGTCCTGCGCAACCTGGTCGCGACGGCCATCGTCATCGGCGTCGGGGTGCTGGTCGGGTTCCGCCCGACCGCGTCGCCGGGCGACTGGATCGCGCTGGGCGGGCTGATCACGCTCTACATCCTCGCGATCACGTACCTGTTCGCGGCGATCGGCCTCGCCGCCGGCAGCCCCGAGGGTGCCAACGGCTACGGCTTCGTGCTGCTGTTCCTGCCCTACCTGTCCAGCGCTTTCGTGCCGGTGGCGAGCATGCCGGAGTGGCTGCAGCCGGTCGCCGCGCACCAGCCCATCACCCCGATCGTCGAGACCATCCGCAGCCTGCTCCTCGGTACCGACGCCGGAACGCAGCCGTGGTGGGCGGTGCTGTGGTGCGTGGTGATCCTCGGCGTCGCCGTCGTGTGGGGCGCGTGGCTGTTCCGCCGCAAGGCGGGCCGCCGCTGAGCCCGTCCCGTCCAGCCCGCGCATAGCCGCCGCTCGCCGGTCGCCCAGACAGCTCTGGCACTGTCGATGCAGGACTTGTGCCGGCACCGCCGAGTCCGTTGCGGAGCTGGGGTCCGTGGATCGCCCCTGACGACATGCCCCCCGGTCGTCAGGGGCGATGTCCGTTCCGGCGCGGCTGCGCGCGCGTCAGGCGCCGAGCCGCTTGAGCGCCGTGGTCACCACGTGCTTGGCCGATGCGGCCGCGCGTCCGACCACCTCGGCGGCGTGTGCCGCGCCATCGGGAAGACCACCCGGGTAGGCGATGTCCGGGGCCGCGTCGCCGTAGGCGTCGACGAGGAACGGGACCAGCCAGTCGTCGACGACCTCGAGCGGCTCGACGGCGAGGCTGTAGAACCGACGCTGCCCGTCCTCGCGCACGGTCACGAGCTCGGCATCGCGCAGCACCTTGAGGTGCTTGGAGACGGTGGGCTGGCTGATCCCCAGGTCGGCCACGATCTGGCTCACGCTGGTGCCGGACTCGCCTTCGGACGTTCGCCGGAGCAGGAGCTGGAGGATGTCGCGCCTCGTACCGTCTGCGATCACGTCGAAGATGTCCGTCATGGCATCAGGGTAGTCGCCCCCGGCACGGAGTACCATGACGAGGGCTCGGCGGGCGGCGTCGTGCACGGATGGATTCGAACGAGGGGGCAGCGATGTCGGGCATCGTTTCGGCGTCGTCGCCCCGACAGCGGTTCCCGGGGTCGGGCGGGCGCTTCAAGCACCTCATCACGTCGTCGCCGTCGCGGTTCGCGATCTCCGTGTTCGCGCTGCTGATCCTCGTCTTCACCGTCCTCTTCTCGCTGCCGATCGCATCGGCCGACCGCACCGTCACGCCGCTGAGCGACGCCCTCTTCACCGCCGTCTCCACGATCTGCGTCACGGGTCTGGCGACCGTGGACATGGCCAACCACTGGTCGCCGTTCGGGCACGTCCTGGTGTTCATCGGCGTGAACATCGGTGCGCTGGGCGTGCTGACCCTCGCCTCGCTGATGGGCATGCTCATCTCCAAGCGCCTCGGGTTGCGCGCCAAGCTCATGGCCGCGGGCGACACGAACCCGCTGCGCGCGCACGGCGGCGTCGTGAACGAGAGCCAGACGGTGCGGCTGGGCGAGGTCGGGCAGCTCCTCACCACGGTCGCCGTCTCCGCCCTCATCATCGAGGCCTCCCTCGCCGCACTCCTCTACCCGGCCCTGGTGATGGCCAAGGTCGACCCGATCGCCGCACTGTGGGAGGCGCCCTACTTCGCCGCCATGGCGTTCACCAACACCGGCTTCGCCCCCAACGACGGCGGCGTCGCGGTGTTCGCCGACGACTACCTCGTGCTGTTCCTGCTCATGGTGGGGGTCTTCCTCGGCAGCATCGGCTTCCCCGTGATCTACACGCTCGCCAAGCACGTGTGGCACGTGAAGCGGTGGTCGCTGCACTCCAAGCTCACGATCGTCACCACCGTGCTGCTGTTCGTGGTCGGTGCCGCCGCGTTCCTCATCCTCGAGTACGACAACCCGAAGACGTTCGGGTCGATGGACGCCGCCGACACGACCTTCCAGGCGTTCTTCCTCTCCGCGATGACGCGCTCCGG